>JANLPN010000005.1:0-2889 GCA_031367285.1 Betaproteobacteria bacterium | reverse complement strand
GTCATCCCCAAAGAGATGGGCATGGATGATGCCGCTGCCCCTCAGCGCGACGGGGTGCCGGCGGCCCCGACCGGGTCAGTCAGTGCTATGTTGGCTTAGAGGCGGGCATCTGATCGACGGACTGGGCCCGCGCGGGAATCTCTGGAGTTGGTCGGGGCACGACAACCAACATGAAGACGGGCCATCCTGCAAGCGGTCACCGGTACCGCGTAATGGGAGGCCAGTGGATGTCCGCTATCTGGCGCTGATTTCGATGGTCGCTATGACTGCAATGGGCAAGTACCGGCCATTGCTGCCAGCAATATTGACCTATTGACCGCCAACTGCTTTTGGCCTGCATTCGACAAAACCTCGACATGGGAACCAGTTGCCTGTTTGCAGTCCTTGCCGGTTTAGATGAACACACCTTTCATGCCACCCTCGGGGTAGCGCGTGCCAGCGGCGGCGCCCGGCGGGAAGGCGCTGGATAGGGCCTGGCGCTCGCCGTCCGTCAGCTTCACATTCAGGGCGCCCAGGTTTTCGTCAATGCGCGCCACCTGCTTGGTGCCCGGAATGGGGACGATATCTTCGCCCACCGCAAGCAGCCAGGCCAGCGCAATCTGCCCGGGTTGACAAGATTTCTCCTTGGCCATTGTTTCAATGAAGGCCGCCAAAGCGCGATTGCGCTCGAAGTTGCCTTCCTGAAAGCGCGGGTGGTCCTTGCGCCGGTCATTGGCGAACTCGTCGGCAGAGTGCACTTTGCCTGAGAGCAGGCTACGCCCAAGGGGCGAATAGGCCACGAAGGAGATGCCCAGCTCGCGCGTGGTCTTCAGCGTCTCCTCGGCCTGCTCGCGGTAGAGCAGCGAATACTCGCTCTGGATGGCAGCCAGCGGGTGCACCTTGTGCGCGCGGCGGATGGTGGCGGGGCTGGCCTCGCACAGACCAAGCGTGCGCACCTTGCCCTGTTCGATGAGCCGCGCCATGGCTCCTATGGTGTCTTCAATCGGTACCTTGGGGTCGATCCGGTGCACGTAGTACAGGTCGATCACATCAAGCCCCAGCCGCTTGAGGCTGGCCTCGCAAGCACTTTGCACATAGGCCGGACTGCCATCCACGCCATTGCCGCCGGTGGGCAGGCGCGTCTGGCCGAACTTGCTGGCCAGCACCACCCCCTCGCGCCGGCCCTTGAGTGCCTTGCCCACCAGCGTCTCGTTATGGCCCCAGCCGTACATGTCTGCGGAGTCGAGGAAGGTGATGCCCTGGTCGAGTGCATGCTGGATAACGGCCATACCGTTTTCGTCGCTCGACTCGCCATAGGTACCCGAAAGCGACATCAGTCCCAGACCGATGCTTGATACGTTGAGCCGGGAAGAGCCCAGGCGCCGCGACGGCAGAGTGTGATTCATGATTGACTTTCAAGATGGTGAAAGATGCGGGACCATTTTGAACGAAATGTTCACTTGCAGTCTCGCCGGGCAAACGACCACCGGTATTGAAAAGTGGTTGGCTGTGGCCAGCGCCCGCGTCTTCGTCATGACCTACGCGCTGCGCTGCCACCCAGTTTCGCCTTGACCGCCTCGACCAGCGGCACTATCGACGATGGCGGAAACGGCGAGACGCTGCTGACGTTCACTTCGCACAACACGTAGCCTTGTGCGTCGCCTGGTGCCGAGTCGCGCGGTATGAAATCGCAGTCCCACATCAGAGGCAGTTGCTCCCGCGTCAGGCCGACTCGCTGACGCAACTGTTCGATCCAGCCGGACTCGAGCTTTTGCTTCAATGGCTGGAACTCCGGCAAATCGGGCCCGTGGTACAGGCGCGAACCCGGTTGCCGCTCGGTCGGGTGCAGCGCATTGATGGCCTGGTGGCCGAAGCCCGTCACGCGATCTTCGACCAGGTAAGCGCGCACCATGCCCTCGGTCAGCCCGGGCTGCCAGTCTTGGTCGATCATGTGGCCTCCCTGCGCGGGCTCGAAGTAAGGGGCCAGGCGTTGCAGCAGCCCGGTGAGGTCCACGCTCTCCTCTTCGCACCCGCGCTGGGCGTGACGAATCTTCAACGTGCCAGCGCTCGCGTTGCCGGCAACCGACTCGACCCGCCAAACGCCAATGCCGCTGTGGCCGCGGTGCTGCTTGAGCACGCGCGCGCCGCGTTGCAGTCGGCCGGGCAGCTCTTGGACTAGCTGCTCCAGGCTGTTCATACGGTGCACGTCGCTGCCGAACGGCAGGTCGCGGATCTCTACCAGAACGTCCTTGGTGCCCAGGCGAAGGATCGCCTCGGGGTGCGCACTGACCCATACACCGGCATTCGCAAGGTCTCGCAGCATGGCGTCCAACCGATCACGCCGACGCCCGCCTTCGATGGGATTGCACCAGGCAAGCACGACCTGCACGTGTCGCAGTTGCCCGGCTACCTCGTCGGCGAAGTCGTCGTGGTAGACGGCCGGCCTGGCTTCCACCCCCGCGGCCCGGAAGGCCTTGAACAAAGCCGCGAATCGGCTCTCCGCGGGGTCAGCGCGATCACGCGCGGCACGGTCGCCGGGGTACAGCAGCGCGACTGTGGGTTGGGCAGAATAAGTCACGGCGCCCCACCCGCTACCTTGTCGACCAGCGGGCCGCCCGCAGCCTTCCAGCCATCGATGCCGCCTTCCAGGTAACGTGCCTTGAGGCCAGCGGCACGCAGACGCATTGCCGTCGTACGGCCTACCTCGTGACCATAGACGCAATAGACCACCACTTCGCGGTCCTTGGGCAGTTCGGCCGCCCAGGCGGACACCTTGCCTGGGTCAAGCCAGCGCGCGCCGGGGATCATGGCGGTGGCGTTCTCGAAAACGCCGGCCCGGCGCACGTCGAGCAACAAGGCGCCGGCCGCGTCGTCGTGCGTTGCGCCGAACGATGTGCTTGCCGCATGCAC
>JANLPN010000589.1:0-15625 GCA_031367285.1 Betaproteobacteria bacterium | reverse complement strand
CAAGGTGTCGAAACCCGCGATATGACCTGTGCCAACTTTTCCGAAGAGGCTTTCTAATGTCATTTTTCAAGAAATACAACGGGACTGCCCACGTGGGCCTGATGCGCCTGGAGACCTTGATCTGGGTCTTGATCTACGGGGGCCTGCTCACGCTGGTGGTCGGTTTTTTCATGTCCCGGCGTGAAGAGGGCTCGGGAATTGCCGCAGTGGTTGCCGGCGGCACCCTGGCTGCCCTCGGAGTGGTGCTGATTTATGTCCGCTCGCGGTTGCGTGAGGAGCACTGAGAGCGTGACAGGCGATCCAATGCACCCTGCCAGTCTTTTCACTGCTTATCCGATGGGAGACTCACCGTGACGCGTACCGTACAACAACTTTTCGACCTGCACGGCAAGACTGCCCTGGTAACCGGTGGGTCGCGCGGCCTGGGCCTGCAGATGGCGCATGCGCTGGGCGAGGCCGGTGCCCGCGTGATGCTGAGTTCACGCAAGGCCGACGACCTGGAAGCCGCTGTTGCGGAGCTCCAGGCGGCGGGCATCGATGCGCGCTGGATAGCGGCCGATTGCTCCGACGAGGCCGATATCCGGCGTCTGGGTGACGAGACGCTGGAGCGCATGGGTCGCATCGACATTCTGGTGAATAACGCCGGAGCCGCCTGGGGTGCTCCTGCCGAAGACCACCCGGTATCAGCCTGGGACAAGGTCATGAACCTCAATATCCGGGGCTACTTCATCATGAGCCAGCATGTCGCCAAGCGCTGCATGATCGAACAGCGCAACGGGCGCATCATCAACCTGGGTTCCATCACAGGCCTGGGCGGCAATCCCCCGGAGATACAGACGATTGCCTACAACACGTCCAAGGGCGCCGTGGTCAATTTCACGCGGGCACTGGCGGCCGAATGGGGCAGATACAACATCACGGTGAACGCGATTTGTCCGGGCTTTTTCCCCAGCAGGATGACGGCGGGTACGTTCAGGGAGGTCGGGGCGGACAAGCTGGCATCACATGCGCCCTTGCGGCGGCTGGGCGACGACGAAGACCTCAAGGGCATCACCTTGCTGTATGCCTCCGACGCCGGCAAACATATCACCGGGCAATGGTTGGCGGTGGACGGTGGCGTGTCGATAGTAACCGGCGGCTGAGCAGCGCTGCCGCCGCCGACCTTATTTCGACCAATTAAGGGGCCGACCATGCCTGCCACGCACGAGGTGTTCAACCAGCCGCAGGCTCTGGTGGACTACAACCTGTTCAGCACCAACCAGGGCCTCTGTTCAGCACTCGCTTTCAACGCGCCGGCCATGGACACTGCCGGCCTGGTGGCGCTGGGTGGCGTATTGGGAAGCCAGGAGATGCAGGGCCATGCACGGCTTGCCAACATCCACACCCCCGTGCTGCATACCCATGACCGATCCGGCCGGCGTATTGATGAAGTCGAGTTCCATCCGAGTTATCACACGCTGATGGGCACTGCCGTGGGTGCGGGCCTGCATGGCGCGCCGTGGTCCGAGGCCGCCAGCGGTATTGGCACAGCGCACCTGCGGCGTGCCGTGGGTTTCATGATGTTTACGGAGTTGGAGCCGTCCACCCTGTGCCCGGTTTCCATGAGTTATGCCGTCACCCCGGCATTGCGTGGCAATGCGGCGATCCACGCGGACTGGGGCCCAAAACTGGCCAGTCGCCGGTACGACCCGGCGCTCACTTTGTGGAGCAACAAGCCGGGTGTCACGATGGGCATGGGCATGACCGAGAAACAGGGCGGCTCGGACGTGCGCGCCAATACCACGCGGGCGGCGTATGACGAGCGCGATGCCTGGGGCGAGCGTTACCGCGTGACCGGCCACAAATGGTTCTTCTCGGCCCCCATGTGCGACGCGTTTCTTGTACTGGCCCAGACTGCCAGCGGCTTGTCCTGCCTGTTCCTGCCACGTATCCTGCCCGATGGATCACGCAATGCGATCCATATCCAGCGGCTCAAGGACAAGCTGGGCAACAAGGCCAACGCGAGTTCCGAGGTCGAGTTCGCAGGTGCCACTGCGTGGCTGGTGGGCGACGAGGGGCGCGGCATCGCCCAGATCCTGGAGATGGGCACCATGACCCGGCTCGACTGCGCGCTCGGTACCAGCGGGCTGATGCGCCAGGCCCTGTGCCTGGCGCTCAACCACACCGCGCAGCGCCAGGCCTTTGGCAAGGTGCTGATCGACCAGCCGCTGATGCGCAACGTACTGGCCGACTTGGCGCTGGAAAGCGAAGCCGCGTGTGCGCTGGCGCTTCGATTGGCGCGTGCCTTCGACCACCCGCAGGACCCATATGAGCGCGTCATGGCCAGGCTGCTGACGCCGTTGGCCAAGTTCTGGATTTGCAAACGCGGCAGCTACTTTGCGCAGGAGGCGATGGAGTGCCTGGGCGGCAATGGCTACGTGGAGGAGGGCGGCGAAGGCATCATGGCGCGTATCTATCGCGAAATGCCGCTAAATTCCATCTGGGAGGGTGCCGGCAACATCATGGCCATCGACCTGTTGCGGGCCTTGCGCAAGTCTGACGCGGCGGCGGCGCTGGCCGACGAACTGGCTCCGGCCAAGGGCACACACGCGGCGCTGGACCGTCTCGCACAGTCTCTGCCACGGCGCATTGAAGCCATGGCCTCCGAAGTGGAAGCCCGCCGCCTGGCGCAGGATCTGGCGCTGGCACTGCAAGCGGCCTTGCTGGTGCAAAGCGCGCCGTCCGCAGTGGCGGGAGCCTTTTGTGATTCGCGCCTGGGCGGCGACTGGGGCCATACGTTTGGCACCTTGGGTGCAGGCGTGGACTTTGGCGCCATCCTGGCGCGTGCCATGCCGCGTTGAGCCACGGCGTACAGCCTGCCCTCGATCAAAAATAAGGAAACTCCATGAACCATGACCTGATCCTGCACCATTACCCGGCGTCCCCGTTCGCGGAAAAGGTGCGCCTGATCCTTGGCTACAAAAAACTGGCCTGGAAGTCGGTCGTGATTCCCATGGTGATGCCCAAACCCGATCTGATGGCCTTGACCGGTGGGTACCGCAAAACGCCGGTGCTGCAGATTGGCGCGGACATCTACTGCGACACAGCGCTGATCTGCGACGTGCTTGAGCGTATCCAGCCCTTGCCCACCTTGTACCCGGCACATAACAAGGGCGTGGCACGGGTTATTGCGCAGTGGGCCGACAACAGCTTGTTCTGGGCCGCGATGGGCCACAATTTCAAGCCCCAAGGCGCGGCCCAGATGTTTGCGGGCGCGCCACCCGAGACCGGCAAGATGTTCGCCGAAGACCGCGCCAAAATGCGCATAGCCGTGCCGCGCCTGGGTTCGGCCGATGCGGCCGCGGCTTACAAGTCCTACCTGCGCCGCCTGGCAAACATGCTGGAGGAACAGGCGTTTCTGCTGGGCGCGCAACCCTGCGTCGCGGATTTCTCCGCCTACCATCCCTTGTGGTTTACGCGGCACCGCACCAGCGCCATGGCCGGCATACTTGATGCAACCCCGGCGGTGCTGGCATGGATGGACCGCATGTCGGCCCTGGGGCAGGCCCAAAGCGGCAGCCTTGGTGCGCAGGATGCCATTGCAATTGCCGTGCAGTCGACTCCCGCGCCGCTGAACAATGAGGTGTTCCAAGACGAACATGGCATTGCGCTCGGGTCTCTGGTAACGATTGCCGCCGACAGCTTCGGCCCCGAACCCACCACCGGTGAACTGATTGCTGCCACGCGTATGCATTACACGCTGCGCAGGGTGGACGAGCGCGCTGGCGCCGTGCACGTGCATTTCCCGCGTATCGGGTATGTGATGCGGGCGGTTCCAGCTCCATGAGTTTGCCGGGTAAAGTTACATGGAAACTCTCGGCTTTTGGCACGCTGACAGTTGACGCGTTGTATGCGCTGCTGCAGCTGCGTGGCGAAGTGTTTGTGTTGGAACAGGCCTGTGCGTTTCAGGATCTTGACGGTGCCGACGCGCAGGCCATGCACTTGCAGGGGCATGTGGACGGTGCGTTGAAAGCCTATGCGCGTTGTTTTGGTCCAGGCGTGAAGTTCACTGAGGCAAGTATTGGGCGCATCGTCACGCGAAGGGATGCCCGGCGCACCGGTCTCGGCCACCAACTGGTTCAACGCGCGATTGCCACAGTACACGAAGTATGGGGTGTCCAGGCCATACGTATAGGCGCACAGGCCCGGTTAAAAGATTTTTACCAAAGCCATGGTTTTGTGGATGCAGGCGTGCCGTACATCGAGGACGAAATCGACCATCTGGAAATGTTATGGCTGGCCCAAGGAGATAGAGATGATTGCTGATTTCAAGAACAAGACGGCGGTCCTGACCGGTGCCGGCTCGGGCTTCGGCCTGGAGTGTGCCCGTATCGGCGCCAAGCTCGGTATGAAGCTGGTGCTGGCCGACGTGCAGCAGGATGCGCTGGACAAAGCGGAGCAGGAGATGATTGCGGCCGGCGCCGAGGTGCTGGCCTGTCGGCTTGACGTGTCCAAGGCAGGTGAGGTAGAGGCCTTGGGCAGGGCGGTTCAGGAGCGTTTCGGCGCACCGCATTTTGTCTTCAACAATGCCGGCGTTGGGGCAGGCGGCCTGATCTGGGAGACCAGCGTAAAGGACTGGGAGTGGGTGCTGGGCGTCAACGTGATGGGGGTGGCGCACGGGGTGCGGGTGTTCACGCCCATGATGCTGGAGGTGGCGCGGCGCGACCCGGCTTACCAAGGGCATATTGTGAACACCGCCAGCATGGCCGGGCTGTTAAACCCGCCCAATATGGGTGTTTACAACGTAAGCAAACACGCCGTCGTCAGCCTGTCGGAAACGCTCTACCAGGACCTGGCTTTGGTGACCGACCAGATCAGCGCCAGCGTGTTGTGCCCGTTTTTTGTCCCTACGGGCATCCACCAGAGCCAGCGCAATCGCCCGTCAGAGATGAAAGAGCAGGGCGCCAAACCCACCAGAAGCCAATTGATCGGCCAGGCCATGAGCAGCAAAGCCGTAGGGTCCGGCAAGGTATCTGCCGCGGACGTAGCGCAGCTGGTGTTCGATGCGGTGGCGGCCAACCGCTTCTACATCTACAGCCACCCGAAGGCGATCAAATCGGTGCAGACCCGGATGGAGGACATCATGCAGGCGCGTAACCCAACTGATCCGTTCGCGGACAAACCGGCCATCGCCGCCGACCTGAAAAAGGCCCTGCGGCTGGAAGCCTAGCGCCTCAATGAACCTGGCGCGAGGAGGTGCGCTGGTCGAACAAATCCACCTGGGCCCGAATATCTTCGGTCTTGCCCAGAATATTGGTGAAACTGATCAGTTGCTCGTCACGGATAAAGCTGGCCGACGACTCGGCAGTCAACAATACCTCGGGCGACTGGGGCCGCGCGACGATATAGCCCTGTACATAGTCCACGCCAATTTCGGTCAGCGTCTGAACGGTAGCCGTGTCTTCAGCCCATTCGGCTATGGTCTGCATGCCCAAGTTGCCGGCCAGGTTGACGATGGCTTCGACGATCGCCACATTCGCGGGGTGGCTGTTCATGTTGACAATGAAGCTGCCGTCGATCTTCAGCAGGTCGGCCGGCAATTCCTTCAGGTAGGAAAACGATGTGTAGCCGGCACCGAAGTCATCCAGCGCGACCTTGGCCCCGTAACTGCGCACCGTGTCGATGAAATGCCGCGTGTTGTTCAGGTTGTGCAGCGCCACGCTTTCGGTAATCTCTATGCACAGGTGGCGCGCAATATCGATGTTGGCAGCCAGCATGGCGAATACATCCTGCATGAACTTCTCGTCATTGAGCGACGCGCCGCTGAGGTTCATGCAGACAAAGCGGGTATTGGCCAGGCGCCGCTGGTATGTATTGAGCCAGGCCAGCGTGGTGGACAAAACCCAGCGGTCGATCACCCCCATGCGCCCACTGTTTTCGGCAGCCGAAATCAGGCGGTCGGTGGGCACCAGTTTGCCGTCGGCGTCGTGCATACGCAGCAACACCTCGAAGTTGAGCGACGCGTGTGGCGCCTTGAGCGACATGATGGGCTGCATTACCAGGAACAGCCCATCGGTAGCGGCACTGGTTGAAAGGTGTTCGACCAAGCGCAATTCGGCTTCATGCTGGCGGAATGCCGCCGCGTCCCGGTCATACACCACCAGGCCGTCGCTGTGACCCTGCTTGGCCTCCCGGCAAGCCCGGTCAGCGGTAGACAGGGCGTCCTTGATCAAGGCACCCGTGCTTACCTCAATCAAACCTATCGATCCGCGCACATGGAACGCTTTTTCCCCAACGCGAAACGGTTCGCTGCCGATACTGCGCACGATGCCCTGGCACACCAGCGCCGCAAGTGGCATTTTGGTATCGGGTAAAACAATCACAAACTCGTCACCGCCGACGCGGCCAATCCGGATGGCGCCGGACACCACGTCGGTAATTCGCTTGCAGGCCTGCTGCAACACCTCATCGCCGACGTTGTGCCCATACAGGTCATTGATAAGTTTGAAGCGATCCAGATCCAGATAGGCCAGCGCCAGTGGTTTGCCCTTGGCCAACTGCACAGCCGCTTCGTTGAACGCGTTTTCTATGCCACGGCGATTCAGCACCTTGGTCAAGGGATCGTTGTAGGCCAGGAAATTCAGGTCTTCCGCTGCCCTGGATTTCTCGGTGACGTCCTGGAGCGAGCCTTCGATCTTCTCGTTGGCCAGCGTTGCCTGAACCAGGAAGCGGCGCGGCTCGGTTCCGTCGCGCGGCCTCTTTCCTTTGATTTCAAGTTCGCCACCTACCCGTGTATAGACGAAGTGGTGCAATTGCGTCCACGCACCCTGGTCGAAATGCAGCTGCCAGGAGTTGTTTCCGCTGCTGAGGACTTTGTGTCCCAGCATTTCCCGCAACGCCGGGTTGGCGCTGAGGAAGCGACCCTGCAGGTCGAGCGAGAACAATCCGATGGGCATGGCGTCGAAGTTGTGCTCGAGTTCGGCCTGCACGCTCAGACGCTGCGCATGCTCGATGCGAATCTGTTCGGCGATCGCCAACGCTGCCAGCAAACTGGAGGAGAGCGCCACCGTTACGAAGTTTGTCGCAATAGCGAACTCTTTTATGCCGGATATTGCCGCGGCGATCTCGGCCAGAACCGCGAGGAAGGCGACCCCCAATGAGGCTCCGTACCACATCGCAACCCGTGAGCGGGTGCGCCGCAGGATATCGAGAAGACTTAACGTCATCAGCACCGACCAGGTGCCCGCCACCACCCACATCACCGGCTGCCAGATCTTGTAGGGCAATGTGGCCGAAATCAGCAGAAATGGCAGGCACAACCATTGCGTCACATGGAGCGGTTTCTCAAACCGAGTCTTGGCCAGGTCATCCTTGAACAAGCTTCTGAACAATGTGAGCGTCAGCAAGCCATAGACGGCGACCGTGACGGCCCGCCCCTGTGACAACCAGTCGGCCGGCAGATTATGGCCAAGCCACTGAATGTCCCAACCCGCGGAAATTGCGCTCATGCGCAATGTGACGACTAGCCAAGCGGCAAACAGCACGTACAGGACTTGCCGGTTGATCCAGGCCGTCATCAACACAAACACCGCAAGCACGATCAAGCCACCGTCTAACAGACCTGAATTACGATGGAATTCCTGCATTGAGCGCCGCATGTCGTCCGCGGGCCACCACGCGGCGCTGAGCCGCGCTGGTCCGACAAATAACCCTTGGCACAAGGCACCCGGTGAACCGTCATCCAATTTCAAGGAAAATCCCGCTTTGGCGGGTGTCAAAGCGCCTTGCGAACTGACCCGTGAAGCTTCCCCGAGAGGCTTGAGAGACGCTCTATCCCAACAGGCGACTTTTACTGCATGGCGCGACGGGAATTCAATGATCGCACCCCCGTCGGCATGTTTGGTTGGTCCAAATGCGAACCATACCGGCTGCTCCGATCTCCTGGTTTCGAAATGGGTTACCGGCGTCGTAGTCTCCACGCTGCGTCGCGCCAATTCAGGTGTCAATTTCCCGGAGTTGTCCGCAAACACCCGGAGCGGGATCGGCGTCGCCACTCCTCCTGCATACTGGTCTTCCCAGAGGAAAAGGGCCAAGGCGGAAATTAGCACAATCCCGAGCGGAACAAGATAGATGGAAAGCACCCAGACAAGCTTGTCCATGCCCACCCAAATGCGGGACCCCACCGACTCCTTGTGCAACGAACTCTGTTCCGACATGCGTCCTTGTAACCGCTGGACACATCCATCGGAATTTCCATAGTCTACGCAGCCACGTCTTTTAGTCAATCTTGCCTGGCGCAAGACGAGCCCTCAGGGACAGGAACAGGCAAAGTGTTGCAGGAATCAGACGGAGCGCCGGCCCAGCACCGACGTGGCCCTGGCAAACGCCGGTGCGGGAAACAGCCCACCCCATTCAACTTCCGGCTCGACACTCACGTCTATATCGGGATGGTGCGTATAGCTCATGAAATTGAGCATTGGGTGCATGGCATCCACCAACCGCTGATGACCGGTTTCAATTTCGAAACCCATCACACGGTGCGGAATATTGTTGCCATGCCGCATCGGAATGAAGCCTTGATCCGGGTACAGGTCTTCAAACAGGAGTTGCGCGTACTGCCGGTCTATGGGAGCCCGTGCAGCGACTATCGCCCAGTCGATTCCTTCGCTCTCGCAATAACGCAGCGTTGCCTTGATGAGCACAGTCTTGACCAGCCGTCCAATCGTTCCACCAACGATTCCAAGGCGGCTCCCTTCGATGAGCGGCCGATCCCGTAGCCAGCGCGGCAAGGTGACGGTCTGTTCCACCGTCAATGGCGTGTAGGCATTGCTTTGTATGCGGATAGTTCCAAGCGGGGACCCGTCCAGCTTGGATTCGGCGAGCAGGACCACTACACCGGGTTCTTCGTCCATCGGCTCAGGGTGACGCAGCTTTTCAGCAAAATCCGGCATGTGCCTCGCATAGGCTGAGTGCCGGATGCTCACTGCCTTGGACAGATCCTTCTCATTGCGGACTACCCGCACGGAGAACGCAAGGCGTTCCTCAGTCATCCGCTTCCCGTCGGCCACGCCGGACTGTTGCGGCGCCGGAGCTGGATGAAAATATTTGATCGGCCGCATGGCGCTGGACAGTTGGCTAAGCATGGTTTCCTTCTTTGGATGGGTTAGATCTACAAAATGGGCGGTTAACCCTTGGAAACAACTTTAATGCGTCAGCGTGCGAAATTGAAGTCGCCGTTTGCCTAGACCGCTTGTAAGAGTTCGGCCTACACGGCGGCAAACCCCGCCAAGCTTGCCGAGCCCTGCCGAACTTCAGCAAGCGGCAGCTACGGCTTGCAATGTCTTGCCGGTCTTGCTGTCGAAGAGCACAAGATTTACCATCCGCGTGTGTCCGGTGGTAGAGGGCACCGAACGCAATACCAGGCGCTGTGGTGCGGTAGTGTTGGGGTAGTCGCCAGCCGGCGTGTACTGCCGCACAACATAGTCGTGCTGAAGCAATTCGCCGGCGTTCTCGCCCGCCTTGACCTTGGAGCTGTGCCCATTCTCAGTCACCGTCCAGTAAGCGCTCCAGGCAGCGGGTGCGCCGCCATCTGTGGTCACCGTGGCTTCGAACTGGTCCTCGGCGATCTGTTTCAGGCTTATGGCCGCGTGGGCTGTTTCACTGCTGACGGGCAAGCTCTTCCCGGCCTGCGCCCAATCGTGCCAATCGCGCCCGTTCAGCACCGCCTGAGGCGTATAAATTGAGCGCTGGCTGTTCCAGCTTGCAATCTGCCTTTGGCGCGTGGTGTGTGCAGGGCTGGCAAAGCGGTCCACCCAGCCGATGTAGTCCCAATAACCGACATGAAACGCCTGGATTACGGCTGGCGCCGCGCCTGCGGCCTGCGACTTGAGCCCCGAAACCCAACGATCAGCCGGCGGGCAGGAACTGCAGCCTTCCGAGGTATAGAGTTCAATCACCGGCGTAATGCTTGCGCCGGATTGCGCGGCGCATACATTTTGCGCCGCCAAAGCGCCGGCAGCCCCGGCCAGCGAGACGCAAACTGCCAGCGCCTGCAATATTCCTTGGACCATTCTGATCTCCTGGTTGGGCCCGCTTGACCAGCACACTTTGCCGCAGGCAATACGGGTTTTGGCTATGGCACACTCGCTGCCTTCATACCTGTTCGTTACGTCGTCCGGGTGCGCAAAATCTTACCTTTGGCCGAAAAAACATGCAAACCATCGTGCGCCTTATCGCTGCGGAACTCAAGGTCCGCGAAGCGCAGGTTCAGGCCGCGGTGGATCTGCTCGACGGCGGCGCTACCGTTCCTTTTGTCGCACGCTACCGCAAAGAAGCCACTGGCGGCCTGGACGACATCGCGCTGCGCGAACTGGAGTCGCGCTTGGGTTATTTGCGTGACCTGGCGGTGCGCCGTTTGCTGGTATCCAAAACCATCGAGGAGCAGGGCAAACTGACCGGCCAATTGCGCCTGGCCATCGAGGCCGTGGCCACCAAGCAGGAGTTGGAAGACCTGTACCTTCCGTTCAAACAGAAACGCCGCACCAAGGGTGAACTTGCACGTGAAGCCGGGCTGGAGCCGTTGGCCGACCAGTTGCTTGCTGATCAGCAACTGGTCCCGATGGTGGAAGCGTCGGCGTTTGTGGTTGCGACTTCGCCAACCCTGGATGGCGCACCCGTGCCGCCTGATTTCTCGAACCCGCAGGCCGTGCTTGACGGTGTCCGTGACATCCTGAGCGAGCGCTGGGCCGGGCAAATTGGCCTGGTGCAGGAACTGCGCGAGTGGTTGTGGGCGACGGGGCTGCTGGAGAGCCGGTTGCGCACCGGCAAGGACGAGGACCATCCCGACGTGGCCAAGTTCAGGGACTATTTCGATTACCGGGAGCCAGTGCGTGACGTGCCGTCACATCGCGCGCTGGCCGTGTTGCGTGGCCGTGCGCTGGACATGCTGGACGTGAAGCTGGTGTTGCCGTCTGCCGAACCGGTATCTGTGGGATACCCTGTGTTACCTGGCACTGCAGAAGTCCGCGTCGGCCAGCACCTTGGCTGGAGCCACCAGGGCCGTCCCGGGGACGACTTCCTGCGCAAATGTGTGGCCTGGACCTGGCGGGTAAAGCTGGAGCTGTCAACCGAACGTGATCTGCTCGCGCGTTTGCGTGACGCAGCACAAGCGGTGGCGATCAAGATATTTGCCGACAACCTGCGTGACCTGTTGCTGGCGGCGCCGGCTGGGCCGCGTGTGGTGATGGGGCTTGACCCCGGCATTCGCACCGGGGTCAAGGTCGCGGTGGTGGACACAACCGGAAAACTCGTGGCCACGGCTACCGTGTACCCGCATGAGCCACGCAAGGACTGGGCGGGCGCCCTTCGAGTCCTAGAGCAACTTTGCGTCGCGCACGCGGTGGACTTGATCGCGATCGGTAATGGCACCGCGAGCCGGGAGACGGACAAACTGGCAGCCGAACTGATTGCGCAACTGACCCGAACCGACGCAAGTGCAGGTGCCGCGGCAGGCAGTAGCGCGCAGGCCCAGGGTCCGAGCCAACTCCAGAAAGTGGTGGTCAGCGAAGCCGGAGCTTCTGTCTATTCGGCGAGCGCCTTTGCGTCACAGGAAATGCCGGACGTGGATGTGAGCCTGCGCGGCGCGGCCAGTATTGCGCGCAGGTTGCAGGATCCTTTGGCCGAGCTGGTCAAGATCGACCCGAAGGCAATCGGCGTCGGCCAGTACCAGCATGACGTGAACCAGAATGAGTTGGCGCGTTGTCTGGATTCCGTGGTTGAAGATTGTGTGAACGCAGTGGGTGTTGACCTCAACACGGCCAGCGTCCCGCTGTTGTCCCGGGTGTCCGGCCTGTCCACGACGGTGGCTGGATCCGTGGTCCGCTGGCGTGACGAGCATGGCGGGTTTGGCAATCGCCAGCAACTGCTGCGGGTGCCCGGCCTGGGTCCCAAGGCGTTCGAGCAAAGCGCCGGATTCCTGCGAATTCGTGGGGGCGACAACCCGCTGGACATGACCGGCGTACATCCCGAAACCTATGCCGTGGTGCAAGACATTCTTTGCCACGTCGCACTGGGCGCTGGCGAACTGATGGGGCGCGTCGATATCCTGCAGCGGCTGCGGCCCGAAACATTTGCGGTCGGCGGAGTGGGTGTAGTCACGGTACGCGATATCCTGAGTGAGCTGGAAAAGCCAGGTCGCGATCCGCGCCCGGACTTCAAGGCCGTGCGTCTCAATGAGGGCGTGCAGGGCATCGGCGACCTGCGGGAGGGCATGTTGCTGGAAGGCACGGTCAGCAATGTTGCCGCGTTTGGTGCGTTCATTGATATTGGTGTGCACCAGGATGGCCTGGTGCATGTGAGCCAGTTGAGCGACAGATTCGTGGCGGATGCGCGCGAAATCGTCAAAGTCGGACTGGTGGTGAAGGTCCGGGTGCTGGAGCTTGACTTGCCCCGCAAACGTATTGCGCTGAGCATGAGGTTGGGTGATACGTCCGGCGCGCGCTATCCTTCAAAGGAACAGCGGTTTGAAGCTGCCACACGGCAACAGCGCCAGATCGGACCGAAGCCGGGTGCGGTAGTTTCAGGCGCCATGGCTGCCGCATTCGCGAAAATTTCCCGCTGAAATGGCTGGATCGACGCGATTTTTGTGACTTATTGACGGCCGGGCGAGCCAATACCTTGCAGTGGATTGCACGTCATGGCCACGCATCGATAATTCGATGCTTGTGCTTGGAACCGCTCCTTGAATTCTCTGCGGACGAGTTCCGAATCCCGACTGGAGCCTGCGTCCGATGCAACTGAATTCCCTGCTGGCGTCACAGTTCGCCCTCCCCAGCATTCCGAAAGTCGTTGCACTGCTGCTCAGTGAGCTGGAGCGCGATGAGCCCGACCTCAAAAAAATCACGCAGTTGATCAGCACCGACCCGGCGCTCACGACGCGCTTGCTGCAGTTGTCCAATTCCGGCTTTTTCAAGCTTTCGCAGTGCGTCAACGGCGTATCGGAATCATTGGCGATTGTCGGTCTGGGTCACGTGCGGACCATGGCGGCAGCCTCGGCCACGGCGGCGTCTCCCAAGGCGGTCCCAGGCATTAATCTTCAGCAGTACTGGGACTACAGCCTCAACGTTGCCAAGGTATCGCGCTCACTGGCCGGCATCGTCAGGCAAAACCAGCAAGCGGCCTTTACGGCCGGGTTGATCCATTTTGTGGGTGAGTTGGTCATGCGCATGGCCATGCCGGTCGAGATGGTGGAAATCGACGCGGACCTGCCGATCCTGGATGCGCGCCGCGCCAAGGCGGAGCGCAGGCAATTTGGCTTCAGCTATGCGCAAGCAAGCGCCGGGTTGGCGCGCAAGTGGTTGTTGCCGGAGATGATCGTGGACGCACTGGAACAACAAGACACACCGTTTCGCCACAACGCCTATGAGCCTCTGGCCGGCGTGCTCCATCTGGCCGTATGGCGCGCACGTGCTAAAGACGCCGGTTTCAACCAAAAGGAAATGGCGGTTACCTTCCCCGGCACAGTGGGCGAGGTGCTGGAACTGGACATCGATATGGTGCTGCAACAGGACCCGATCGACTGGAACAGCCAGCACTCGGAGTGAGAGCGCCCCAAGCCCAGCCGCTTCGCATCCGGCTCTCCACAGAGGCGGAGGCACGCGGCTCCCAAGCTGCCTGCGCAGCTTGGGACGGGCCGAAGAGCCGTTGCCTGTGGCAACGGTACGAACGGGAAAACTTGGGGCGGCCCGGCTTTTTTCATGAGCGCGACAGGCAATCCAATACAGGCGCTGAGTTTGTATGCCGGCTCCAAGCGTGGGGCGGCGCCGCAAGCGCCAGCACACGACTCGCCGACGAATTCGCGCAGTAGTTACGCCAACCGGAGGCGGCGCAGGTCCGGCCGCTCTGAGTGACTCCGGCCCCTCTACAGTTCGCCACCGGTGAACCGGCACGTGCAGGCGACAATAGGGGCCCTTCCACCGCCTGCGAAAGCCGGTTCGCGCCATGCCCCGTTTCCTTACCGCGGCCCTCTACAAATTTGTCGAGTTGACGGACTTTGCGCACATGCAGGCTCCTTTGCTGGCGGTCTGCCTTGACAACCAGGTAAAGGGCAGCTTGCTGCTGGCGGGCGAAGGTATCAACGGCACGATCGCCGGCGTGCCGGACAAGGTCCAGGCGGTTTTGGACTGGTTGCGGGCAGACCCGCGCCTGGCCGACATGGAGCACAAGGAGTCTTGGGCCGAAGAGTGGCCGTTCTATCGCATGAAGGTTCGCCTCAAGGCCGAGATAGTCACCATGCATGTGCCGGGCGTCAACCCGGCCCGCATGGCGGGCCGCTACGTCAAGCCGCAGGACTGGAATGCGCTGATTTCCGAACCCGGCGTGGTGGTGGTGGATGCACGCAACGACTACGAGGTGGCGATCGGCTCCTTTGCCGGTGCGCTGGATCCCAAGACCAGGACATTCTCCGAATTGCCCGCCTGGATCGACAAGCAATCGCAGCCAGGCATGCCGCTGGCGACGGTCAACGGCAAAAAACCCAGGGTGGCGATGTTCTGTACAGGCGGAATCCGGTGCGAAAAGTCAACCGCTTTCTTGCGCATGCAGGGCTTTGAGGAGGTCTACCACCTGCAAGGTGGCATCCTGAAATATCTTGAGAAAGTGGCCCCTGAACAAAGCCTGTGGCAAGGGGAATGTTTTGTGTTTGATGAACGTGTATCGGTTGGCCATGGGCTGCGGCAGGGGGGGTTGGAGTTGTGCCGGTCCTGCCGGCGTCCGGTCAGTGCGGCCGACAAAGCGTCTGCCAAATACGAAAATGGGATTGCCTGCCCGGCATGTTTTGATTCGCGCTCGGACGCGCAAAAGCGCGGCTTTGCCGAGCGCCAGCGGCAAGTGCAATTGGCACGCAAGCGCGACCAGGCCCACGTTGGCGCCAGAATGCCCGTGAAGCACAAGCCCTCTGAAAGCGACAATACGGCATGACCCGACGCATTGGTCACCCCGCCCTCACAGTGGACGGTTATGGCCCGTCCAGCATCCTGGAGCCGGCGGACCGCTGGCAAAAAAATGATGCCTTCCACCGCCGCAACGGCGATGTCTGACGATCTGCCGCGGCCCGGCAAACTCGACAGGGAGCCACCCCGCCTGCACAGCGCGGTTCAGCGGCTATTGCATCTGCTGGCCAGCGAACCGCGGCGCCGCTTGGTCATCGGCCTGGTGGGACTGCCTGGGTCCGGCAAAAGCACACTGGCGCAGCAACTGACGCAGGCCGTAAATTTGCAGGCCGGGCCGGGCAGCATGCTGTCATTGGGCATGGATGGTTTCCACTTGACAAGGGCGGCGCTGGCGCGGTTCCCCGATCCGGCTGCCGCGCTGGCGCGGCGTGGTGCGCCCTGGACCTTTGACCCGCAGGCGCTGGCCACGGCCCTGCAGGCCGTTCGGGATCTGCCCCTGGCGCGCGGACCACAAGAGGTGTGCTGGCCGGGGTTTGAACATGGTGTGGGCGATCCGGTGCCAGACGCCGTGGCCGTGGCGTCCAGCGTGCGTCTGGTGATGGTTGAAGGTCTGTATTTGCTGCACCGCGCCGACGGCTGGAACCTGGGCGGTTTGCTGGACGAATGCTGGTTTCTGGATGTGGATACAAACACTGCCC
>JANLPN010000576.1:0-3427 GCA_031367285.1 Betaproteobacteria bacterium | reverse complement strand
GGTCGCATCTTCAAGGCGACGGTCGAGGCGATTGATCCCTTGCTCGACGTTAACGGGCGCTCGGTCGGGGTGCGCGCCGTGTTGCCTAACACCTTGGGTGAGCCGGCACCGCAAGGTGGCGGCCGTCCGGGTGGGCCAGGCGGACCGCCGGGCCCTGGGGCGGCGGGCGCAGCGGGCAAGCCTTCAGCCGCCGCATCCGGACCCGCCAAACCGGGTGACGTGCGTGCTGCGGCGCCTGCCAACCGTCCGTCTGGAGCCACGCGACCGGCGCGTCCCGCTTCCGCGCCGAGCGAAGCCGCCCGGCCGGTGGCGGCTCAAGCATCGGTTGATGCCAACGGCTGCCCTACTGCGGCAGACGGGCCGGCAGCAGCTACCGGCCGTCCAGGTGGTGCCGGTACTTCGGTGGCGGGTGGCCCGAGGTCAGGTGCCCCTGGTGGCGCCCCGCAAGTGGGCGCCCGCGCAGGTGGCCCGTTGGCTGCTGCCGGAGGTCCTGGCGGTAGTGCTCGGGGTGGGGCGGGCGCAGGCGGCAACCCGGCGCCTCTGCGCCCCGGCATGTTTGCGCGCGTCACCACGGTGTTCGCGATCAAGACCGCGGCGCTGGTGGTGCCCGAGGAAGCCATCGTTCCCCAGGGCGGAAGGCAGTTTGTAATCAAGGTCGTGGAGCCGCCGGCCGGTGCCGCGTCGGCGCCGTCCGACGCCAAGCTGGTCTCGGCGCGCCAGGAAGTGAAACTCGGTGCCCGGCAACTGGGCCGGGTGGAGATTACGGATGGGCTGGCCGAGGGGGACACCGTGGTGGTTGCGGGCCAGCAGCGGCTGCAGCGCGACGGCACGGCCGTAAGGGTGGTGGAATTGGGGCGTCCGCCGGCCCAGGGAGCCAGTGCGGCCGCCCCGGCGAGGGCCGCTGCATCCTCAATGGCAGCGGCACCCAGCCCGTGACACAAGGAAATACGCGATGCAACTGGCAGAAATATCCATACGCCGCCCGGTTTTCGCGACCGTGCTGTCGCTCTTGGTGGTCTTGATTGGCGCAGTGTCTTTCAGTCGGCTCTCGGTGCGCGAGTACCCGAAAATTGACGAGCCGGTGGTGAGCGTGCAGACCCGGTTTGGCGGCGCGTCGAGCGAAGTGATCGAAGGCCAGGTCACCAAGGTGCTGGAAGATTCGCTGGCGGGCATTGAAGGCGTCGACGTGATTACGTCCATCAGCCGCCAGGAGCGCAGCCTGATTTCAATCCGGTTCGCGTTGACGCGGGATGCCGATTCGGCCGCTGCCGACGTGCGTGACAAAGTTTCCCGGGTGCGCCAGCGCTTGCCGCAAGGTATCGATGAGCCGGTGATCGCCAAGGTAGAGGCAGATGCGTTCCCGGTCATTTTTCTGACCATGAGTTCCGACACCCATACGGCATTACAGCTATCCGAGATGGCCAACCAGTTGGTCAAACCGGTGTTGCAAACCGCGCCCGGCGCGGCCGACGTGACGGTTTTCGGCGAGCGCAAGTTTTCGATGCGTATCTGGCTCGACCCGGACAAGCTTGCCGCCTACAAACTGACGGTGCAGGACGTTGAAGACGCGCTGCGCCGCTCCAACCTGGAGGTTCCGGCCGGGCGTATTGAGAGCACGCAGCGCGAGTTCAACGTCACGGCCGCAACCGATTTGCAGAGGCCTTCCGAGTTCCGCCAGGTGGTGATTCGCACCGTCAACGGTTTGCCGGTACGTATTGCCGATGTGGCGCGGGTGGAAAGTGGTCCGGCGGACGAGCGGTCCAGCGTGCGCCTGAACGGGCGCGATTCCATTGCATTGGGTGTGATCCGCCAGGCCACGGCCAACCCGCTCGATTTGTCGGCCGGCGTAAGGCAACTGCTGGGCAAGGTCGAGCGCGACCTGCCACCCGGTGTGACGGTCGAGGTGGCCAACGACAACTCGGTTTTCATTGACCGTTCAATCAAGGCCGTGTACAGCACCATCCTGGAAGCGGTGGTGCTGGTGGCGCTGGTGATTTTTGTGTTTCTGCGCACTTTGCGCGCGTCCCTGATTCCGCTGCTGACCATTCCCGTCGCGCTGATCGGCGCCTTCGCGCTGATGGCGTTGGCCGGATTCAGTATCAACACACTGACGCTGCTCGCCCTGGTGCTGGCGATCGGCCTGGTGGTAGACGACGCCATCGTGATGCTGGAGAATATTTTTCGCCACATTGAAGAAGGCATGACGCCGTTCCAGGCGGCGATCAAGGGCTCGCGCGAGGTCGGTTTTGCGATTGTGGCGATGACCATGACCCTGGTCGCCGTGTATGCGCCACTGGCATTTGCACCGGGGCGCACCGGCCGGCTGTTCACCGAGTTCGCGCTCGCGCTGGCGGGCGCCGTGGTGGTTTCCGGCGTGGTGGCGCTGACGCTGTCGCCGATGATGTGCTCGCTGCTTCTGCGGCACAACCCCAAGCCGGGCTTTTTCGATCGTGGCATGGAGCGCGCATTGCAGGCTCTGACACGCGGTTATGCAAGGCTGCTGGGCTGGACGCTGAAAGTGCGCTGGTTGGTGGTGCTGGTGGCGATAGCCAGTGGCGTGGTGTCGTGGAGCGTGTTGGGCGACATAAAACGCGAGTTGTCGCCGATCGAAGACCGCGGGGTTGTGGTGACCCAGGTCAACGGGCCAGACGGCGCAACCCTCGACTACACCAACCGGTATTCGCGCGCTATTGAACGGGTAGGCGAAAGTTTTCCTGAATTCGACAAGATTTTTTCCACTATTGGAAATCCCACGGTAGCCCAGGGCAATATATTTTTCCGGACCGTGCCCTGGGAGCAGCGCAAGCGCACCACCCTGGAGATGGCGCGCGAAATGACACCTCGCGTATCAGGTTTGACAGGCGTCACGGCATTTCCGATCACGCCGCCATCGCTGGGGCAGGGCTTTACCCAACGGCCCATCAATTTCGTGATCATCACGTCGGACAGTTACCAGAACCTGGCCCAGACGGTGCGCACGTTCCAGGATGAACTGGCAAAGAACCCTGGCTTTGTGCAGGTGGATACCGACCTGCGCCTGAACAAACCCGAAATCCGGTTGGAAGTGGACCGCGAGCGCGCGGCGGACATGGGGGTGGGCGTGGACGCTATCGCGCGCGCGGTCGAAACCATGCTGGGCGGCAGGCTGGTGACGCGCTACAAACGCGAAGGTGAACAATACGACGTTATCGTGCAGACCAATGCGTCGGGTCGCGACACGCCGGACGACATCGAGAAGATATTCGTGCGTGGCAAGGCGGAGGCGATGATCCCGCTTTCGGCCCTGGTAAAGCTGCGCGAGGTGGTGGTGCCGCGCGAGCTGAACCACTTCGGTCAAAGGCGCTCGGCGTCCATCACATCCAATTTGTCGGCCACCTACTCGGTGGGCGAAGCGCTGGACTTTATGGACGCCACGGCGAAGAAGGTG
>JANLPN010000547.1:0-5411 GCA_031367285.1 Betaproteobacteria bacterium | reverse complement strand
TGGGGCAGGGCGTTCTGGACTGGCGCCACACCCTGGCCGCGGCCAGTATTGCCAGTGGCGCCCAATGCCTTGTGGCCGAACACGACAAGCCCAGCGACCCGGCGCGTTTTGCACGCAACAGTTTTGCCTTCCTGAATTCGTTGTGAACATGCAGAGGAACTAGGATGAAACCCCCACGCTCACTGCGTTCGCTGCCCCCCGAGGGGGCGCTCAGTACCTTCGGAACGGCCGGGCGGTACTGACATGAACAAGACACAAATCGGCATCATCGGTTGCGGCAACATCAGCGATTCCTACTTCAAGGGCGCAGCGCGCTCCAGCCTGATCCAGGTCAAGGCCTGTGCCGATCTGCGCCTGGAGGCGGCCCAGGCCAAGGCCGCCCTGCATGGTGTACAGGCCCTGGGTATCGAGGGTTTGCTGGCCGACCCGGAGATCGACATCGTCGTCAACCTGACGGTGCCGATGGCGCATGCCGAAGTCTCGCGGCAAGTCCTGTATGCCGGCAAACATGCGTATTCCGAAAAGCCGCTTGCGGCACAGTTCGCCGATGCGGCGGAACTGATGCGCCTGGCCGGTGCCATAGGCCTGCGCGTCGGCTGCGCGCCGGACACCTTCATGGGTGCGTCCCACCAGGCCTGCCGCCGCGTGATGGACGCCGGTGCGATTGGCCGGCCGGTGGGCGGCAGCGTGGTGGTCATGTCGCACGGCATGGAAAGCTGGCACCCCAATCCCGAGTTCTTCTTCAAGCCGGGTGGTGGCCCGATCCTGGACATTGGCCCCTACTACATCACGCAGTTGGTCAACCTGCTGGGGCCGGTGCGCCGTGTGGCCGGCCTGGCCAGCATCGGCAACGCCACACGCACCGTGACCAGCGAGCCGCTCAAGGGCAGCAGCATCGTGGTGGAAGTACCCACTACGGTGAATGGCGTGCTGGAATTCGCCAACGGCGCCAACATCAACCTGTCTGCTTCGTGGGACGTCTGGAAACACAACCGGAGCTCGCCGATCGAAATCTACGGCACCGAAGGCTCGCTGCTGGGCGTGGACCCCAATTTCTTCGGAAACATTCCCAGGGTATGCGGGCCGGATGGCGCGTGGCGGGACGTCGATATCGCCGGTCACCCGTTTGGTATTGCCAACCGCGAAATGCGCAATGGCACGATGCAGGCCGACTACCGCATGGTAGGCCTGGTGGACATGGCCATGGCGATACGCAAGGACCGGCCGCACCGCGCCAGCGGCGCACTGGCCCTGCATGTACTCGAGGTACTGGAAGCCTTTGAGGCTTCTTCGCGCTCGGGCCGGTTTGTCACCCTGCAAACCAGTTGCGAGCGGCCCGAGCCCGTGCCGATGGGACCGGACGAGTCCGTCTTTGCCTGATATTTACGACGGGCGTTTACGACGGGCCTGCCATGCTAGGGTTTCTTCCTATATTCAGGTTTTGAATCGAAAGGTGTTTCGATTCAATTAGACCTGCCGTGGCACGTCCCCGATACTGCGCCCACCCATCCGGGTAGTGACACAACAAGGAGACACGCATGTCAGGACTTCTGGACAAGGAACGCATAATTGCCGGGCCGGGTTTTAACCGCTGGCTGGTCCCGCCGGCGGCATTGGCCATCCATCTGTGCATCGGCATGGCCTACGGCTTTTCCGTGTTCTGGCTGCCCCTGTCCAAGGCGCTGGGTATCAAAGAGGCCATTAAATGTGGCCCCGAGGTAGGTTTTTTCGCCGAGCTGTTCAGCACCAGTTGCGACTGGAAAATCTCCACCCTGGGCTGGATGTACACCCTGTTTTTCGTGCTCCTGGGCACCAGCGCCGCGACCTGGGGCGGCTGGCTGGAGCGGGCCGGCCCGCGCAAGGCCGGTGTGGTTTCGGCCGTGTGCTGGTGCGGTGGCATGCTGATCTCGGCGCTGGGTGTCTACCTGCACCAGTTCTGGCTGATGATTCTGGGCTCGGGCGTGATTGGCGGCATCGGGCTGGGCCTGGGCTACATCTCGCCGGTATCAACCCTGATCAAATGGTTTCCTGACCGCCGGGGCATGGCCACCGGCATGGCCATCATGGGTTTTGGCGGCGGCGCGATGATTGGGTCCCCATTGGCTGCCGATCTGATGAAGGCCTTTGCCAGCCCTACCGGTGTGGGCGTGATGCAGACCTTTGTCGTCATGGCCCTGGTCTATTTTGTGTTCATGATGGCCGGCGCTTTTGGTTACCGGGTGCCGGAGACGGGCTGGAAGCCGGCCGGCTGGACGCCGCCGCCGGCGCAGGTCAGCAACGCCATGATCACGCAGCGCCACGTACACGTCAGCAGGGTCTGGGGCATTCCGCAGTTCTGGCTGATCTGGATGGTGTTGTGCATGAACGTGAGCGCCGGCATCGGGGTGATAGGCATGGCCTCGCCCATGTTGCAGGAGGTGTTTGGCGGCTCGCTGATCGGCGTGGCCAAGAAATTTGGTGAACTCGACAAGACCCAGCTGGCAGCCATTGCCACGGTGGCCGCGGGCTTTACCGCCTTGCTGAGCCTGTTCAACATCGGTGGCCGCTTCTTCTGGGCCAGCCTGTCCGACAAGCTGGGCCGCAAACTCACCTATGTGGTGTTTTTTGTGCTGGGTGGCGTCTTGTATTTCAGCGTGCCGGGTAGCGCGGCCGCGGGCAGCATCGTGTTGTTTGTGGCGGCGTTTTGCGTCATCCTGAGCATGTATGGCGGCGGCTTCGCCACCGTGCCGGCCTACCTGGCCGATATATTCGGTACCCAGATGGTGGGCGCCATCCACGGCCGGCTGCTGACCGCCTGGGCCACGGCCGGCGTGCTGGGCCCGGTGGTCGTGAACTACATGCGGGAATACCAGCTCGGTCTGGGCATTCCGCGCGAGCAGGTATATAACCAGACCATGTACATACTCACCGGCATGCTGGTGCTTGGCCTGGTCTGCAACCTGCTGGTGCGACCGCTGGCCGACAAGTGGTTCATGACGCCGGCCGAGCTGGCCGAAGAAAAGCGGCTGGCGCACGAAAAGGCCAGCGCTTCTGAAATGGTGCGGGGCAATGGCGCTGGAGCGGATGCCGTGAGCCCGGCAGTGGTAGCCTTGGCATGGCTGGCCGTCGGTATTCCGCTGGCCTGGGGCGTCTACCGAACCCTGCTGAGTGTTGCAAAATTCTTTAGCTGACCGAGTTTTTCCCGATGAATCCATCCGCTACTTCCCCTGAGGTCAGCGCCGTGGCGCTGGCCACCGTTGACGAGTTGCGCGAGCGCATGCGCCGCAAGCGCCAGCTCAAGGGCCGGCAGGCGGATGAGATCTCCCTCGCCGAGGTGCGCGCGCTGATTGGTGCGCCGCCCTTGGACGGCCACCGGCGCGACCTGCTGATCGAGCACCTGCACACACTCAATGACAGCTACCGTTGCCTGTTTGACCGGCACCTGGTGGCACTGGCCAAAGAGATGAACATCCCTATGGCCGAGGTCTACGAGGTGGCCACCTTCTACCACCACTTCGAGGTGGTCAAGGGCGACGCCAAGGCACCGGGGCTGACGGTGCGGGTGTGTGACGGCCTGAGTTGCGAGCTGGCAGGGGCGCAGGACTTGCTGGCGCGTTTGCCACAATTGCTGGGCACCACCGACGTGCGGGTCATCGCGGCGCCGTGTGTGGGGCGGTGTGAGCAGGCGCCGGTGGCGGTGGTGCACCAGTGCCCGGTGATTCGCGCGACGCCGCTGGCGGTGCTGGAAGTGGTCAATTCCGCGCTGGTTGTGCAGCCGGCAGCAAGCGACACTGCGCATTTTGATGCGGCGGGGCATGCGCAAAAAAGCATTTCGCCGGCACCGCCGGATGACCAGATCTCGCCTGCTTATGCCGGCTACGACAGCTACCGGGCGCAAGGCGGTTACGCCCTGGCCGCGGCGCTGGTCAACGGCGAAGAAGACGCCGAGCGCATCATCAAGGCCATGGAAGACTCCGGTTTGCGCGGCCTGGGCGGCGCCGGCTTCCCGGCCGGGCGCAAGTGGCGCATTGTGCGCGGGCAGACCGCGCCGCGCGTGATGGCGGTGAACATCGACGAAGGTGAACCGGGTACCTTCAAGGACCGGACCTACCTGGAGCGCGACCCGCACCGTTTTCTGGAGGGGCTGCTGGTGGCGGCCCAGGTAGTGGGCATAGAGGCCTGTTATGTGTACCTGCGCGACGAATACCATGGCTGCCGTGCCATCCTGGAAGCCGAGCTGGCCAGGCTGCGCGCCAACCCGCCGTGCCCCCTGCCGCTGATAGAGCTGCGCCGCGGAGCGGGGGCCTACATCTGCGGCGAAGAGTCGGCAATGATTGAGAGCATAGAGGGCAAACGCGGCGAGCCGCGCATGCGCCCGCCGTATATCGCCGAGGTCGGCCTGTTTGGCCGGCCCACGCTGGAACACAACTTCGAGACGCTTTACTGGGTGCGCGACATCGTGGAAAAGGGTGCGCCCTGGTTCAGCGGCTTTGGCCGCCATGGCCGCACGGGCCTGCGCAGTTTCAGCGTCAGCGGCCGGGTCAGGCTGCCGGGGGTAAAACTCGCTCCGGCCGGCATTACGCTGCAGGAACTGATTGACGAATACTGCGGCGGCATGCTGGAGGGTCATACCTTGTACGCCTATTTGCCGGGTGGCGCTTCGGGCGGCATCTTGCCGGCTGCACTGGGCAATATTCCGCTGGATTTCGACACCTTGCAGCCGCACGGTTGTTTTATCGGATCAGCGGCGGTGATTGTGCTGGGCCACACCGACAAGGCCCGTGACGCGGCCTTGAACATGATGCGGTTTTTTGAACACGAGAGCTGCGGCCAATGCACGCCCTGCCGCGTGGGCACGGCCAAGGCTGCACAGTTGATGCTGGCGCCGGTGTGGGACAACGAGACCCTGGAAGACCTCAATGTGGTCATGACCGATGCGTCCATTTGCGGGCTCGGCCAGGCCGCGCCGAATCCGGTGCGCAGTGTGCAGAAATATTTTGCGCAGGAGATCAATTAGATGAACGCACCTGCTTCGCTGGCCGCCGTGACGCCACAGACCATTGAGTTCAAGCTCGATGACAAGACCCTCCATGCGTTTGAAGGCGAAACCATCTTCAAGGCCGCCAAGCGCCATGGGGTGGACATTCCGCACCTGTGTTTCAAGGACGGTTACCGTGCCGACGGAAATTGCCGCGCCTGTGTGGTGGAAATCAAGGGCGAACGCACGCTGGCGCCGAGCTGCTGCCGTGCTGCAACGGCCGGCATGGAGGTACAAGCCGGCAGCGAACGCGCGCTCAAGAGCCAGAAAATGGTGCTGGAGATGCTGCTGTCCGACATGCCCGACACCGGCTACAAATGGAATGACGACGATAGCGGCCAACACGGCGAATTGAGCGCCTGGGCTACCCGGCTGGATGTCCGTGTGCGGCCCG
>JANLPN010000521.1:0-3697 GCA_031367285.1 Betaproteobacteria bacterium | reverse complement strand
GCCGAAGTGCGCTCCGAATACCTCGGCTCGCGCGTGTTCGTGCGCTTCGAGCACGGCCCGGAGCCGGCCGGATTCCAGCTCTACCGCGCCTTCAGGCGCCTGTTGCTGAGGCAGTTCAATGTCTAGCACCTCGGTGCTGCGCCCAGGCATCGCACTCGGGCCTTATCCGCAGCGCGAGGACTTGCGCGACAGCTGGCTGGACCGTGCCGCCGCCGGCCTGGGCGGGTTCATCCGCCAGCGCGTCTACGGGCGCAGCCCGGGCCGCGCCGAGTTTCTGGCCCAGGTGAACGCCGAAGGCAAGCAGCTGGACGGGCTGAGCGACAAGCAGATCAAGGAAGGCCTACCGGAGCTCAGGCGCCGACTGTACAGCGAGGGTCTGCAGGAGCCGCTGGTGGCGCGCACGTTCGCCGTGGTGCGCGAAATCTGCGCGCGCCGCCTCGGGCTGCGGCCCTTCGACGTGCAGCTTCTTGGGGCCCGCGTCATGCTGGAAGGCAAGATCGCCGAAATGGAGACCGGCGAGGGCAAGACGCTCACCGCCACGCTGCCGGCCTGCGCGGCCGCGCTGGCCGGTATCCCGGTGCACATCGTCACCGTCAATGATTTCCTGGTCCTGCGCGATGCGACCTGGATGGCCCCGGTCTACAAGTTCCTCGGCCTCACGGTGGGCACCATCACCGAAGGCATGGCACCCGAGGCGCGGCGTGCCGCTTATGCCTGCGACATCACCTACGGCACCAACAAGCAGCTGGTGTTCGACTACCTGAAAGACCGCCTGATGCTGGGCCGCGATGAGCGGCATGTGCACCTTCAGATCGAAGGCCTGCACGCCGCGCAGGCACGCACCAGCCGCCTGTTGCTGCGCGGCCTGTGTTTTGTCATCGTGGACGAGGTGGACAGCGTGCTGGTGGACGAGGCCCGCACGCCGCTGATAATTTCCAACGTGGCGGATGCCAGCCAGGAGGAGCAGGTGTATGCCGAGGCCATCAGAATAGCGCGCCAGCTCACCACCGGGCTGGATTTTTCGATCCGCCCGCGCGAGCATGACGTGGAGCTCACCGAGCGCGGGCGCCGCCACGCCACCGAGCTGGCACAGCCCTACGGAGGCGTGTGGGTGGGGCCGCGGCGGCGCGAGGAGCTGCTGCGCCGGGCGTTGTCGGCGCTGTACCTGTTCCTGCGCGACAAGCAGTACCTGGTGCGAGGTGGCAAGGTACAGATCGTGGACGAATACACCGGCCGGGTGATGCCCGACCGCTCGTGGGAGCGTGGCCTGCACCAGATGATCGAAGCCAAGGAAGGCTGCGCCATCACCGGGCAGCAGGAAACCCTGGCACGTATCAGCTACCAGCGGTTTTTCCGCCGTTACCTGCGCGTGGCGGGCATGACGGGCACGGCCAGGGAGGTGGCCGCGGAACTGTGGGCGGTGTACCGCTTGCCGGTGGTCACGATACCGACCAACCGCCCAGTGCTGCGCAGGCGCCTGCCCGACGAGATTTACGGCACTACCGGGGAAAAGTGGGCCGCCATCGTGGACACGCTGCGCCGTTTGCATGCCCAAGGCCGTCCGGTGCTGGTGGGCACCGGGTCGGTGTCCGCGTCCGAGCATTTGAGCCAGTTGCTGTCAGCCGGCGGCCTGCCCCACCAGGTGCTGAACGCGCGCCAGGACCAGGAGGAAGCCGAGGTGGTCGCCCGGGCCGGGGAGCTGGGGCGCATCACGGTGGCCACCAACATGGCGGGCCGCGGCACCGACATCCGGCTTGCCCCCGGCGTAGCCGAACTCGGCGGCCTGCACGTGCTGGCCACCGAGCGTCACGATGCGCGGCGCATTGACCGGCAGCTGTTCGGGCGCAGTGGCCGGCAGGGTGATCCTGGCAGCTTCCAGACCATCGTGTCGCTGGAGGACGACATCGTCAACAACATCTTCAAAGGGTACGCGGCAAAACTGTGCCGGCCGTTGTGGCGCAACGGCAAGCCTTTGCCGGCCTGGCTGGGCGGGCCGCTGGTGAGCACGGCCCAGCGGATCGCGGAGCGGCAGCACGCCCGCATTCGCGGCGACCTGTTGCGTATCGACGACCAGTTGAAGGATTTACTGGCCTTCACCGGCCGGTCCGAATAGCGGCGCCTGCGGGGAACCGCCGGGCTTGCCACTTCATCCATCCCTGTTGGAGCCATCGCATGACCACGCACACGCAGTTCCGGCGCAATGATACGAGGAGATAAAACCATGGGCATGCCCACCATCCGGCAAGTACGCGCCTTCACGGTACGCGGCGGCGGCGCCGACTACCATGACCAGGGCAGCGGCCACTGGATCGACGACCACATCGCCACGCCCATGGCGCGTTACCCGGAGTACCGCCAGAGCCGCCAGGCCTTTGGCATCAACGTGCTGGGCACGCTGGTGGTGGAGATCGAGGCCAGTGACGGCACGCTGGGGTTTGCCGTCACCACGGGCGGCGAGATCGGCGCCTTTATCGTCGAGAAACACCTGGCGCGTTTTCTCGAAGGCCAGCGCGTGACCGACATCGAGAAGATGTGGGACCAGATGTATTTCGCCACGCTGTTTTACGGCCGCAAGGGTGTGGTGATCAACGCTATCTCGGGCGTGGACCTGGCGCTGTGGGACCTGCTGTCCAAGGTGCGCAAGGAGCCGGTGCACCAGCTGCTTGGCGGGCCGGTGCGCGACGAACTGGTGTTCTACGCCACCGGCGCGCGGCCGGACCTGGCGAAGGAAATGGGTTTTATCGGCGGCAAGATGCCTTTGCAGCATGGCCCGGCCGAAGGGGAGGAGGGCCTGCACAAAAACATTGCCAAACTGGCCGATATGCGCCAGCGTGTGGGCAAGGATTTCTGGCTCATGTTCGACTGCTGGATGAGCCTGGACCTGAACTACGCCACGCGCCTGGCGCAGGCGGCGCAGGAGCATGGCTTGAAGTGGATCGAAGAGGCTTTGCCACCCGACGACTACTGGGGTTATGCCGAACTGCGGCGCCAGGTTCCCAAGGGCATGATGGTCACCACCGGCGAACACGAGGCCACACGCTGGGGCTTCCGGCTGCTGCTCGAGATGGGCTGCTGCGACCTGATCCAGCCCGACGTGGGCTGGTGCGGCGGCCTGACCGAACTGATCAAGATTTCGGCGCTGGCCGATGCCCATGGCTGTATGGTCGTGCCCCATGGGTCATCGGTGTACAGCTACCACTTCGTCGTCACTCGCCACAACAGCCCGTTCGCCGAGTTCCTCATGATGGCGCCCAAGGCCGACCAGGTGGTGCCGATGTTCAATCCGCTGTTGCTCGATGAACCGGTGCCCGTGAACGGCCGCATGAAAGCCTCGGTGCTGGACCAGCCGGGTTTTGGCGTGCGGCTGAATCCGGACTGCGCCTTGCACCGGCCGCATACGCATTGAGGGCATGGGCGTGGCGTCTTTGATAAAAATGCATTTGAGCGACCGGAAGCCTGCATGCACGATTTGAAAAACAAGGTCGTTCTGATTACCGGGTCCAGCTCGGGTATTGGTGCTGCGGCGGCAGTCGATTTTGCTGCCTGGGGCGCGCGCGTTGCGGTGCACTACAACGCGCATGCCGCGCAGGCGCAAACAGTGCTTGAACAGGTGCGTGCCGCCGGCGGGGAGGGCGCGCTGTTCCACGCTGATGCCTCCGACACCGCACAGCTGGACCACCTGGCGGCCGAGGTGCAG
>JANLPN010000485.1:0-2265 GCA_031367285.1 Betaproteobacteria bacterium | reverse complement strand
CCGATGCAACATCGGTCGAGGACGCCCTGGGGCGATGGGAACGGCGCGAGCGGCCCTTGACGGAGCACACCCAGAAATGGTCGCGCATGTACTCTGCAACAACGCTCTGGCCCCCCTGGTTGCGCTCCGCCGCATTTGCGGCGACCGGACGTATCGGATGGCTGCGAACCCGGTACCAGCGCACCGCCAACCACATTCCCCAGGGCGTACAGCCCGACTTCACCTGAAAACGAGAGCAAATTGGAAACACTTTTTGTAGCGGGAAAACCAGGGATTGCTATCGACCAGCAGGGTTCCGGCGATGTGCTTCTGTTTGTGCATGGCATTGGGGGCAATAGAACCAACTGGTCCCAGCAGCTTGAATTCTTCGCACCCCGTTTTCGCGCCGTCGCCCTCGACGTAAGGGGTTGGGGACTGAGCGAGGACTACGACGGCGCGCTGGACTTTGACGATGTGACGGCCGACATTGTCCGGGTACTGGCACACCTTGGGGCAGCGGACTGCCATATCGTTGGCCTGTCCATGGGCGGCCTGATCGCGCAGCATGTGCTCTGGCGCCAGCCACACATCGTGCGTTCCGCCGTATTCGCCGACACGTCAGCCGGTCCGGGAGAGGAGCATGACGCGCAATGGATAGAAGAGTTCCTGCGGCTTCGCAGAGCGCCGCTGCTATCCGGGCTGACGCCGGCCGATATCGCTCCGACCGTGGCGCGTTCTCTGGCAGCACCCAATGCGCCCGCGTCGTCCACCAAAAGGCTGGAGGAAAGCATCGCCGCTCTGCACAAGGAGTCATACCTGAAAGCCCTGGACTATGTGTCGAACTACAAGCGCAAACTGGACCATGCGCAGGTGTCGGTGCCGGTGCATGTCATGGTGGGCGAGTTCGACCAGTTGACACCCCCGGCGCAGGCGCGGTCTCTTGCGGCGCGTTTTGGCAATTGCGCGGTCAGCGTGGTGCCGGCGGCGGGACACCTGTCCAATATGGACAACCCAGCCGCGTTTAACCGGCAACTGGATGCATTTCTCAGCTCGTTGCGGTTGTCCAACGGAGCGCCCGCATGATTCTGGTTACCGGCGCTACGGGCAATACAGGCCGCGCGGTTGTCGACGGTCTCCTGGCTGTCGGCGCCCGGGTGCGGGCCATGGTGCGCCGCGCGGAACAGGCCGGCAGTTTCCCCGCCGGGGTGGAGGTGGCGGTCGCCGACATGGGCCGTGCCGATTCATTGCCGGCGGCGGTCGAAGGTGTAGAACAGATGTTGCTCATATCGCCGCTCGACCCCGGCCTGGTTGAAATGCAGGGCCAAATGGCGCGGGCGGCCCAGGCTGGCGGCGTGCGGCGCATCGTCAAAATATCCACCGAAATCGCGGACCCCCAATCGGAGGCGCTGATCGGACGCTGGCACGGTCTGGCGGAACAAGCGGTCGAGGCCACGGGCTTGGCGTTCTTCCATCTCAGGCCTTGCAACTTCATGCAAAACCTGTACTCCTTTGCCCGCGACATTGAATCCACCGGCAGTTTCTCGGCACCCTTGGGCTCGGCGCGCATCAGCCTGGTCCATGTCGACGATCTGGCATCGGTCACCGTGGCGGCGCTTCTCAAATCCGATCCGGGCAACGGTTCATTGGTCGTGACCGGCGCGGACCGCCCGACCTACGGGGAATTCGCGCAGGCCCTGGGCGCCGCGTTGGGAAGGCCGATCCGTTATGAAGCCACAACGCCCGACATCGCCCAACAACGCTTCCTGGCCGCCGGCGTGCCGGCGTGGAAAGCGCGCGAACTCCTGCTTATGTACGCTTACCTGCAGGATCCGCTGCATACACGCACCACCGATGCCGTAGGCACGTTCACCGGCAAGGCACCGCGCGCTTTCGCTGACTTCGTGCAGGAATACGCCCGGCGTTTGGCGGGCGGGGAAAAGCTGCATGCATGACGCGATGGGCAGCAGCGGCCTGCAGCACCCCACGGCGATCAAACAGCTGCGCAAGAGTCTGGAATATCTCGCAGCGCTGGCGCTTTGCGTTCTCATTCTCGTCACCATCGCGGATGTGTTCGGGCGTTACGTGCTGAACTCGCCGCTGCCAGGCGCTTTCGAGTATGTTCGCGCGCTCATGGCGATAGTCACATTCGCCGCGCTTCCGCTGGTAAGCGGCAGAAACGAGCACCTGCGCGCCGGTATCCTCGACCATTTGATCTCCCCCAGGGTCAACGCACTGCGCGAGCCATTCGTACAGTTGCTGAGTGCCGTGGTGCTGGCGGGGATCGCC
>JANLPN010000458.1:0-5339 GCA_031367285.1 Betaproteobacteria bacterium | reverse complement strand
CAGGTTGAAACCCATCTTGCCGATATTGCGTACGCTGCCGCTGCCCACATCAAACACCAGCAAGTGTTTGCCGGCCAGCACCAGCGTGCAGGGGCCGGCGCGTTTGTCGTCCGGGAACGGCGACCCGGCACCGCAGACACCCACATGCAGGCCGTCGGGCAACTCGTTCTGTACGTCAAAGGCCAGACGCTGTGCGGCCACCTTGCGCGCAATGGCCAGGCTCAGCGGCAGCTGGAATACATAGGCTGCCGCCGCCACGAAGGCCAGCACGGCGATGCCCCAAAAAGCCAGCTTGCGGAACTTCATGGACTGCCCTGGGCAATGGTCACGCCGGCACTGACCATCTTGTGGAAATAGCGGTGTTCGCCGTCCCGCACCACGCCCCAGCAACTGGCAAGCGGCCTGCCGCGTCGGTCGAGCCGGTAGGCATGGAAGCGGTTCAGCGCTGCGCTCATTTGCCGCTGCGGCGCAGGACGATCACAACGGCGGCCACCAGCACCACCAGGCCTGCCAGCCAGGCCAGCACGGTGTTGCGGTAGCGGGGAATGAAGTAGTTGACCAGCGTGTTGGTGGCCACCTGCTCCGTGGGGTCGTAACCCGCCGGCATGGCCAGCACACCGTGGGTTCTGGCGTAGCTGTCGTAGTCGGCCTGCATGGACTTGAACACATCGGGCAAACGGTGTTGCAGGTCCTGGGTCTCGCCCGGATCGTTGCGGATGTCGTACAGGTGCCACTGCGCATCGCCGACCGGCGGCAGGTTCCTGACCAGCTTGAGGTTGTCCTTGAACAGCGCCTGGTTGCCCGACAACTCGTAGCCCAGGGCCTCGTCGGCGGCGTGTACACGTTGCGCCTCGCCCTTGAGCACCGGCAACAGGCTTGCGCCGTGCATGGCCTCGATCTTCCTGCCCTGATAGCCGCCGCCCGGCCGCGCTACCTGCGCCAGGTCCAGCAGGGTCGGCACGATGTCGTTGACGTGGGCCAGGCTGGGCTGGATCTGGTTGGCCAGCATGCCCGGCACGCCCGAGATGATGAGCGGCACCCGGAGGCCACCTTCGCCCGCATAAAACTTGAAGGTGTTCAGCGGCGCCGCCGTGGCGCTGGCCCAGCTCGGGCCCAGGATGCTGTACGCGCCTTGTCCACCCAACTGGTCCAGACCGCGTTGGTACTCCCAGTCCAGCCAGAGGCGGGCACTCAGCGTGGCGTAGTAGTCCGAGCCCTCGGGGCCGTTGTCGGACAGGAACACAAACACCGTGTTGTCGTACTGGCCGGATTCCTTGAGGTAGGCAACCAGGCGGCCCACCTGGTAATCCATCGCGTCGGCCATGCCGGCATAGACCTCCATGCGGCGTTCCTGGTAGGCCTTGTCCTGCGCGCTCAGGCGGCTCCAGTCGGCGGTGGAAGCCATGCTGGCCATGGGCGTATTTTTCGGGATCAGACCCAGCTCGGCCGCCTTGTCGCGGCGTGCCTGGCGCAGCGCCGTCCAGCCGTCCTTGTAGCGGCCTTTGTATTTGTCTATGAACGCGCGCGGCGCCTGCAGCGGAACATGGTTGGCCTGGAAACCCACGTAGGCAAAGAAGGGCTTGTTGTCCCTGGCGCCCTCGCGCAGGTAGGCGATGGTGCGGTCGACAAAATATTCGGACGAATAAAACGTGGCCGGCATGGTGGCGGGCTTGCCGTCTTCGAACCAGTACACCCTGTCGGCATGCGGCAGGTAGCGTTTGGCCGGCTCCCAGTTGTCGGAGCCGGTATCGCCCTGCACGATGGAGCGCTCGAAACCGCGCTGGTTGGGCAGGTTGTAGGGCTCGGAGCCCACGTTCCATTTACCGGCGATCAGGGTGCGGTAGCCACCGTCCTTGAGCAGCGTGGCCACCGTCACCACGCTGGTGTTGAGCGAGCCCAGGTAACCCGGTTGGCCCTTGTGTTCGGCCGGCATGGTTTCGCGCAGGTTGCCAATGCCGTTGAGGTGGTTGTCCACCCCGGTCAGCAGCATGGAGCGGGTCGGCGAACATGAAGCCGCGACATGGAAGTTGGAGAAACGCATGCCGCGCCGGGCCAGGTCGTCGATATGTGGTGTGGCTATTTCGCCGCCGTAGGCGCCTACGTCGCTAAAGCCCCAATCGTCGGCCACCAGCAGCACGATATTGGGCAGCGGCTTGCCGGCGGCGATGGCGCTGCAGCAGGCGACCAGGCCCAGCGCTGCCAGCCATGCCCTGGTCGTCATGCGATGTTCCCCGCAGCCTGGGAAGCAGGCGACGGGGCCGGCTGCTGCAGCAAGGCCTCCTGCACCGCCCACAGGCGGTCCTGGCCCCACACGGCCGTGTTGTTGACACGAAACGAGGGCACGCCCCACAGGCCGAGTGCAAACATCTCCGCACGATTGGCTTCGGCCACGGCGCGCCAGGCTTCGTCCTTCAAGGCCTGGCCGGCGCCGTCCCAAAGCAGGCCGGCGCGTTCGACGATGGTGCGTAGGCCACGCGTGCTGCCGGCATCCAGGCCCTCGGCCCAGACACCGCGCATGAACGACAACACATAGGCCTGCCCCTTGCCCGCGCCCTCGGCAAACGGAATCAGCGCCAGGCCGCGTTCGGTCGGGCGTCCGAGCGGGTCGTTGAGGCGCCCGAACGGTATGCCGCGCAGGCGGGCCTCACGGGCCGCGTCCAGGCTGATGTAGCTGCGTTTCTGGCGCGGCACCGGCAGGCCGCGCATCACCATGGGCAACACGTAGCGCAGATACACGGGGGCGCCGGTAATCCGCCCCAGTTCGAACACGCGCGGCGCAACAATGGCCGAATACGGACTGCGCAGCGAGAAAAAGAAATCAATGGCCGCCGGCTTGGCCAGTTGTACCGTAGCCGGCAGGTCTTCGTCCGGCGGGAACATCAGGTCGCCAAAGCCGTGCGTAATGGCGCCCAGCTGCTGCAAGCGCCGTTCCAGATGGTGCAGCCGGTCTAACCCCCAGTACCATTCGCCGGCGTAAAACAAGGTGGCACCCAGGTAGTGGCCCCACTGCTTGCGTTTGTCGTTGGCGTCGGCCAGGTGGGAGTCGGTCGCCGCGGCTTCGGCGCTCTGCAGCGGCCCCCCGGGCAAGGGCGCGGGCTTGCTGCCCAGCGTCCCGTTCCACAGTGCCGCCGATACGGCTCCCGCAACCTCCATAAAACGCCGCTCGGCAATGGCCGCCACCAGCAGCCGATTCGCCAGCGCCACCGCCGCAGCGCCGGGTTGTGCGCCGGTATCCCGGAAGTCCAGGCCAAAGCGGCGCGCCAGCAACTCGGCGTCCTTGCGGCTGTAAGCCACCAGCTTGCCGCGCTCGGGTGCCGCATTGTCGGGCGGCGGCCCCACCACATGGGGCACCAGCTGCACGCTGTAGCGTGCAGCGAAGCGGGGCAGGGCCGCCGCAAGCAGCGCGCTGTACGGGTCGTCGGCCTGGTGGAAATAGTGCACCTGGTGTTTTTCGCCGCGTGCCACACGCATGCGCTCGGCCCGGGCGCGCTGCTTGTGCAGGCGTTCCCGGGACAGGAGCCGCTGGCTGATCGCCGGCATAAGCAGGCTTTTGATCGACATCGACAGGTGGTATTTAGAGGTTCTACCGTACACTTGTGTATTGTGACGAATGTAGCACTGCCGTGCGGGGCTTGCAGGCAGGGTTTTCGCTAGGTTGGCCCCACCGGGCCGGCAAAAAAAAATGCACGCAGCCAAACCTTGCCGTGGCGTCCAGAGACCCCAAGCCCCGGCAGAATCGAGGAAGCCATGAAGCCAGCCGCCAGACAACGAAGACGTCCGCAGCCGTCCCGGCTTACGCGTGACGACTGGCTGGACGCCGCTTTCGCCGCCGTGGTCGAGGGCGGCTTCGACAAGGTGCGGGTGTTGGTGCTGGCGGACAAGCTGAAAGTCACCCGTGGCAGCTTCTACTGGCATTTTGACGAACATGCCGAACTCGTCGCGGCGCTGCTGGCACGCTGGCGCGAACGCGAGATGGCGCTGCGCGCCAGCCTGGAGTCCGCGTCCACCAGCGACCCGCAGGCCGACCTGGAGCGGCTGCTGGATGCCGCGCTGGCCCATGCCGGGGCCGATCTGGAGAACATGCGTTTCGAGCTCGCGCTGCGTGGCCTGGGCCGGCGCGACCTGGACGTGGCCAAAATGCTGATCGAGGTGGACCAGCAGCGTATGGCGCTGTTCGAGAGCAAGTTCCTGCGCCTGACCGGCGACCCCAAGACGGCGGCGGAACTGGCCACGCTGTTCTACCTGGCGATCGTCGGCGGCAACCAGGCGCTGAGCCGGCCGCTGGGGCCTCCGCGGCTGAAGGACTACCTCAAGGCCATCATCACCAGCTACCTGGTCCAGCGCCATGCCGCGCCCGCACCGGCGCGTCGGCGGGCAGCCGTCACGCGTTCAGCAGGCCGCTGAGCCGCGTGCGGATCAGGTCGTCGGCCTCCTGCATGATGCGGTCGATCAGTTCGCGCACCGTGGGTATGTCGTGCACCAGGCCGGCCACCATGCCGCAGGACCAGGCACCGGTATCCATCGCACCCTCCAGCATGACACGCGGGTAGACGCCCGCCACCTCGGCGGCGATGTCCTCGAACTTGATGCCGGCGCCGAGCGTGCGCTCTTTCTCCAGCAGGCGGTCGACGGCCGCGTTGCGCAGTACACGTTCGGTATTGCGCAAGGGGCGCATCACGAGCCGGGTGTCGAGTTCGCTCGCGGCGACGATGGCCTGCTTGACGTTGTCGTGCACCGGCGCCTCCCTGGTCGCGATAAAACGCGTGCCCATGTTCATGCCTTCCGCACCCAGCGCCAGCGCGGCCACCAGCGAGCGGCCGTCGGCCATGCCGCCCGACGCCACAAACGGGATCTTGAGTTCCTCGGCCGCGCGCGGCAGCAGGATGAAATTGGGCACGTCGTCCTCGCCCGGGTGCCCGCCGCATTCGAAACCGTCCACGCTCACGGCGTCGCAGCCTATGGACTCGGCCTTGAGCGAATGGCGCACCGAGGTGCATTTATGGATCACCTTGATGCCGGCCTCGTGCAGCATGGGCAGCCATTTCCGCGGGTTGTTGCCGGCCGTCTCCACCACCTTGACACCGCCGTCGATGATGGCGCGGATGTAGCCCGGATAGTCGGGCGCGGTCAGCACCGGCAGAAAGGTCAGATTGACGCCGAAGGGTTTGTCGGTCATCTCCCTGCAGCGGCGGATCTCATTGGCCAGCAGGTCCGGCGTGCGCTGCGTCAGCCCGGTGACGATGCCCAGCCCGCCGGCGTTGGACACGGCGGCGGCCAGCTCGGCAAAACCGACAAAATGCATGCCGCCCTGGATGATGGGGTGCTGGATGCCGAACATT
>JANLPN010000364.1:0-3275 GCA_031367285.1 Betaproteobacteria bacterium | reverse complement strand
CGGCTGCTCACTGCCCCCCACGTCGGCGCGCCCGCCGGCGCTGTCGATCTGCACCTGGCGTAACTGGCGTGAAATATCGGCTGCGGTGGCCCCCAGCGCCTGCAGGCGCATGGCGTCGAGCGAGACCCGCACCTCGCGGTTCACGCCGCCGACCCGGTTCACGGCACCCACGCCGCGCACAGCGAGCAATTTGCGCATCACGTCGTTGTCGACAAACCAGGACAGGGCCTCGTCGTCCATGCCTGGAATTAGCCCCCCAGGCCGCCTGGCGGCGTCCGCCCCCCCGAGGGGGGACCCGGAAGCTTGGGGCGGCCCTGCGCCTGCGGGCGCGTCGCCGCGCGGCACCGAGCGGATGGTGAAGGCCAGCACCGGCTGCGCCGCGAAGTCGATCTTGCTGACGATGGGCTCGCGTACGTCGCCCGGCAGGTCGCTGCGCACCGAGGCCACCGCCGAACGCACGTCGTCCACCGCCTCCTGCACCGGCTTCTCGAGCCGGAACTCGGCCCGGACGCTGACGCTGCCGTCCTGCACATTGGTATAGATGTGTTTTAGGCCTTGTATGGTGGCGATGGCGTTCTCGATCTTGCGCGCCACCTCGGTCTCAAGCTGCGCCGGTGCGGCGCCCGGCAGCGCGGCCGACACCGTGACCGTTGGCAGGTCGATATCCGGAAAGTTCTGCACCTTCATGGCGTTAAACGCCAGCAGCCCCGCGAACGTGAGCAGCACGAACAGCATCACGGCGGGAATCGGGTTCTTGATCGACCACGAGGAGACGTTCATGGCGCCCACTTTCTATTTCGCGGCCGACGCGGCCTGGCTGGCGGGAGCGGCCTTGCCGTCCTCTACCACCCGCACCAGGTCGCCGTCGTTGAGGAAGCCGGCGCCCGCGGCCACCAGGCGCGCGTCGGTGCTCAGCGCGCTGACGATCTCGACCTGGTCGCCGGACAAGCGCCCGGTTTGCACCTTGAGCCGCGCCACCCGGTTGTCCGCGCCCAGGCGGTAGACGTAGCTGAAACCGTCGCGCACCACCACGGCGGTTTGCGGCACCATCAGTGCGCTGCTGTCACCCAGGGCGAACTCGCCGCGGGCGAACATGCCGGCCTTGGCCGGCGAGGCCATGCCGGTCATGGCCGGCAAATCCACATAAACCAGTGCCGCGCGCGTTTGCGGGTCCACCGTAGGCGCGATCATGCGCACCTTGCCCTTTATCTGGGCGCCGCTGGCGGCAGTGACCAGTACCGGGGTGCCGGCGCTCAGCCGTCCGAGTTCGGCCGAGGTCACTTCCGCGCGCCATTCCAGCCGGCCCCGGCGGATCAGGCGGAACAGTTCGGTGCCGCCGGCCAGCACCGCGCCCACGGTTGCGCTGCGCGCCGAGATGATGCCGCCGTCGGGCGCCAGCACCTGGGTGTTTTTCATGCGCAACTGTTGCACCGCCAGCAGTGCCCTGGCCGCTTCGACACGCGCCTTGGCGGTCTGCTCCGAAGTCTGGTACTGGTTGATCTGCTGCGTGCTCAGGGCGCCGCTGTTTTGCAGTGTGCGCGCGCGTTCGGCATTGCCGGCCGCGTCCGAGGCATTGGCCTCGGCTTCCACCAGGTTGGCGCGCGCCTGCGCCACGTCGGCCTGTATGGTCTCGGGCGCGAACACCGCCAGTACCTGCCCGGCGCGCACCACGTCGCCGACATTGGCGTTGACCTGGCTCAAGCGCAAACCGTTGGCTTCGGTCCCGATGCTGGCTTCCTGCCAGGCCGTGATGGTGCCGTTGGCGGTGAGCTTGACCGACAGGCGGCCCAACTGCGGCTTGACCGTGGAGACGGTCAGCGCGGGCATGGGCTGGGCCGCCTTTTTGTCGTCGGCGGCACCCGACGGATCGGCCAGTAGCGCGGCAAGCGCTATTGCCAGCGCGGCGCCGGCGGCCATCGCCAGAGGTCCGCGTTTTAGATAAGAGCGGTTCATGTCGTTCGGTCCGGAAGTAGGTGTGCGGTCCAAGGTGGTCGTTGCATCAGGGCGTACGGGGCGCGGTGCAGGCGTCACGGCGTGTCGGGGACGGCAGGGGCATTTTGCGCCGCGGTCCAGCCGCCACCGGCTGCCCGGTACAGCGCAATCCAGGCCTGGATGCGCTCGCGCTGCAACACCCCCTGCGGGTCGGCCGACGCCAGCGCGGTACGGCGCGACTCTTCCAGCTCCACCAGGCTGGCCAGCCCACCCTTGAAACGCGCCTCGGTTGCAGCCAGCGACGCCTGGTAACCCTCATAGGCCTGCGCCGCGTCGTCACCGCGCGCGGCGGTGCTTTCAAGATTGACCAGCGCCTCCTCCACCTCGCGCACGGCCTGGCGTGCCTTGGCGCGGTACAGGAGCACCGCCTCGTCGTAACGCGCCTGCAACGCCTGGACACCGGCGGCATGCCGGCCGGCATCGAACAACGGGATGGACAGCGCCAGCGGACCGATGGTCCAACTGGTGAAGTCCGCGCTGCCCTTCGAAAAGTGGTAACTTTCGCGCCCGATGGCGCCGCTCAGGGACAGGCGTGGGTAGCGTTGTGCATCCAAGCTGCCCACATCGGCGCTGGCCGCGGCGACCTCGCGTTCGGCGCTGAACAGATCGGGGCGCTGGCCCAGGGTTTGCGCTGGAATGCTGGTGATGGCAATCGATGCCCGGGGTGCCAGATCGTCGGGCGCCGCAGCCAGCTTGCGCCGCAGTTCCGGTTCCGGCAGCGCGGTCAACGCCACCATCGCCTTGATGTCCAGGTCGCACAGGCCGCGCCGCTGCGTGGCGCGGCCCCTGGCCTCCGCCGCACTGGCGCGCGCCAGCGCGGCAGTGGCCGGCGCGCTGAAGCCGGCGCGTGTACTCAGGGCCGTGAGGCTGGATGTTTGCGCGCGTGATGACGCATCCGACTGCGCAATGGCCCATTGCTTCTCGCAGGCGCGTTGTTCGAAGTACAGGTTGGCGATTTCCGCCGCCATCGCCACGCGGGCGTCGTGCCACTGCGCCCTGGCACCTTCCAGCCGCTCCTGGGCCGCGTCGCGGGCCAGCCGGTTGGCGCCGAATATGTCAAGCTCCCAGCTCGCATCCAGGCTGGCCTGAAAACTCGTGGTGTACGGCGGGTTGCTGGGGGTGACGCCGCGCGCCAAGTTGACCGACCCGTCCAGCGTGGGCAACAGCGCGGAGCCAGCCTGCACGCGTGTGGCGCGGCTTTGTTCGATGCGGGACCGGGCGCTGGCGAGCGTCGGGCTGGCGTCTTGCGCCGCCTCCACCAATTGCACCAGCAGCGGATCGCC
>JANLPN010000405.1:0-7133 GCA_031367285.1 Betaproteobacteria bacterium | reverse complement strand
CCTGCCACCTTGGCCGGTGGCGCACCCAGCATACGCAGCATGGCCAGGTCGGGGGGGCGCGCACGCACCCCGGTCCAAAAGGCAAAAAAAAACCACAAAACCCCCGTAAACAACCCCACAGCCCCAAAGCCGCGCAACACGTCGGTCCCGACCCCCACCATGCGCAGCAGACGGGTAATCTCGACGGCTGGGGCGGCGGCCTGCATGTCGGTGTTGGTATTGATAAAACGCGGGAAACTTACCGCCGCCAAGGGGCTTTTGTAGGTGATGAGCGCCAGCGTGATCTCGCGCTCGGCTTCCATGATTTTCTGGTCCTCGTCGTCCAGCGCGGTGGCTTTTTCATGCACCTGCCAGACCGATTCGGTGGGCGTCAGCACCAGCCGGTCCAGCACGCAGCCGCAGGGGGCCAGCACCCCGGTCACCCGGTACGGGTTGTCACCATGTTCATGCCCGGTGGCGCCCAGCCCATGCGAGCCGATAAAGCTGTTGCCTACCGCCAGGCCGGTAGAGCGCGCTACCTGCGCCCCCACCACGGCCTGCATGGAGGTAGACCATAACGCGCCCTGCGCCAGCGTGGCGCCGTAATGGACCGCGTAGGCGGGCGAGGTACCGACAATGCGAAAGCCGCGAAACGTATCGCCCAGGCTGATCGGTATGAGTTGGGCGACCTGCGGGTTTTTCCGCAACTCCTGCACCGCCGAGAGCGGAATATTGCCGGTGGGCACATCAATGTGGAACACACCGGCCAGAATCAGCTGCATTGGGCTGCCCTTGGCGCCCACCACCACATCAATGCCAGCCAGGTCACGCTCAAAGGCGTTGTCCAGCTGGGTGCTGACCAGCAGTAAAAACGTGATTGACGCCAGGCCAAGCGTGAGCATCAGCAGGTTAAGCGCCGCTGCGAGCGGGCGCGACACCAGGTACTTGAAAGCGAGCGCCGCTATTTTCATGCCGCAAGCGCCTCGCCGGACTCTGCGGAGCGACGCTCAAGCATGCAGACGGTGGCCTGCGGCAGGGCCACCGTGACACGGGCATCGTGGGTGGCAAGCACCAGCGTCGCGTTGCAGCGTTGGGCGCTGGCCCGCAGCAATTGCAGGGCGGCCTGCGCCGCTTCATCATCCAGGCTGGCCGTGGGCTCGTCCGCCAGGATGACCTTTGGACGCAACAACACCGCACGCGCCAACGCCACCCGCTGCGCCTGGCCAGCGGACAACTGGCTGGGTTTGCGATCAGCCAGCCCGGCCAGGCCCAAAGCCTCCAGCGCCTGCGCCACCACGGAATCGTTGCCCGGCATGCCGGCCGCCCACTGGGCCAGCAACAGATTTCCCGAAACCGTGAGTGCTTCGGTCAAGTGCAATTTTTGCGGCAGGAAGCCGATGGCCCGTGCACGCCATGCGTCGGAGGCCGCTCCCCGGAGGGCATGCAAATCCTGCTCCGCCACCGTGATCTGCCCGCTGCGCGGGCGCAGCAAGCCCGCAGCCAGCGCCAGCCAGGTGGACTTGCCGGATCCCGATGGCCCCTTGAGCAACATTACCCCACCCTGCGGCACGTCCAGGTCGGGGAACTGTAGCTGCGCGCCCCCCCCATAGCGATAGGTCAGTCCCTGGGTATGAATCATGTACGCACCCCCGCCGCCTGCGCAGGCTTAGGCGTGATCGGCGGAGTGCTTTTTTGCTTGGGCATGGAACGGTTATCAAGCTTGGACGCGGGCAACCCTGCCCGGTTCCATTATTACTTTTCAAGGCAAGCGCTTTTCGGTCTTCGCGACGACCGCTCCTTACCCCTTGGGCTATAGTGATTGGCCATGACAATCGCCCAACCGTGCCCGGTTTCAACGACCTCATTGCGTATCCACCAGTTCACCGCGCTGGAGCCCGGCCCGCGCCTGCTGGTGCTGGGCGCGGTACACGGCAACGAGACCGGAGGAACACGTGGCATTGAACGCGTGCTGGCGGAGCTGGATTCGGGCGCCCTGGCCCTGCTGCGCGGCACGCTCACTTTGCTGCCCGTCACCAACCCGCTGGCCTACCAGAAGCGACAGCGCATGGGGGACCGCAACCTGAACCGCAACCTGTACCCGAATACCGAACCCAGGGACTACGAGGACCGTATTGCCAACCAGTTGTGCCCGCTGCTGGCGGCCCACGAGGTGCTGCTGGACCTGCACTCGTTCCACACCGCGGGTGAACCATTTGTGATGGTCGGGCCACCGGACAACACCGGCGCGCTGGAGCCGTTTGCCCACGCGGTGCAGGAGCAGGCGCTGGCGCTGCGCCTGGGGCCGCGCCGCATCGTGGAAGGCTGGCTGGAGACCTATGCCACCGGTGTCAAGCGCCGGCTGGCGCGCACCGCCCCGAGCGAACGCGCGCATCTGCTCAGCACCGATCCGCGTTACGGCGTGGGCACCACCGAATACATGCGCACCCAGGGCGGATACGGGGTTACGCTGGAGTGCGGCCAGCACGACGACCCGAACGCGCCGGAAGTGGCTTGGACGGCCATCCACCGCACGCTGGCACACCTGGGCATGGTGGAGGAACCGGCGCCGCCGGCCACGCGGGATGTGCAACTGCTGCGGCTGACCGAAGTGATCGACAAACACCATGCCAACGACCGGTTCAGCCGTGCCTGGGCCAGCTACGACCCGGTGCACCAGGGCGAGGTAATCGGTACCCGGCACGATGGCGTGCAGGTGCTGGCACCGCAAGACGGGTTTATCGTGTTTCCCAACCCGGCTGCCGTGGCTGGCAACGAATGGTTTTATTTTGCGCAGGCAAGCGCGCGCAATCTGGGGCACTGAAAGAAGTTCCCACAGGCGGCCTGGCTCCGGCAGTCGGCGTGCTTGCGGCCTGCGGGCGGGCAGCAAGTAAAGAATGGCAAAGTGGGGGCCCGGAGATTGACGCAAAAGGTGGCAACCGCTACATTAATAACCCGATAGTCATTAACTCCATGGCCCTGATCAACTTCATTGGCGAGAACCCTGCCGAACAACACGCCAAGCGTGCCCGCCGCAAAGAGGCGCGGCCGGGCGAACTGCTGGCGGCGGCGCTGGACTTGTTTGTGGAAAAGGGGTTTGCCGCCACTCGCGCGGAAGAAGTGGCCAAACGCGCCGGCGTGTCCAAAGGCACGCTGTTTTTGTATTTTTCCAGCAAGGAAGAGCTTTTCAAGGCGGTCGTCCGCGACAACATTTCGGGTCAGTACCCGGAATGGCGCACCGAGATCGACACCTTCCCCGGCACCGCGTCGGAGCTGCTGCACCACAGCATGAACGTCTGGTGGTCACGTTACGGCGCCACCAAAGCTTCTGGAATTTCCAAGCTGATCATGAGTGAAGCCACCAATTTCCCCGAAATAGCTGCGTTTTACCAGGAAGAAGTGGTAAACCCGGGGCGTGAGCTGATACGCCGCATCCTCCAGCGCGGCGTGGACAGCGGCGAGTTTCGGCCGCTGGACATGCGTTATGGCATTTACACGGTGCTGGCGCCAATGCTTTTTTTGCTGATGTGGAAACACTCGCTGGGCGCCTGCGTGCCGGAAAACGCCGCCATCGTGCCCGAGGACTACATCAACGCCCAGATCGACACCATCCTGCAGGGCCTGTGCGCGCCAACCACCACCGACGGGAGCAAACATGGCAAATAGTGTGACAAGCATGGGGTTCCAATGAAGCGATGGTTGAAATGGGGTTTGGCCCTGCTGGTTATTGCCCTGCTGGGTATAGGTGTCATGCGTGCCGTTGACCAGCGCAAAGCCCAGCAGGAAGCGGCCCAGACCCAGGCCGCGCAACGCGCCGAGGCGCCGGTTGAATTGGGTGCGGCGGACATGGTGCAAGTCAAAACGCGGGTGCTGGCGCAAGGCCTCGCGATATCGGGTGCGCTGAAGGCGGCCAACTCGGCCACCATCAAGGCGCGGGTGGCGGGTGAACTGCAGGGTTTTGCGTTGCGTGAAGGTGATCTGGTCAAGGTCGGGCAGGTCATCGGCCGGGTAGACCCCACCGAAGCGCAGGCCCGCGTACGGCAGGCGCAGCAACAGGCGGAAGCGGCCAAGGCCCAGGTCGATATGGCCAAACGCACCTTTGACAACAACAGCTCCCTGGTCGAACAGGGCTTCATCTCCAAGTCGTCGCTGGACACCTCGCTTTCCAGCCTGGCCGCGGCGGAGGCAAATTACCGCGCTGCCCAGGCCGGCGCCGACATGGCCACCAAGTCGCTTGAAGATACGGTGCTGCGCTCGCCGATAACGGGGCAGGTGTCGCAGCGGTTGGCGCAAAACGGCGAACGCCTGGCAATCGACGGGCGCGTGGTCGAAATCGTCGACCTGAGCCGGCTGGAGCTGGAAGCCAGCCTGAGCGCCGCCGACTCGCTGCAGGTGCGGCTGGGCCAGACCGCCAAACTGCAGATCGAAGGCGCCAGCACCGCCGTCCATGCCAAGGTGGTACGCGTCAACCCCAGCGTGGTCGCGGGCAGCCGCGCCGTACTGGCCTACCTGGCGCTCGATCCCAGCCCGGGCTTGCGGCAAGGGTTGTTTGCGCAGGGCAACCTGCTGACCGGAACCACCGAGTCCGCGTCCGTGCCACTGAGCGCGGTGCGCACCGACAAACCCAAGCCCTATGTGCAGCTGGTCAGCAACAACCGGGTGGTGCACCAGCCGGTGGACCTTGGTGCACGCGGTGAGGCGGACGGCCAGTTGATGGTGGCCGTGAAGGGTGTGCCGGACCAGGCCAGCCTGGTCAATGGTTCGGTGGGCAGCCTGCGTGAAGGCACGGCCGTCAAATTCACCGGCGCCGCCAGGTAGACACCCCATGTGGTTCACACGCGTCAGCCTCCAGAACCCGGTCTTCGCCACCATGGTCATGCTGGCCCTTGTGGTGCTCGGGCTGTTTTCCTACCAGCGCCTGCAGATCGACCAGTTCCCCAGCATTGACTTTCCGGTGGTGGTGGTGATCACCGAATATCCGGGCGCGTCGCCCGAGATCGTAGAGAGCGAAGTCACAAAAAAAGTCGAAGAAGGCGTCAACTCGATTGCCGGCATCAACGCACTGACCTCGCGCACCTACGAAGGCCAGTCGGTGGTGATCATCGAGTTCGGCCTGCATATCGACGGGCGCAAGGCGGCCGACGATGTGCGCGAGAAAGTCGCGGCCATCAAGCCGCTGCTGCGCACCGAGGTCAAGGAGCCGCGCGTACTGCGCTTCGACCCGGCGGCACGGGCGGTATGGTCGGTGGCTGTGTTGCCCGATACTGGCGGCGCCGCGCAAAAAGGCCGCAGCACCGCGATGTCGGACGTGGAGCTCACTAATTGGGCCGACCAGGTGTTCAAGAAGCGGCTCGAGAACGTGCGCGGCGTGGGCTCGGTGACGCTGGTCGGCGGCACCAAGCGCGAAATCAACATCTACCTGAATCCGCAGGCGCTGGAAGCCTTTGGCTTGACGCCGGACCAGGTGGTCGCGGCGGTGCGCAGTGAAAACCAGGATCTGCCGGTAGGCGCCATACGCTCGCGCGAGCAGGAAAAGGTGGTGCAGGTGGAGGCCCGCGTGCAGCGGCCGGAAGAGTTCGGCAAGATTATCGTGACGCGCAAAAACGGCTCGCCGGTGCGGCTTGACCAACTGGCCCGGATCGTGGACGGGGCGCAGGAAATCGACAGCCTGGCACTGTACAACGGGCAGCGCACCCTGCTGTTGACGGTGCAGAAGTCGCAGGACGAAAACACCATTGCCGTGGTGGACGGCTTGCAGCAGGCCGTGGCCGAGATGCAGCAGCGGCTGCCGCCAGGGCTGCGGCTTGAGCCCATTATGGATGGATCGCGCCAGATCCGCGTGTCGGTGGACAACGTGCGCCGCACCCTGATCGAAGGCGCCCTGCTGACGGTGCTGATCGTGTTCCTGTTCCTGAACTCCTGGCGCTCCACCGTCATTACCGGGCTGACGCTGCCGATTGCCATCATCGGCACTTTCCTGTTCATGAACATGTTCGGCTTCACCATCAACATGATCACGCTGATGGCACTCTCCCTGTGCGTCGGGCTGCTGATCGACGATGCCATCGTGGTGCGCGAAAATATCGTGCGCCACGTGCAGATGGGCAAGACCGCGTTCCAGGCCTCGCTGGACGGCACGCAGGAAATCGGCCTGGCCGTGCTGGCCACCACGTTGTCCATCGTGGCGGTCTTCATGCCGATCGGTTTCATGGGCGGCATCATCGGCAAGTTCTTCCACGAGTTCGGCATCACCATCGTGGCGGCGGTGCTGATATCGATGTTCGTCAGTTTTACGCTGGACCCGATGCTGTCGTCCATCTGGCACGACCCGAGCATCGACACCCTCGGGCGCACCGGCGCACCGCGTGGCTGGTACGACAAAAGCATAGGCCGCGTGACCGGCGCGTTCGACCGCGCAACCCATCTGCTGGTGCGTGCCTACCAGCGCATCCTGGGCTGGTCACTCCGGCACCGCCTCACCACGGTGGCGCTGGCACTGGGCATTTTTGCCGGCAGCCTGCTGCTGGTGCCCCTGTTGGGCACCGAGTTTGTGCCCAAATCCGACTTCTCGGAAACCTCGCTCAACTTCTACACCCCGGTCGGCTCCTCGCTGGAAGTCACCGAGGCCAAGGCGCGCCAGGTAGATGCCATCCTGCATGAATTGCCCGAAGTGCGCTACACCCTGTCGACCATCAATACCGGCAACGCACAGGGGAAAATCTACACCAGTGTCTACGTGCGCCTGATAAACCGCAAGGACCGTTCGCGCAGCGTGGACACTTTATCGGCTCTGATACGCGAACGGCTCAAGCAGGTGCCCGGCATCACGGTGACGCACGTCGGCCTGCTCGACTCCGTGGGTGGAGAGAAAGGCGTGCAGTTTTCGCTGCAGGGCGCCAACCAGGCCGAACTCGAGCGGCTGGCACGGCTCGCGCTGGAGAAGATCCGGCCCATTCCAGGCCTGGAGGATCTGGACTCCAGCGTCAAGCCCAACAAGCCCACGCTGGACATCGAGGTGCGGCGCGACGCGGCCTCTGATTTCGGTCTGAGCATCACGCAAATTGGCGCGGCGTTGCGCACCATGGTGGCCGGGCAGACGGTCGGTAACTGGCGCGCTCCCGACGACCAGACCTACGACGTCAACGTGCGGCTGGCAC
>JANLPN010000397.1:0-7107 GCA_031367285.1 Betaproteobacteria bacterium | reverse complement strand
GGCCGTCCACCACTTGCGTGAACCGGGTTTGCGACGCCAGTACCTGCTGCAAGGCGGCGCGCAATTGCGGGGCGCAACTGGCACCGAGCGCTGTTCCAAGGTTCAGGTCGGGCAACTTGCCCTCGAACAGCCAGGGCAACTTCGACTTGATGCTATGGCCGTCAAACAGCACCACGTGGCCGTGCAAAGCCTGCAGGCGCGCCAGTTCACTTTCCAGCGCGTCGTGGTAAGGGCGCCAGCAGGTCGCCACGCGGCGCGCAATTTCCTGGCTGTCGGGTGCTTCCCCTTCCAGGTACAGCGGGTCGCCGGTAAAAAACCGCGTCGGGCACAACTCGGTGTTGTTGACCCCGGCGTACATGGGCGTGTTCTCCGACGGCCGGTTCAGGTCGATCACGTAACGCGAGTGGTGCGGCACGATCAGGCTGGCACCCATCTGCAGTACAAACCCGTACAGTTGCGCCAGATGCCAGTCGGTGTCTTCCAGCGCCAAGGCGCGCGGCACATAGTGCTGCTGCAGGTCGTCCGGTATGACGGTACCGGTGTGTGGCAGGCTGACCAGCAAAGGCGCGCTGCCCTGGTGCAACGCAAATATGGGCGTATTCATCGGGGTCTCCTTTCCATACCACCGGCTACCACGCGCCGGCACGGGTTGTGGCCAAACCAGTACGCCAGCTCGTTCGGATGTTCGAGGTCCCAGACCACGAAATCGGCGCGTTGCCCGGCGGCCAGGCTGCCCCGGTCGTTCAGGCCCAGAGCGCGTGCGCCGTTGATGGTTACACCGCGCACCGCTTCTTCGGGTGTCAGGCGAAACAGGGTGCAGGCCATATTGGCCATGAGCTGCAAGGACAGGCCCGGCGACGAGCCCGGGTTGTGGTCGCTGGCCAATGCAATCGGCACCCCATGCTGGCGCAAGCCTGCAATCGGCGGCAATTTGGTCTCGCGTAAAAAGTAATAGGCGCCCGGCAACAACACGGCCACGCTGCCGGCCTGGGCCATGGCGTGTATACCCGCATCACCGAGGTATTCGAGGTGGTCGCACGACAAGGCGCCGAACTCCGCCGCCAGCGCGGCCCCGCCCTGGTCGCTGAGCTGTTCGGCGTGTAGCTTGACGGGCAGGCCCAGCGTGCGCGCGGCTTCGAATACGCGCCGGGTCTGGGCCGGCGTAAAGGCGATGTTTTCACAGAACGCATCCACGGCGTCGACCAGGCCCTGCGCGTGTAGCTGAGGCATCCAGGCGCAGACGGCGTCGATGTAATCGTCGGGCCGGCCCTCGAACTCGGGCGGCAGCGCGTGTGCGCCCAGAAACGTGGTGCGCACCGCCAGGGGGAGTTCGTTGCCCAGCCGGCGCGCAACTGCCAGGCAGCGGGCTTCATCGTGCAGGCTGAGGCCGTAGCCGGACTTGATTTCCAGCGTCGTCACGCCTTCTGCCATCAGGGTCTGCGCGCGTTTGCGGGCGCTTGCGAAAAGTTTTGCGTCGCTTGCTGCACGCGTGGCCGCCACGGTGGAGCGGATGCCGCCGCCGGCCCTGGCAATTTCTTCGTAACTTGCACCTTGCAGGCGCAGCTCGAACTCACGGGCACGCTGGCCGCCGTATACCAGATGGGTATGGCAGTCCACCAGGCCGGGCGTGACCAGCGTACCGCCCAGATCATGTTCCTCGGCCACCTGCGCCCGCAGTGCGGCGGGCAGGTCGGCTTCCGCGCCAACCCAGGCCAGCGTGTCGCCACCTACAAGCAGCGCGCCGTTTTCCACCATGCCCCAGGGCAGGTCCCCGGCCAGGGTGGCCAGCCGCGTATTGCGCCAAAGAGTCAGTCGGTTTGCCATGTCAATTTTGGGGGGTAAAACCAAGCCACCACGCGCAGTGTGCGGCAGCGGGTTCCTGTGGTTCGAATACCCATGCTCCCGCACCGGCACTCTCTAGCCACAACAAGGTGTGCGCAGCGATCCGGCAGGTCTGCCCGGCGCCGCTCCACACGCCGGCCACGGTGCTGTACAGAGCACGTATAACAAACTCCCCGCTCCAGGCCTGCCCGCTTTGCACCGGCAGCATCATGCCGTTGCCCTGGCGCGCCATCAAGTTCAGGTCCTGCGTCGGCCCATCCAGCAGGCGGCAACCCGGCGCCGCCGTGCCATCAAAACACAGGGGTGCGGCGCCAGGCTTGAGTGTGTATTGAGCATCCGCAAACGTCAGGACCACACCCGCGCCCTGCAGCACCGTAAACCAGCGCTGCACCTGGGGAAACGCGGAGAACGGGCCGTCGGCGTCGATATCGGCGCGGCTGATACGCAATCGCCAGTCGCCACCCTGCGGCCAGACCAGCAGTTCACGCGTCTGCCCGCCACCATTGCGCCACGGCTGCGGTGGGACAGATGGCGCATCAACCACATGGGGGACGCCTGGTGGAGGCGGCCGGTCCGTGTTCATTCGGAATCCTGCATGCTACGCATTGCGGAATTATTCGCCCTTGGGAGCGGCCCGGCGGTGCGAATGCTCATGGCTTGAACTGCCCTTCGACCCGGTACAACGAACCCGGGTGCACCAGCCGCGCCAGCGTAATCGGGACCTCGCGGTTGACGGTGCGCCGCAGGATGATCAGGCATGGTTCATGCGTCGAGATGCCCAGCAATTTGGCCTCCTTGCGGCTGGGGGCGCCGGCTTCGATGGCGTACTGCGCCTGCCACAGCGGTGCCACCTGCAGCAGGTAATGGGTTGGTGTAATCCGGGTGAAATCGGTCTTCAGGTAGTCCGGCGCACAGGCCGGATTGACAAAACGGTCTTCACATTGCAGGGCAAGCCCGTCTTCAAAATGGACGATCAAGGTATGGAACACCGGCGCACCGGCAGCCAGGCCCAGCTGGGGCGCCAGAGCGGCGGTGGCCCGTTCCTGCCGCGACAGATGCACTTCGGCATGGTGGCGGTGCCCACGCGCGGTAATTTCCTCGTGCAGGTCGCGGATGGTCAGCGAGGAAGAGACGCGGAACAGGTGGGCGGCATAAGTGCCGAGGCCCTGTACCCGGGTCACCAGGCCTTCGGTTTGCAGTTCGCGCAAGGCGCGCGTGACGGTCATGCGGCTGACGCCGAATTGCGCCACCAGCTCGGAGTCGGATGGCATCAGGGCGCCCGGCGGCCAGCGGCCAACCGACAGCCCCTGCTTGAGAAAGTCCTTGACCCGCGCATACGGGGCCAGAACCTGCACGGCGCTCGCCGGTGCAGGCCTGTGCTGGTGGGCTGGCGTGTTCGGGAAAGGACTGCTGAAAGCCATGCGCAAAATTGTACTTGCATAGTCTTGTCTAGACAAGTAAACTGCGACGAATATTTTGTTGAAACCCCACCACGAGGCTGCCATGTCCGATCTGTCCACTGTTCACCAAGTCGCCCAACCCCGCCCGGTACGCGCACCGCGCGGTACCACGCTGAGCTGCAAAAACTGGCTTATTGAAGCCGCCTACCGCATGGTGCAGAACAACCTGGACCCGGAAGTGGCCGAGAACCCCGACGCGCTGGTGGTCTACGGCGGCATCGGCAAGGCGGCCCGCAACTGGGACTGCTTCGAAGCCATCCTGCGAAGCCTGCGCGAGCTCAAGGAAGACGAAACCCTGCTGGTGCAGTCCGGCAAACCGGTGGGGGTGTTCCGCACCCACGTGGATGCGCCGCGGGTGCTGATCGCCAACTCGAATCTGGTGCCCAAATGGGCGACCTGGGAGCATTTCCACGAGCTGGACCGCAAAGGCCTCACGATGTACGGCCAGATGACTGCTGGCTCATGGATCTATATCGGCAGCCAGGGCATTGTGCAGGGCACCTACGAGACCTTTGTCGAGGCCGGCAAGCAGCATTTTGGCGGTGACCTGGCCGGGCGCTGGATTCTGACCGCCGGCCTGGGTGGCATGGGGGGCGCACAACCGCTGGCGGCCAGTTTTGCCGGTGCCAGCTCGCTCAATATCGAATGCCAGCAGTCGCGCATCGAGTTCCGCATCAAGACCCGGTATCTGGACGAGCAGGCCACCGACCTGGACGACGCGCTGGCGCGGCTGGCGCGCTACACGCGCGAGAAAAAAGCGGTCTCCATCGGCCTGCTGGGCAATGCCGCCGATATCCTGCCCGAGCTGGTGCGCCGTGCCAAAGCGGGTGGCATCCGCCCCGATATGGTGACCGACCAGACCTCGGCGCACGACCTGGTCAACGGTTACCTGCCCACCGGCTGGACGGTGGCCGGCTGGCGTGCGGCCCAGGCCGATGCCACGCTGCATGCCAGCCTGCGCGACGCCGCCGCCAAAAGCTGCGCCGTGCATGTGCAGGCCATGCTGGACTTCCAGGCCATGGGTATCCCGACCGTGGACTACGGCAACAACATCCGCCAGGTGGCGTTCGACGAAGGCGTGAAAAACGCGTTCGACTTCCCCGGTTTTGTGCCAGCCTATGTCCGCCCGCTGTTCTGCCGCGGCAAGGGCCCGTTCCGCTGGGTGGCCTTGTCGGGCGACCCGGAGGACATCCGCAAGACCGATGCCAAGATGAAGGAGCTGTTCCCGCAAGACGCCCATCTGCACCGCTGGCTCGACATGGCCTCCGAGCGCATCGCGTTCCAGGGCCTGCCGGCACGCATCTGCTGGATCGGCCTGGGCGACCGCGACCGAGCCGGCCTGGCTTTCAACGAAATGGTGAAAAACGGCGAACTCAAGGCGCCCATCGTGATCGGTCGCGACCATCTGGCCCGCGGTGCGGGGGCCTCGCCGAACCGCGAGACCGAGTCCATGCGTGATGGCTCGGACGCGGTGTCCGACTGGCCGCTGCTCAATGCCTTGCTCAGCACCGCCGGTGGCGCCACCTGGGTCTCGCTGCACCATGGCGGCGGCGTGGGCATGGGTTATTCGCAGCACGCGGGCGTGGTGATTGTGTGCGACGGCACCGATGCCGCCGCCAAACGCATATCACGCGTGTTGTGGAACGACCCGGCCACCGGCGTGATGCGCCATGCCGATGCGGGTTACGACATTGCCGTGGCATGCGCGCGCGAACAGGGCATGAACATGCCCATGCTGGGGAAATAAGATGTTGATTCAACCCGGCCAGCTCACGCTGGAGCAATTGCAGGCCATCCACGCCGGCGTGGAGCCACTGAGCCTGCCCGAGACGGCGCGGGCAATTATTCGCAAAAGTGCCCAGGTGGTGCAGGCCGCCGCGGACGGCGACGCGCCGGTGTACGGCGTGAATACCGGTTTTGGCAAACTCGCCAACCAGCGTATCAGCAAGGCCCAGCTCGACACCTTGCAGCTGAACCTGATCCGCTCCCACAGCGTGGGGGTGGGCGAAGCGCTTGCGCCTGCGGTGGTACGGCTGATGCTGGCGCTCAAGGCGGCCAGCCTTGCACGTGGCCATTCCGGCGTGCGTGAGATCGTCATCGACACCTTGCTGGCCGTACACAACGCCGGCCTGGTGCCGTATGTGCCGTCGCGCGGATCGGTCGGTGCCTCGGGGGATCTGGCGCCGCTGGCCCACATGACGCTGGCCTTGCTGGGTGAAGGCAGCATGTTGCAGGATGGCAAGGCAGTGCCGGCACTGGCAGCGCTCCAGCAAGCCGGGATCGCGCCCCTGAAACTGGGTGCCAAGGAAGGCCTGGCTCTTATCAACGGCACGCAGACATCCACCGCGCTGGCCCTGCACGCGCTGCTGGCGTTTGAACCGGTGCTGGAGTCGGCGCTGGTGATCGGTGCCTTGACCGTGGACGCCGCTCGCGGCAGCGACGGCCCGTTTGATCCGCGTATCCATGCGCTGCGTGGCCAGCCGGGCCAGATCGACGTGGCCCAGTACTACCGCGCCCTGCTGCAGGGCAGTGAAATCCGCCATTCGCACCTGGATGGCGACGACCGCGTGCAGGACCCGTACAGCCTGCGTTGCCAGCCACAGGTGGTGGGCGCCTGCCTGGACCAGCTGCGCCATGCCGCGCTGGTGTTGTGGCGCGAAGCCAATGCCGTGACCGACAACCCGCTGGTTTTTGCCGAAGATGGAATGATGATCTCGGGCGGCAATTTCCACGCCGAGCCGGTTGCGTTTGCGGCGGATATGATCGCGCTCGCGCTGTGTGAGATTGGTTCGATATCCGAACGGCGGATTGCGATGCTGGTCGATCCCGCACTATCGGGGCTGCCCGCCTTCCTCACGCCGCATCCCGGCCTCAATTCGGGCTTCATGATCGCGCAGGTCACCGCCGCCGCGCTGGTTTCGGAGAATAAGCAACGCGCCACGCCCGCCAGCGTCGATTCGATCCCGACCTCGGCCAATCAGGAGGATCATGTCTCGATGGCGGCGCATGGGAGCCGGCGGCTGATCGCGATGGCCGATAATCTCGCGCCTATCATCGGCATCGAATATCTTGCGGCGGCGCAGGGCTGTGATTTTCACGCCGCGCTGGCATCGAGCGATACGCTCGAAGCGGCGCGGGCGATGCTCCGCGCGGCAGTGCCGATGCTCGGTGAGGATCGCTATTTCCACCCCGATATCACCGCCGCAACGCAGATCGTCACATCCGGGGCGCTTGCCGCGCTTGCCACTTTGCCGGGTGTGGCATGACCGACTGGCTCACCGTCACGCGCGGCGATGCTCCGCTGATCGTCAGCATTCCCCATGCCGGACTTGACATCCCCACTGAGATTGAGGGGCTGATCTCGCGCGGCGATGCGCGCCGCGACGCCGATTATCATGTTGACCGGCTTTACGCCTTTGCCGCCGGGCTCGGCGCAACGCTCGTCCAAACCGCGCTCTCACGCAGCGTGATCGACGTCAACCGCGATCCTTCAGGGACATCACTCTATCCCGGCCAGACGACAACCGGGCTGTGCCCCCAAACCAGCTTTGACGGTGCGCCGCTCTATCATCCCGGACAATTCCCCGGCGAGGCCGAAATCGCAAGGCGACGCGGGCGTTATTTCGATCCGTATCACGCGGCACTCACGACCGAGATTGCGCGGTTGCGCGCGCTTCACCCCGTGGTCATCCTCTATGATGCCCATTCGATCCTGAGCCGGGTTCCGCGCCTGTTTGACGGCGAATTGCCGTGTTTTAACATTGGCAGTTTTGACGGCGCGAGCTGCGCGCCTGCGCTGACCGAC
>JANLPN010000381.1:0-44681 GCA_031367285.1 Betaproteobacteria bacterium | reverse complement strand
CATGGCGTTGCTGATGCCGGTGAGCGATTGGATAAAGGCCGGGATGCGTGTACCCGGGTTCACCAGCGTGCTCCAGCGCGCCACCTCGCGGCCCTCTTCCATACGCACCGCGGCAATTTCGGTGATGCGGTCGGCCACCGGGTTACCGCCCGTGGTCTCCAGGTCGAGCATGAGGTAGGACGGCAACATGCCGCCATTGTGCAGAATTCCTTTGGCCAGGTGCTGGGGAGGGTGTGCGATCATCTGCACCCTCCCCCTTACATTCGGAGACCAACGCACCATGGAACATGTGCTGAATCAATCCCGGCAGGACCGGTCATGACGAGCGACTTCAGGCAAGACCGGGAAGACCTGACTGCCGCCCTGCGTTGGGCCGCGCAGCTCGGGCTCAACGAAGGTGTCTGCAACCATTTTTCGGTCGAGGTGGCGACCGACCGTTACCTGATCAATCCGCAGGGCCTGCACTGGAGCGAGGTCTGCGTGGGCGACATCTTGCTCATCGACGGCCAGGGCGTGGTATTGCAGGGCCGGCATGCGGTGGAACCTACGGCGTTTTTTATCCACTCCTGGATACACCGGCTCAACCCGCATGCCAAAGCCGTTTTGCACACCCACACGCCGTATGCCACGGCGCTGACGCTGTTGCAGGGTGGGCGCCTGGCATGGGCCAACCAGAATGCATTGCGCTTCTGGGACCGGATCGCCTATGACGACCACTACGGGGGTGTGGCGCTGGACGCTGCGGAAGGCCGGCGTATTGCAGGCGGCATGGCGGGCAAGGACGTGATGTTCATGGCCAGCCACGGCGTTACCGTGGTCGGAGCCAGTGTGGCCTGGGCCTTCGATGACCTGTATTACCTGGAGCGCGCCTGCATGCACCAGACCCTGGCCATTCAGGGTTCAGCCGGTAAACCACTGCGCGTGATTGACGAAGAAATGTGCCGCACTGCGTCGCAACAGATTGCTAGCGAACGCCAGCAGAGCGACCTGTTTTTTGCGTCCATCAAGCGCCTGCTGGACCGGGACCATCCGGATTGGCGCAATCCCTAGCGGCCAAAGCGCCGATTCAACCGCCCAGGGCCGTCAGCATGATGCCGGGCAGTTTCAGGAAACTCGGGCGGTATTCCATCGCGGTCAGCTTGGGGCCAAGCTGGTCGGCCTTGCGGTGTGTGACAAACCAGGGCGGTTTGGGCATGGCGCGGAACGGCCCGCGCACCACGGTGCGTTGCGGCTTGTCGAACATGAAGGCGTTGTGCACCACGCCGCGCCCGCTTTGCACGTTCTCCAGCGTGTGGCCGGGGAAGGCACCCCAGGTGGCACTTGCCAGCAGAAAGCCGTAGGCCGCCCACACATTGACACCGATCGCTCCGTAGTGCAGCTCCAGCAGCATGGCGTCGAACTGTTGGCCCAGCGCCTGCAAGGTCCTGGGGTGGATGATGATGTTGGCGCTCAAAGTGCCACGCAGCTGGGTGTTGGCATAGGTTATCGCCGCGCGCAAGAAGGCCTGCGGGTCGGCCGGCTCCAGCAGCACGCGGGCCAGCGCGGCACCAAATACCTCGTGGTCGAAAAAGTGCCGGTCGGACGGGCTCGCGTCCATGGCCACAAATACCCGTTCACACAAAGCGTCCGGGCCAGTCAGCACCTCGGCTTGCGAGTAACGCTGTTTGACTGCCTGCACGCGCTGACTGGCCCCGGGGTAATAAGGCACCCGCTGCGGCGCGTCGCCCATTACCTGCTTTACCAGTTGCTCGAAACGCGGCGCCAGATCCCAGCCCGAACTCATCAGCACGACCTGGCTGGCGGCGCAGTTGAAGCCGCAGTTCTGCAGCTTTTGCGTCACCAGGGCTTCGGCCTGGAACTGCAAGTCGGCATCACTCCAGGGGCCCGGCACAATGATGGTGGGCGTGATGGCGCCCAGCTCGGAGTGGATGGGACGTGTGTTCCAGGGTGTACGGGCCGCCTTGCGTTGTTTCGCCTCTTCGCCCGTGCCCCACACTATGGCGTCATGCACCGCTTCGGAACCGGTGATATGAATGGCCTCCACCAGCGGATGGGACGTCAGGTAGACACCTACCTCTGCATCCCCCTTGAAGATACGCACCACGCCAAGGTCGATCGCCGGCTGCAACATGGCAGAGAAAAACGGCAACATGTAGTCGTTGACCGGGTTGAGCTTGACGATACACACCTCATGCTCGACCAGCAGCTTGTACAAGACGTCGAGCGGCGCAATGGCCGCCACATTGCCCGCCCCCAGCACCAGCGCCACCTTGCCGCTGCGCGACGCCTCCGGCTGGCTGTAGGCCTGCGCCGTGTGGCTGGCCAGATTGGCCGAGGTCACACCCGGCTCCATCCAGACTTCGGCGCTCACGCCACCGGCCAGTATGGTTTCCATCAGGGTGTGCGGAAACACCTTGACGGCAAGCTGCCCGCCCGGCAATTCGCGCTGCGGCAGCGTACGCACATAGGCCTTGCCGGGCTGCGCGCCCAGGGTTTCGATGTACAGATTGAGCGCCGACATACAGGCGTAGGGACCGGCCAGCCATTCTTCGCCCACCAGCGGCGAGCCGGCCGGAATGCCCTTCTTCTGCGCGGCTGTGGTGGCCCAGTCGCGGGCACACGGCATCAAGGTTTCCTTCATGCGTTTGAGCATGTCGATACGCGCGGCCAGGCCGGTGCGGGCCCAGATATGTTTGTTGCTGTCCAGCGTATGCAGCGCGTCGTCCAGCGCATCGGCCGAAGACGGCCGTGGAACGTCTTTGAGGTTGCTCATGGTTTGCGGATCAACTCGTGATGTAACTCTGCAATTGGGCGATGGTCTGCTCATGGTCGGCGATGATGTCATCCATGATGTCGCGGATCGAGATCATGCCCAGCACCTTGCTGCCTTCAACGACGGGCAAATGGCGAATCTTCTTCTGGCTCATCAAGGCCATGCAGGCCCGGGTGCCGGTTTGCGGCGTGACCGAAATCACATCACGCGTCATGATGTCGGCGACCCGTGTTTCGCGTGAATTTTTTCCCTGCAACGCCACTTTGCGGGTGTAATCGCGCTCGGAGAAAACGCCTACCAGCTGGTCCCCGTTCATGACCAGTACGGCACCCACACCGTACTCCGCCAACAACTTGAGCCCGTCAAATACCAGCAGATCGGGCGCCATCTTGTAGAGCTCCGGATCGCGATTCTTGAGCAGTTCAATGACGGGTTTCATGGTGACTCCAATCCTGCTGGCGCAAGTTGCTTCCAGTGTAAACAAACTGCCCCCCTGTGCATAGGCCCGTTCGGGCGCGGCCGGGTTGGGTAACATGCAAGGCAGCCGCGCTTTACACACAACGAGGAGAAACACGCATGTTCCAGAACCAGCTTATGGCGGGCCAGCGCATCCTGGTCACGGGTGGAGGCACGGGCCTGGGGCAGGCCATGGCCGAGCGTTTCCTGGGCCTGGGCGCCGACATCGCGATTTGCGGCCGGCGCAAATCGGTCTGCGAAGACACCGCTGCCGCCTGGCGCCAGCAGTTTCCTGAGCGGCGTATCGACACCTTTGGCGTGGACATCCGGATTGCGCAGAACGTGCAGGACATGGTGGACGAGTTGTGGACCAGCGGTGGCCTGACCGGCCTGGTCAACAACGCGGCCGGCAACTTTATTGCTCCGACCGAGAGCCTTTCGTCGCGCGCCTTCGATGCCATCGCCAACATCGTTTTTCACGGCACGTTTTATGTGACCCAGGCGGTTGGCAAACGCTGGATCGAACAGGCCAAAACCGGCCAATGGCAACCGGGCCAGCCGTTTCGCAGCGTGATGAGCATCATCGTGACCTGGGTCGACAACGGCTCGCCCTATGTGTTGCCCTCGGCCATGAGCAAGGCCGGCATCGACGTCATGACCAAGTCGCTGGCCGTGGAATGGGCCAAATACGGCATCCGCCTGAACGCCGTGGGTCCGGGCGAAATTCCGACCGAAGGCATGAGCAAACGCCTGAACCCGGGCGAGCAACCGGGGGAACGCAGCCGCAGGAACAACCCGATGGCACGCGCCGGGCAAATGGCGGAATTGCAGAACCTGGCCGGTTTCCTGATGGCCAACGGCCAGTGTGACTGGTTGACCGGCCAGAGCATCATGATGGATGGCGGCAATGCGCTGGCCACCGGCGGCAACTTCTACGAGCTGCGCCAATGGAGCGACGGCGACTGGCTGGCGGCGCGTGAGCGCATCGAAACCCAAAACCAGAAGGACAAGGCATTGCGATGACCACACCTGCACCCAAAGTCCTGGCCTTCGACATATTCGGCACCGTGGTCGATTGGTATGGAAGCATCCGGCGCGAGGTCGATGGAATGCAGCTGGGTGTGGACGGGGGCGCGTTTGCGCTGGCATGGCGTGCCGGCTACCAGCCGGCCATGCGCCGGGTAATGTCGGGTGAACTGGGCTGGACACTTATCGACGACCTGCACCGCATGATCCTGGACCAGATTCTGGTGGAGTTCGGCGTGCGCAATTTGAGCGAAGACCAGAAGCGGCATCTAAACAAGGTCTGGCACCGGCTCGACCCCTGGAGTGACGTGGTCCAGGGCCTGACGCGACTCAAATCGCGCCACACTATTTGCACCTTGTCCAATGGCAATCTGGGCCTGCTGACCAACATGGCCAAACGTGCCGGGCTGCCCTGGGACTGCGTGTTGTCGGCCGAGGTTTTCAAAGCCTACAAACCCGATCCGGCGACTTACCTGGGTGTTGCCAAAGTTTTTGATCTCCCGCCATCCTCGGTCATGCTGGTGGCGGCGCACCAGGACGACGTTGCAGCGGCACGGGCCTGCGGTCTGCAGACGGCCTACATTGAACGTGCGCAGGAGTTCGGGCCGGACCAGCACAAGGACCTATCGCCCGACCCGGCCAATACCTTGCACGCACGCGATCTGCTGGACCTGGCCGGCCAGCTGGCTTGCTGAATCAAATTGCCGATCACTGCGTCTTCGACTGCGGATTCCGGAGCCATTTTCACCAAAGGGCGCCGCGCGCATTGAAATTCAAACTGACCGCACCCAGTTATGTTTCTCTGCAACCCACCAGATCGGACACCAGACCTTGGCCTTCTACCTGACTTGCGGCCTGGCCCTATGGTTTGTTGCCTGGCTGCTGGCCCGGCCCTGGCTGGCGGAACGGCGCCGTTCGCGTCTGCGCGCCCAAGCGTTTCCGGCCGCATGGCGCCGGGTGCTGCAGCAGCGTGTTCCCTATGTCGCCCGGCTCCCGGCCGATCTGCAACTGCAGCTCAAGCAACACATCCAGGTGTTCCTGGCCGAAAAGCCGTTCCTGGCCTGCGGCGGCATCACGCTGACCGATGAGATACGCGTCACGATTGCCGCGCAGGCCTGTCTGCTGCTGCTCAATCGCTCGGCCGGTTACTTCCCCAACCTGCGCCAGATTCTGGTGTATCCGGGTCCCTTTGTCGTTAACCGCGTACGCACCGACAACGCCGGCTTACTGCAGGACCTGCGCCAGGTTCTGTCGGGCGAGTCCTGGTCACAAGGCCAGGTCATCCTGTCCTGGGATGACGTGCTGGAGGGCGCGGCCGATCCGCACGATGGGCGCAATGTCGTGATCCATGAATTCGCCCACCAGCTCGACCAGGAGACCGGCCATGCCAACGGAGCGCCGCGGTTGCGCTCGCGTGCCTCTTACCGGAGCTGGTCCAGGGTACTCGGTCAGGAATTCGCGGCATTGCAGCAGCGCGCCGCAGCCGGGGAAACTTCGCTGCTCAGCGACTACGGCGCCACTGAGCCGGGGGAGTTTTTCGCGGTCGCCAGCGAAGCTTTTTTTGAATTGCCAGGGCGCATGGCGCAGGAGCATCCGCACCTCTACGCGGAGTTGCGGCGCTTGTATTGCGTGGACCCGCTGTCCTGGTAAACCGCTTGTCGCGGCTGCCCGCAGTCAGCCATCGAGCTCCGGATACCGTCGGAAAATTCCATCCTGATTGAAAGCGATGCGTCGTTCGCTGGTCAGGTAACTCGCCAGGCGGTCGACGCATGCCACCTCGGCATGCAGCCGCGCCACCAGTGGCGCCTTTTTCAGTGCCTTGCGCATGGCCTTGGGAAACGCGTACGACAAACCTTCGATGACCTGGAACAAGGACAAGTCGACGTAACTCGGCCGCGCGCCGACCAGGTGCAGCCTGTGGCTGGGCGTGTTGCGCGGGTTGCGTGCCAGGATGGCCTCGAACCAGTCCAGGTACTTGGGCAACCGTGTTTGGCGAAACGCCTTGGCATTGAGCCGCGCTTCCTTTTTTTGGTCCTCGAAATACAGCGAGGTCGACACCGGGTGGTGGGTGTCGTGCGCTTCCGCCACGATGTCGGCAATGGTGAGCTGGATCTGGTGTGTCCAGAGCCGGACGTTTTCGCTTTTGCCGACAAGTCCGAACCGCGGCCCCAGGTACAGCAGAATGGCCGCCGTCTGGGCCACCACCACCCTGCCGTGGCGCAGAATGGGCGGCGCAAAAGGCGGGTGGTTGATCGTGCGGTCGCTCATCCAATTCAACAGCGGCTGCATGCCCAGACCGTCTTTGGCACTGCCGCGCGCCACGTCCAGGTAGTCGGCACCAGCGTATTCGAGCGCGAGCCGTACAAACTCGCCGCGACCCTGGATGGATGGCCAATAAAAAAGTTCGTACTGCATGTGCAGGCCCGGCAGACGTCCCCTCAGGGGCTGATGATCCGGCTCAGTGCGCTTCCGGTGACCAGAATCATGTCGACTCCTTCTTGCCTTACTTCGCGCCTAGGCCCATGGACCGGGTGATCACTTCTTTCATGATCTCGTTGGTACCACCGTAGATGCGCTGCACGCGTGCATCGGCGAAGGCGCGTGTTATCGGGTATTCCCACATATAACCGTAGCCGCCGAACAGCTGCAGGCATTCGTCCATCACCTTGCATTGCAGGTCGGAGCACCAGTATTTGGCCATGCTGGCGGTGGCGGTATCGAGTGTGCCCTGCAGCACCAGCTCCAGGCATTTGTCGACAAATACACGCGCGATCTGCACTTCGGTCTGCAACTCGGCCAGCGTGAAACGCGTGTTCTGGAACGTTGACACCGTGGTGCCGAATACCTTGCGTTCCTTGACATAGGCCACGGTGCGGTCGATGGCTGCCTGCGCGGAGGTGACGGCGCCGATCGCAATCTGCATGCGCTCCCAGGGCAGCTCCTGCATCAGGCAAAAGAAACCCTTGCCCTCCATCTGGGCGCCACCCAGCAGGTTGTCGGCCGGCAGCTTCACGTTGTCGAAAAACAGCTCGGCCGTGTCCTGCGCCTTCAGGCCGAGTTTCTTCAGGCGCTTGCCCTTCTCGAAGCCCGGCATGCCGCGTTCCACCAGGAACAGGCTGGTGCCCTTGGCGCCTGCCGTCGGGTCGGTCTTGGCCACCACAATCACCAGGTCGGCATGCCAGCCGTTGGTGATAAAGGTCTTGCTGCCGTTGAGCAGGTAGCTGCCGTCGGCCTGCCGGATGGCGGTGGCCTGGATGCCCTGCAGGTCCGAGCCCGCGGCCGGTTCACTCATGGCAATGGCGCCAATCACCTCGCCGCTCGCCATCGGTGGCAGATGCTTGCGCTTTTGCTCCTCGGTGCCGTAGCGCTCAATGTAGGGCGCGACGATATTGTTGTGCAGGCCGAAACCAATGCCGCTGTAGCCACCGGCCGCGTTGACCTCCATCTCGGCCACGGCATACAGCCGGTCGGCCCCGGCGCCACCATAGGCTTCGGGCATGGTCATGCACAGAAAGCCGTTGGCGCCGGCCTTGCGCCAGACCTCGCGGTCTACATAACCCTGCTCTTCCCAGGCCTCGTGGTAGGGTGCGATCTCCTTGTCGGAGAAACGCTGGTAGCTATCGCGGAAGGCTTCATGCTCCGGGGTAAACAGGGTGCGTTCTATCATGGGTTCGTGTCTCGCATCAGGCTGCCTCCGTGGGTGGATTTCCGCGGCCTCCGCAGACCTAGCGCCAAGGCGACAAGGTGCACGGTGGCGCACAGCTCGAATGAATATACTCGTCTCAAGGGCCGGACACCGCGCCCGCAGACGCACAAGAGACAGCGCACTCGCCCCAGCCACTCCTACGAGGAACTTCCAGAATGACCGAAGCATTTGTGTTTGATGCCATCCGCACACCACGCGGCAAAGGCAAAAAGGACGGCAGCCTGCACGAGGTCAAGCCGGTGAACCTGCTGGCCGGCGTGCTGAGCGAATTGCAGCGCCGCAACGACTTCGACACGGCGCAGGTGGACGACGTGGTGATGGGCGTGGTCTCACCGATCGGCGAACAGGGTTCGGTGATTGCCAAGGTGGCCGCGCTCAAGGCCGGCTGGGACTTCCGCTGCTCCGGTGTGCAACTCAACCGCTTTTGCGCCTCGGGCCTGGAGGCCGTCAATATGGCGGCGCAGAAAGTGCGCTCGGGCTGGGAAGACCTGGTAGTGGCCGGTGGCGTAGAGAGCATGAGCCGCGTACCCATAGGTTCGGACGGTGGCGCATGGGCGCAGGACCCCGAGACCAATAGCGCCACGCTGTTTGTGCCGCAGGGCATAGGCGCCGACCTGATCGCCACCCTGGAAGGCTTCAGCCGCGATGACGTGGACGCGTTTGCGCTGGAGAGCCAGCTACGTGCGGCCAAGGCACGCGAAGGCGGCTTTTTCGCCGGTTCCGTGGTGCCCGTGAAGGACTTCCTGGACCAGACCATCCTGGACTTCGACGAGTTCATCAAACCCCACACCACCATGGCCGGCCTGGCCTCGCTCAAGCCCGCTTTTGACGCCCTGGGTGCCATGGGTTTCGACCAGGTGGCACTGACGCGTTACCCGCAGGTGGAGCGTATCCACCATGTACACCACGCCGGCAACTCGTCGGGCATCGTGGACGGCGCGGCGGCGATCCTGATCGGCTCGGAGGCGGCCGGCAAGACGCATGGCTTTACGCCGCGGGCGCGTATCGTGGCCGCGGCGCTGAGCGGGGCCGACCCGACCATCATGCTTACCGGCCCTATGCCGGCCGCGCGCAAGGCACTCGCCAAGGCCGGTATGACGATAGACCAGATCGACCTGTTCGAGGTCAATGAGGCGTTTGCCGCCGTGCCCATGCGTTTCATGAAGGAGATGGGCGTGCCGCATGAAAAGGTCAACGTCAACGGCGGCGCCATTGCCATGGGCCACCCGCGGGGTGCCACCGGCGCCATGATCCGCAATACCCACATCGACGAGCTGCACCGGCGTGGTCTGCGTTATGGCATGGCCACCCTGTGTGTGGGTGGCGGCATGGGTATTGCAACCATCGTCGAGCGTATCTGATCCCCCCATGAAAACCATCCAATATGCACTCGCGGACGGCATCGCCACCCTCACCTTTGACGAGCCCGGCTCACCCGTCAACACTATGTGCCAGCAATGGCAACATGACCTTACCGAAGTCACGGCCCAGGTAGTAAAAGACAAGGCGGCCATCACAGGCATCATCCTGGCCTCCAACAAAAGTACTTTTTTCGCCGGTGCCGACCTCAAGGGCACGATGCGGCTCACACCCGCGGATGCACCGGCCGTCTTTCAGGGAATCGAACTCCTCAAGAAGAATTTCCGCACGCTGGAGACGCTGGGCAAACCGGTGGTGAGTTGTTTGAACGGCACCGCGCTGGGCGGCGGATGGGAGTTGGCCCTGGTAGGCCACTACCGCGTGGCGGTGGACGACCGCAAGATACAGTTCGGCCTGCCCGAGATCACGCTGGGCCTGATACCGGGTGCCAGCGGCATCACCAAGATGACGCGCCTGCTGGGGCTTTTGGGTGCGCAGCCCTACATCCTGGAAAGCAAGCTGTTCGGCCCGCGCGAAGCGCTAGAGCTGGGCCTGGTACATGAACTCGTGCCCGAGGCAAGCCAGCTGCGCGGCAAGGCGCTGGCCTGGATTGCCGCCAACCCGGTTGCCAGCCAACCCTGGGACGACAAGGCCTACAAGATCCCCGGTGGCCTGCCCGGCAACCCCAAGATATCGGGCGCTTTGGTAGTGGCACCGGCCATGATCAAGAAGACCTCCCGTGGCCTCTACCCTGCCCCCGAATACGCGCTGGCGGCGATGGTCGAAGGCGCGCAGGTGGACTTTGACACCGCGCTGCGCATCGAGAGCCGTTACCTGGCCAAGCTGATCGTGAGCCCGGTGGCGAAGAACATGATCAATACGTTCTTCTTCAACATGAACGCGATCAAGTCCGGCCAGTCGCGTCCCAAGGGCATACCGCGCTACAAACCGGCCAAGGTCGGCGTGCTGGGTGCCGGCATGATGGGTGCCGGCATAACCTATGTACAGGCCAGCCGGGGTATCGCCACGGTGCTCAAGGATGTGAGCCTCGAAAAGGCCAACACGGGCAAGGCTTATAGCGTCAAGCTCACGCAGCCCAAGGTGGACAAGGGCCGCATGAACCCGCACGACCAGAGCGAATTGCTGGCGCGGATTACGCCGACTGAAAATATGGCCGATTTACAGGGTTGCGACCTGATCATCGAAGCGGTGTTCGAGCAGCGCGCCCTCAAGGCCAGCGTGACCAAGGAGGCCGAGCCCATGCTGGCGGAGGGCGGCTTTTTCGCCAGCAATACCTCCACCTTGCCTATCAGCGGCCTCTCCAACGCCAGCGCGCACCCCGACAAATTTGTCGGCATCCATTTCTTCAGCCCGGTGGACAAGATGAAGCTGGTGGAGATCATCCGCGGCCAACGGACCGATGACGAAACGGTGGCACGCGCGTTCGACTACGCACAGGCGCTGGGCAAGATACCCATCGTGGTGAACGACTCGCGTGGTTTCTACACCAGCCGTACCTTTGGCACTTTCGTGATGGAAGGTGCTGCCATGCTCAGCGAGGGTATCCCCGCGCCGGTGATAGAAAACGCGGGCATCCAATGCGGCATGCCGGTGGGGCCTTTGGCCGTGATGGACGAGACCGCACTGTCGCTCAGCGTGCACGTGCTGGACCAGACCCGCGCCGATTTCGCGGCCGAAGGCAAACCCTACGACCCCGGTGCGGGCCAGTTGCTGGTGGAGCGCATGGTCAAGGAACACCAGCGCCCGGGGCGTGCCGGCGGTGGCGGCTTCTACGACTACCCGGCCGAAAAAGGCGCAAAGAAAACGCTCTGGCCACAACTCAAGACCCTGTTCGAGAAACCGGGTGTGGCCTGGGACATACAGGACGTGAAAGACCGCCTGCTGTACCGCCAGGCCGTGGAGACGGCACGTTGCCTGAGCGAAAACGTGCTAACCACGGTGCACGACGCCAACATCGGCTCCATCTTCGGCATCGGTTTCCCGGCCTGGACCGGCGGAGCGATGCAGTTCATCTACAGCACCGGTGTGGAGCAGTTCATGCAACGCGCCGACGAACTGGCGTCCAGGTTCGGCCCGGGCTTCGCGTTGACCGACGCGGTGCGGGAAACCATACGCAAACACCGGCCGGTGTACTGATTGGTTGCTCCGGTGCGTTTCGTTTTGCGTCTGCTCTTTTGACCCGCCCCAAGGATCTGGCTATGCCCGTGGTCACCTTCATTGAACACAACGGGACACCGCACCGGGTGAACGCCGTGCCGGGACTCTCGCTGATGCGCGCGGCGATTGACAACAAGGTGCCCGGCATAGACGCCGACTGCGGGGGCCAATGCGCCTGTGCCACTTGCCACGTGTATGTTCCGCCAGTCTGGCAGGTCCTGACCGGCAGCCGTACGGCGATGGAAGAAGATATGCTGAACTTTGCCGCCGCCACGCAAGCCAACTCCCGCCTGGCATGCCAGATAAGCATATCGGCGGAACTCGATGGACTGGTGGTCGACATGCCGGACGGCCAGCACTGAAGCGCGGAACCGCTCCACCATGCCCCTGCCTACCCATCCCCTAAGCTGCGCCCGGGCCTTGACTCGCGGTGGCGCGCGCTTGCTTGCAGTGCTGGGTGTGGGCCTGCTGCTCACCGCCCAATGGCCTTGCGCCTATGCGCTGACCCCCGAGGAAGCCACCCGCGTGGGCGGCGACATGATGCAGATGGGGCAGAGCATCCGTGCCGCCAACGAACAGCTGGCGGCCTTTCGTGCTTCCGCGGCCGCGATCACCGATGCCGCGCCGCAGGCCTACCAGGAATACTCGGCGGCCATGCTGCGTATCCGGATGGGCGGCAGCGCGCGCGACATGACGTCCAACCTGTCGATCGGCATGCTCAGCATACTGGGCCTGTTCGCCTTCGTGGCCCTGTTCCGTTTTGCGGTACGGGGCTGGCGCCGGGCTTGTATCAGCACTGAAATGCGCGCCCGCGGCGCCTTGGGACTGCTGCTGCTGGACTGCGCCAACTGGGCGCTGTTCTCCGCCGCCGCCTATATGGTTACCCGGTTCTACTTCGACGGCGAGGACCAGCAGTTCCTGCTAACCATAGCCATCCTGTGGGGGCTGGTGCGCTGGCGGCTGTTCGTTCTGTTCCTGGAGATCGCCTTGCGCCCGCACGCGCCGCAGTTCCGCCTGATTGCCATGCCGGACCGCGCGGCGCGCCAGGTCAAGCTCGGCCTGGCCCTGGGCACGCTGGTGGGCATACTGGGCATATCCATCATGCCGGTGCTGTTGCGCGCCAAGTTGCCGCTGCCGGTGGGGCAGGTCATCGTGCTGGCGCAGGGCGTGCTGGTGGCCGGCGCCTGTGCATTCGCGCTGTGGCGCTACCGTAGCTCGCAGCTGGTCTATGGCCACACCCAGCGCCTGTGGTTCTGGCTTGGCGCCATCAGCATTCCGCTGATCTGGGTGGTGTGGAGCATCTCGGTGGTGGCGCTGGATTTCTCCATCTTCCACTCCCTCGTGTACTCCCTGCGTATTGCCCTGGTCGCCTACGTCGTGCATGCCCTGCTGGACCTGTCCGCGCATGCCCACTGGTGGCTCAAGCTGACCCAGCACGCGGTCAACGCCGCGGCGGTGCTCGCGCTGTCCATCTCGCTGGCCGAACTGTGGCTGGTCGAACGGCTGACGCTGCTGCCCATGGCCAAATGGGAGCCGATCCGCCATTCGCTGATCACCGCCTCGGTAACGCTGTTCGTGGGCTTCGTTGCCTGGCGCTACCTGGACCTGTGGACCGAGCAGCGCCTGCGGGCTGCCTCGCCCGGCCTGGGGCCGGGCATAGACGAGGACATACCGGCCGAGCCGGCCTCGCGCCTGACCACCTTGCTGCCACTGGTGCGCGTGTCGGTAGGGGTGGGCATCCTGGTGCTGGTGGCGTTCCTGGCGCTGTCGCAACTCGGCGTCAACATCACCACGTTGCTGGCCGGTGCGGGGGTGTTCGGGCTGGCCATCAGTTTTGGTTCCCAGGCCCTGGTGCGCGACATCGTGGCCGGCATATTTTTTATGTCCGACGATGCGTTCCGCGTCGGCGAATACATCGATACCGGACGCCTCAAGGGTACGGTCGAACGCGTCACCTTGCGCTCGGTGCGGCTGCGGCATCAGAACGGGCAGATCCACACCATTCCGTTTGGCCAGTTGCAGGCCATCACCAATTACAGCCGCGACTGGCAAACGGTGAAATTCAACCTGCGCCTGGCGCGCGACAGCGACCTGGAAAAAACCCGCAAGACCGTCAAGCGCGTCGGCCAGGAGATGTTGCAGGACGAGGAGTACGGCAAGGAGTTCCTGCTGCCGCTCAAGCTCCAGGGCATGGTGGAGATCACCGACAGCGCGCTGGTGGTGCGCCTCAAGTTCACGGTGTTGCCCAGCAACCCGAGCGTGATCCAGCGCGAGGCGCTCAAACGCCTGCATCGCGCTTTTGCGCAAGACGGCATCGAATTCGCGGCCGGTGTCATCACGGTGCAGCCGGCTGGAACACTGGCTTTAGCCGCGGCACAAGGCGGTGCGGCCGCGACGGCGTCGGCATTGGTGCCGGTCAACGCCGAAAACAGGCAGTAGCATTGCACCGACAGGACCCCATGACCGACCCAGCCGACGACCCTATGTATTTCACCCAAGCCGTGATCGAGCTGGGCGAAAAACAGGATGTGGTCGCGACCCAAGCCATATTCAATATCCAAGGCGCGAAAATACTTGAGAAAGGCCATGCCATCAACAAGGGGCTGTACGAGCGCCTGATGCAGCACAAGCTGTCGGTCCCGCTGGAAAACTCGGTACGATGCGAGGCCAGCGTTTCCCCCGAAACACTCAGGCGCAGTGCCGAGGATGTCATGCGCGACCTGCCATTCTTCGGCCGCATGGCTGCCGACGACCAGACGCGCAAAATGTTGCTCAACGTCATGGAGACCGTGCCGCTGCCGGACGCGATGGCGTTCCAGTTGACGGTTGCGCGCGATGTGCGCCCCGAAATCTACCAGCACCTGGTGCGCACCGCGCTCGTAGCCGCCTGGCTGGCCAGGACACCCCTGATATCGCGCTACGACGTTCTCATGGCCGCGGCCGGGGGCTTGCTGCACGACATCGGCATGCTGCACATCGACCCTCTGCTGCTGCGGCCCGACCATGTGCTCAACCCGGAACAGCGCCGCCAGCTGTATTCGCACCCCTTGCTCTCCACCATCCTGCTGGAGCGGCACCACCAATATTCCAGCGACGTGGTGCGCGCCGTGGGCGAACACCATGAATCGCTGGACGGCTCGGGTTATCCTCGCAATCTGTCGGCCGACGCCATCAGTCCCCTGGGCAAGATACTGGCGCTCTCGCAGGTGGTCGCCGCCATGTTCGCGCCCGGACGCAACGCGCCCGAAATGCGGCTGTCGGTGCTGTTGCGCATGAACACGCACCGCTACGACAACACCATGTCGATGCAGATAGTCGGGTTCCTCAAGCCCCAGCTCGATGTCATGGGAGCGGAGATCGGGCGCATGGACGACCCGATGGGTCTGCTGCGCGAGATTGATCGCCTGTTGTGCCAGTGGCCGCTGGACCCCGCTGGCATCGGTGCGGTGACCGCACCGCGCCTGGAAACACTGGCCTTGATCGGGCGCCAGGCCGTGCAGTTGCGGCGCTCGCTGGCGGGCGTGGGCGCCGTGCCGGACCAACTCGACCAGTTGGGCACCGCGACCCTTGACGATACCGTGTTGACGGAACTCACCTTGTTGACGCGCGAGGCGGTATGGCAGCTGCGCACACTGGGCAGCCAGGCGCGTCGGCGCTGGCAGCCGCAGCCGGACGAGAAGTTTCCGGGGCCTCTGCAGCAATGGCTGGACGCCGTGGACGCTGCCGACAAGTAGGCCAAATTTCTTGACTTGGTCAAGCAATTGGGTGACGATGTCAATATGCCACCGACACCAGCACCTGTATTTGACGGACACATCCATACGCTGCGTGCGTTCAACCGGTTTTATACCCGGCGCATGGGAATACTCGCGCCTTATCTGGGCAGCACCCTGTCGCTGACCGAAGTCCGGGTGCTGTATGAGTTGGCGCACCTTGCAACGCCGGCGCAGGCGCCGAGCGCGGCGCAGCTGGGAACAAGCCTGGGTCTGGACGCAGGGTACCTGAGCCGGATACTGCGCCGTTTCGAAACCAACGGATGGATAGCCCGCACACGCTCGGACAGCGACGCACGGCAAAGCCTGCTGGCACTCACGGAAGCCGGGCATGCCGTCTTCGCACCGCTGCAGCACCAGTCGCGCGAACAAGCCGCTGCATTGCTGGCGCCACTGCCGGACCACCAGCGGCTGCAATTGGTGGATGCACTGGCGACCGTGCAGCGCCTGCTCGACCCCGCGGTACCAGGCCTGCGTACCGCGGTGCTGCGTGACCCGAAACCGGGCGACATGGGCTGGGTGGTGCAGCAGCACGGCGAGATCTACGCCCGTGAATACGGCTTGAACGCCGAATTCGAAGCCCTCGTGGCCGGCCTTGTCGCGAAATATGTGCAGCATTACCAAAGCGGCTGGGAAAACTGCTGGATCGCGGAGCTGGGCGGCGAACGGGTGGGTGCCGTATTTGTAGTGCGCAAGACAAGAACAGTCGCGCAGTTGCGGATGCTGGTTCTGACGCCGCAGGCACGCGGGCTGGGGCTGGGCGCGCGGCTAAGTGAAGAATGTATTGCCTTTGCGCGCGCCAAAGGCTACAAAAAAATGGTGTTGTGGACCAATAGCTGCCTGACCGCCGCCCGACACATCTACGCGCGGCGCGGGTTCACGCTGGTCAAGAGCGAGCCCTACCATGGCTTTGGGCGGCACCTGGTAGGCGAAACCTGGGAACTGCGGCTTTGATGGCAGGCGCACGGCGATAATTCCGGTATGCCCGCTTCCGCCGCCGACACAGCTCCTGTAGCAAGCGCACGCCCCCAGTCGCTGCCCGACCTGTTCTGGTCGTTCACCTGGCTGGCGCTGCAGGGCTTTGGCGGCGTGCTGGCCGTGGTGCAACGCGAGTTGGTGGACAAGAAAAAGTGGCTGACGCGCGATGAATTTCTGGAGGATTGGGCGGTCGCGCAAGTCCTGCCGGGTCCCAACGTCGTCAATATGTCGCTGATGATAGGTGGGCGGTATTTCGGCCTGCGGGGCGCCCTGGTGGCGTTGGCCGGCATCCTGCTGTTTCCCCTGTTGGGGCTGATGCTGCTGGCGGCCTTGTTTGCCGGTATCGCCGACATCCCGGCGGCCCAAGGCGCGTTGCGCGGCATGGGCGCCGTGGCGTCCGGGCTGATCGCCGCGACCGGGCTCAAGCTGGTCGGCGCCTTGAAAAAAAACACGATGGGCGTGGCCGTCTGCTGGGTCCTGGGGCTGGTCACCTTCGTTGCCGTCGCCTTGTTGCGTGTGCCGCTGGTCTGGGTGCTGCTCGGACTGGGCGGCGCCGCCAGTATCTGGGCCTGGCACCGATTGGGCAAACAATGAGCTTGACACTGGGGGCGGCCGACTGGTTCGCGCTGTTTGCCCATTTCGCGTCTCTGTCCCTGCTGGCGGTGGGTGGCGCGATTACGACGGTGCCCGACATGCACCGCTATCTGGTAGGCGAACGCATGTGGCTGACCGACGCGCAGTTCAGTTCCAGCATTGCATTGGCCCAGGCCGCCCCCGGCCCCAACGTGTTGTTTGTGGCGCTGATGGGCTGGAACATAGGCCTGAATGCGGGTGGCTACCCGATGGCGCTGATGGGTATGTCGCTCGGCATGACGGGCATCCTGTTGCCCAGCACCGTGTTGACCTACCTGGCCGCGCGCTGGGGCCACGACAACCGGGAGCTGCGCGCCGTGCGCGCCTTCAAGCTTGGCATGGCGCCGATCGTGGTCGCCCTGCTGGTAGCCACCGGATGGTTGTTGAGCGCCGTGCACGACAACCCGCGGCAAGACTGGCCGTTGTGGCTGCTGACGCTGGCAACGGCGCTGGTGGTGTGGCGCACCAAGATCCATTTGTTGTGGCTTCTGGGTGCCGGGGCGCTGCTTGGTGCCTTGGGCTGGGCATGAACAAGGCGCCGTTTCTTTGGAGGAATTTTTCATGAACTACCGTCCCTTGGGTCGCTCCGGCCTGCAGGTTTCACCACTCGCCCTGGGTGGCAATGTGTTTGGCTGGACCGTGCACCAGGCCACCTCGTTCTCGCTGCTGGACGCCTGGGTGGACGCCGGATTCAATTTCATCGACACCGCCGACGTCTATTCGGCCTGGGTACCGGGCCACCGCGGTGGCGAGTCCGAAACCCTGATCGGCAAATGGCTCCGCACCAGCGGCAAACGTGATCGCGTGGTGCTCGCCACCAAAGTCGGCAAACCCATGGGGCCCGACATGAAGGGGCTCAAACCGGCCTATATCCGCAGCGCCGTGGAAGCCTCCTTGCGGCGGCTTCAAACCAACCACATCGACCTCTACCAATCGCACGATGACGACGCCGATACGCCGCTGCAGGACACGCTGGCCGCCTTCGGCGACCTGATTGCCGCCGGCAAGGTGCGAGCCATTGGTGCCTCGAACTACTCGGCGCCACGCCTTGCACTGGCGCTGGAGACCAGCGAGAAGCTGGGCCTGCCACGCTACGAGAGCCTGCAGCCGCTGTACAACCTGTACGACCGGGCCGTGTTTGAAGACGCGCTCCAGCCGCTGTGTGTCAAACATGGGGTGGGGGTGATTAATTTCTACGCGCTGGCGGCCGGTTTCCTGACCGGCAAGTACCGCGGCGCGGACGATGCGGGTAAAAGCGCTCGCGGCAAAAACACGATCGCCAAGTACCTCAACCCGCGCGGGCAACGCATACTGGCGGCACTCGACGCGGTTGCGCTAAGCCATCAGACCCATCCCGGCGTGGTTGCACTTGCCTGGCAGCTTGCGCGCCCCGCCATCACCGCCCCTATCGCCAGCGCCACTTCGCTGGCGCAACTGGCCGACCTGGTGGCAGCCGCCCACCTTGTGCTGGACCCGGCCGAAACAAGCGCGCTGGACCTTGCCAGCAACGAGGGCGGGTGACGTTATCGCAGCGTTCAGCTGCGTTGGCGCAAAGCCTCGTACAGGCAGATGCCGCTGGCCACCGACACGTTCAGGCTCTCGACCGCGCCGCGCATCGGAATCTGCACCAGTTCGTCACAGGTTTTTGCGGTGAGCTGACGCATGCCGGCGCCCTCGGCGCCCAGCACCAGCGCGACCGGGCGGCTCAGGTCGGCCTGGTACAAGGTCTTGCTGGCGGCATCGCTGGTGCCGACGATCCAGATCGAGCGCTCCTTGAGTTCGTTCAAGGTACGCGCCAGGTTGGTGACCATGAAATACGGCACTGTTTCGGCGGCGCCGCTGGCGACCTTGGCCACCGTGGCATTGATGCCGGCCGCGTGGTCCTTGGGCGCGATCACGGCGTGGGCTCCGGCACCATCGGCCACGCGCAGGCAGGCACCCAGGTTGTGCGGGTCGGTCACCCCATCCAGCACGAGAAGCAGCGCCGCGGTCCGCTGCTCCAGAGGCAATGCGGCCTGCGCCGTCTCCAGGTTTTCCAGCAGTTCGTCCAGCGAATGGATGCCTGCAAGCTCGTGCACCTTGGCGGCCACGCCCTGGTGGCCATGGCTGCCACACAAGCGCGCGAGCCGCACGCCATCGGACTCGATCAGGCGCACCCCAGCCTCCGTCGCCCGCTCCATGAATTGCCGCATGCGCGCATCGCGCCGGCTGGCCTCGAAGTAAACCTCGACCACCGATTGCGGCGCGGTGCGCAGGCGAACGCCCACGGCGTGGAATCCGAACAGTATCTTGGGTGCAGGCATGGCCCGATTATCAGGCCCGCCCGCGCTTCATTTGGCTGCCCTGACCACCAGCTCACTGATGACTGCTTCGACGTCGTCCACACTGCGCACCAGCTGTTGCAGGGCGTCCGCATCGGCCTGTTTGCGAACGCAACCCTTGAGCCAGACCCAGCGCCGCTGGCCTTCGACCATGATGCTGCTGTCCAGGAAGCGGCCATCGCTGAGGATCAGCTTGCTGACCCGAGGGATGATCTCCTTGTCGTACAGAAAGGCATTCGGCAGGCGGCAGCGGCCGGACCGGTAGCAGGTGGTGCCCCGGTCGATACGCGAGTGGGATTGGGCGCGCATTTCCGCGCGCGTAATCATGGGCCCCCGTTGCATGGGGCAATCGACAATGGCATGGGTGACCTGGATGAAGGGATCGTTGAAGAAATTGCCCTGTTCTTCCTGCGGCATTGCGCCGGTGCAAACCAGCAGCGCACCAAGCACGGCGCAAATATCGCGTGCGGCGCGGTGCCGGCGTTTGGCTTTCAACACAGGTCCCCTTGGCTTCAGGTCTTGATGACCGAGATGTGTTCGGTCCCGCTTTCGGGCAGCCAGACTTCACCCGCACGGCCCAGGATCTGGCGCACCAGGGCTGCGGGCCGCGGCATGGCGAATGTCGCAAAACGCTCGGTAGCCGGGTCAAACCGTAGCGTGGCGTTGGCGCTCCATTCCGAGCACCAGACCTTGTCCTTGTCGTCCACATACACGGCATACAGGTGCGGATTCTCACCCGGCGCTTTCCAGCTGCGCCAGCTGCCGGCGGCATTGCCCGCGGCCGGGTCGAACATCGACAGATTACCGCTGTTCCACTCGCTGACCCAGATCCGTTCCCGGCTGTCCGACCAGACGCGGCGCGCGCCCTGGTTGCGTGTCGGTGGCTCAACCACATGCGGTTCACCGCTGCGCAGGTCAATCCGGGCAATGAAGGAGCCGGCCAGGGAGCACCACCACACGTCGCCCCTGGGGGTTGCGCAGATGCCATAGGGCCCGCGTCCGCGGGGCGACTCCTTGACCGTCACCTGCCCGGTGCGTGTTGCCACCTTGCCGATATAACCGCTTTGCCCGGTAAACCAGAGGTCGCCCTCGCCGTCAAAAGCGCAGGTATTGAGATTGGTGTAAGGCGTGCCGGCTGGAAGACGAAACAGTTTGACGGTACGGCCGGGCCAGGCCACTCGCACAATAGCGTTTTGCCCGCCGTCGGTGATCCAGGCCGCGCCGTCGGGGCCTGCAATCACGCCATGCGGCGCGGAACCGGCACCCAAAGGCACAAGATCAAGCTTGCCGCTACCCGGATCAAACCAGCCCAGATGCCCGCTGCCCTGCGCGGTAAACCATACCCCGCCGTCCGGTGCTGGCGCCAGATCATGAATGCCGGTTGGGCGCGGTGCGTTTAACGGCCAGGATCTGAGACTGGAATGGCCGGCGGACTGGGCCGAGCTTTCGCCGGACCTCAGCGGCCACAAGGCAGTGGCAGCCAGGCCAGCCAGCAGGCCACGGCGTTCAAGCCGGCTTGTGGAGGCAATGGAAACCATGGCAAGCCCTCCCTGCAGTGGATGGCCGTACACGCGGCCCCGGTCAGTGTACTGCGGCCACGTCCTGAACCGGCACCACCACCTGCCCGGCCTCTATGGTGATACGCCTGGCACAGCGCTGGGCGATGCCGCGGTCGTGCGTCACCAGTACCAGCGTCGTTCCGAGCTCGGTGTTGAGGTCGAACATCAACTGCATGATGGTCTCGCCGGTGGCAAAGTCCAGGCTGCCGGTGGGTTCATCGGCCAGCAGCAGGGCCGGCTGCACCACAAAGGCCCGCGCCAGCGCCACCCGCTGCTGCTCGCCACCGCTCAGCACCTTGGGGTAATGGCCCAGCCGGGCCGACAGGCCGACCCGCGACAACATCTCGGTGGCGGCCTTGCGCGAGTCTTTGGCGCCCCCAAGTTCCAGCGGCAACATGACATTTTCCAGTGCCGTGAGGTTGCCCATGAGCTGGAAACTCTGGAACACGAAGCCGACCTTTTTTGCGCGCAGCGCGGCACGCTGGTCTTCGTCGATAGCGAACAGGTCTTCTCCGGCCAGGCGCACCGTCCCTTTGGTGGGGGTATCCAGGCCGGCAATGATGGACAACAAGGTGCTTTTGCCTGAGCCCGAGGCGCCCACAATGGCGGCCGTCTCGCGCTCGGCCAGGGTGAAATCAATATCGCGCAAAATGTCCAGGGTACCGGTCGAATCCGTCACTGACTTGAAGACGTGTTCGACGGCAATGATGGCGGTGGCGCTGGCTGGTTGCATGAAGGACTTTGGTTGTGACATGGCTTGGGTACAAGCCGGTCTTCTCTGAACGGGAGTTTTGCTTTTGAATCGACGACACTTTATCTCGACCGCCGCCGCGGCCCTGGTCGTGGGGGCATATGGTGCCGCCGCCACGGCGCCAACCGGGGCGCAAGCGGCTACACCGGCTCCTGCCACCCGTGTGGCCGCGGGCAAGGCATCGCCGGCGGTCATCCTGGTTCTGGGCGACTCGCTGAGCGCCGAATACGGCTTGCGCCGCGGCACTGGCTGGGTCGCCTTGCTGGAGAAAAAACTCGGCGCCGAGGTCATTTCGGCGCGCGTGGTCAACGCCAGCATCAGCGGCGACACCACCTCAGGCGGGCTCTCGCGCATGGCTGCGTTGCTGACGCAGCACAGGCCAAGCCATGTGGTGATCGAGCTCGGTGGCAACGATGCGCTGCGCGGCCTGCCGCTGCAGATGACCGAGGACAACCTGAATGCGATGGCGGTTGCCGCAAAAAAGGCCGGGGCAAAGGTGTTGCTGGTCGGCATGCAGGTGCCACCCAACTACGGGACGGACTATGCGAACAAGTTCGCCGGCCTGTTTGACAAAGTGGCACGGGCCAACAAGACCGGGCTGGTGCCTTTTCTGCTGACCGGCGTGGCCGACGGCCCCGACCCGAGAAAACTGTTCCAGAACGATGGCATCCACCCCAGGGAAGAAGCCCATCCGGCCATCCTGGCCAACGTCTGGGCGGAACTCAGAAAGCAGCTTCAATGAGTGCCGCCGGGCCGCTCCCAAGGCGCTCGCTCCCCCCCGGGGGGACCGGCGCGCAGCGACGCAGGGGGCATCCCTGCACCGCCGGGCCGCTCCCAAGGCGCTCTGCCTTGCAGGCCGCAGCGCTGCGAGACGCAGTGCTTCTTCGAGCCGTCCACGCCGGCGCTGGCCGGCATGGAGCCGCGGCACTCAGCCCCCTCGGGGGGACCGGCGCGAAGCGACGCAGGGGGCTTCAATGAGCCTGGTTTCGGTCGCGGCAGTGGAACTCATGCAGGGCCTGGACCAGTTCGACACCGTCATCGATGCACGCAGCGAAGACGAATTTGCGCTGGACCGGCTTCCGGGCGCCGTCAACTGGCCGACCCTGAACAGCCAGGAGCGGCACGACATCGGCACCCTGTACAAACAGGTCAACCCCTTCGAAGCCAGGAAACGCGGCGGCGCGATAGCGGCGCGCAATATCAGCGAACACATCACGCGCCACGTGCTGGACAAAACGCGCGACTGGAAACCGCTGGTCTATTGCTGGCGCGGCGGCCAGCGCAGCGGCTCGTTGTCGCTGGTGCTGGGCCAGATCGGGTTTCGGGTCAGCGTGGTGGAAGGCGGCTACAAGGCTTTTCGCGCCGCTCTGGTGGCCGACACTGCCCGGCTTGCCGCAGGCCTCGACTTCCGCGTGGTGTGCGGTACCACGGGCTCGGGCAAGACACGCCTGCTGCATGCCCTGGCGCGTTGTGGCGCACAGGTGCTGGACCTGGAAGCGCTGGCCAACCACCGCAGTTCCGTGCTGGGCGCCGTACCGGGGCAGGCACAGCCGTCCCAGAAGGGTTTCGAGACACGGGTGTGGGATGTGATGCGCCGCTTCGACCTGCGACACCCGGTGTTTGTGGAAAGCGAGAGCCGCAAGGTGGGCAATGTCGCTGTCCCCATCGCGCTGATGGACGCCATGCGTGGGAGCGCCTGCCTCAACCTGGCGCTGGACGATACGCAACGCGTCGCCCTGCTGATGGAAGACTACGACTTCTTTGTGCGTGACCCGGAAGCCTTCTGCGCACGCCTGGATATCCTGGCCGAGATGCGCGGCAAACTGGTTGTGCAGGCTTGGCAATCAGCCGTGCGGTCGGGCCGCATCGCGTCAGTGGTACAGGAACTGCTGACCCAGCACTATGACCCGGTATACCAGCAGTCGATGCGGCGCAACTTCAGCCGGTTCGATGTAGCCCTACAGCGCTCGCCGGACGACCGCTCTTCCGAAGCGATGGACAAGCTGGCCTTGGATTTGGTCGAAAACGCCGCCAATTGGCAGGCCTGAACCCAACGCTCAGGGCTGGGTTGGGTTATCGGGCGCCGGGGATGAGGGCTGCAGGGAGCCCTCGTCTTGCGAATTGTCTTCCTCACCCGGCCCGCCCACCTTGCGCTCGGCTTTTTGCTTGAGCTTGTCTTCCTTCTTGCGCTTCTTGGCCAGTTCTTTCTGGCGCTTTTCGTATCCGTAATTGGGAGTTGCCAATTTGGTCTTTCAGGTTGTTGGCACCACTTTACCAGTTCAGGGCCGGGAGATCAAAATTAAGCCAGGGCCCCGACCGTCAGGAACCCAGGGCGCCAAGCGCCTGGGCGATATCGGCCAGCAAATCGTCAACCGCTTCCAGGCCGACATTAAAACGAACCAGCGTGCCACGCCGCAGATGAGCCGGCCAAGTGCTGCGCATGGAGGCCAGGTCGTAAGGCACCACCAGGCTGATCGGGCCACCCCAGCTATACCCCAGCTTGAACAGCTTCAAGGCGTCACAAAAGGCGTCCACCCGGGCGCTGCCATAACGCGCATCGAAAATCACGCTGAACAGGCCGGCGGCACCCCCTGCGCCGTGGTGGCAAAGGGCGCGCCAATGGACGTACCCGGGCGACTGCTCCAGTGCCGGATGCAGCACCTGGACGATCTGTGGCTGCTCCAGACACCAGGATGCCAGCCGGCGCGCAGCCAGATCGTGCGCCTGGTAACGCAAGACGATGCTGGAAAGGCTGCGCAACACGGCCTCCGCGTCGTTGGCGCCGACGGCGAGCCCAAGCCGCATATGCGTAAGCTTGAGCCGCATATGCAGGTGCGCATCACGCGTCATGATGCTGCCCATGAGTACGTCACCACCACCGCTGGGGTACTTGGTGAGCGCATGGACCGAGATATCGGCACCCAGCTCCGTGCCGGACTCCGGCGCCAGGTCAAAGGGGCGAAAAGCCAGGCCGGCACCCCAGGTGTTGTCCAGCGCGCACAACACCCCCTTGGCCTTGCAGATACGCACCATCTTCAGCAAATCCGGGAATTCCATGGTGACCGAGCCCGGGGCTTCGAGCCACACCAGGCGCGTATTGGGTCCGATCTTGCCGGCCAGATCCAGCGGATCCATGGGGTCGTAGAAACGGTGGCTGATGCCCCAGGCGCTGAGTTCGCCCTGCGCGAGCGTCTTGCCCGGGCCGTAGGCGTTATCGGGTATCAGCGCCTCATCGCCAGTCTTGAGCAGCGACATGGCCACGGTGGCAATCGCCGCCAGCCCGCTGGGCACCAGCAGGCACTGCAAGCCACCTTCCAGCGTGCAAAGGCGCTCTTCCAGCTGGTAGGTGGTGGGTGTGCCGTGCAGGCCGTAGGTGTAGCCGGTCTTGTCCTTCCACTCCACGCCGCGCATTGCGGCCACGTCGGCAAAAATGACGGTGGACGCCTTGAAGACCCCCGGTTGCGGCGCCAGAAAACCGGCCGGCGCAACGTAGGGGTGGTGGATCAGAGCGGTGGCTTTTTCGTGCATCGCCGCTCAGACGCTCCACTTGGCGATCAACTGCTGCGGGCGCATGGCGTCGTAGCCTTCAAAAGGCTGGTGGATCCACGGGTTGGTGGGCAGGAATTCGACCGAATAGTCGGCGGTAAAAGCGGAAATGCCTTTTGTCCAGATCACGGAGCTGCGCAGCTCCGTGATCGACTTGTAATTGCCGCGCAACTGCTTGATAACCGCATTGAGTGTGTGACCGGTGTCGGCCAGATCATCCACCAGCAACACCTTGCCCGCAATTTCCCCCTTGGGCGTGGTGATGTAGTGGGCGATATCAAGGTTGCCTTGTTGTGTGCCGGCTTCAGCCCGGTAGGAACTGGTTGACATGATGGCCAGGGGTTTGTCGAACACCCGCGACAGGATGTCTCCGGGCCGCATGCCGCCGCGCGCCAGGCACAGGATGGTGTCGAATTCCCAGCCGGACTGGTGAATCTTGATCGCCAGCTTCTCGATCAGGTTGTGGTATTCGTCGTAACTGACGTAGAGGTGTTTTCCATCTTCTGTCAACATCGTCTGTTCCTTCGCCCGTTCGTTTTTCAATCCGCCAGATAGGGATGCCGCATCATGATAGTGTGGTCACGGTCCGGGCTGGTGGAAACCATGTGGATCGGCACACCGGTAACCTGCTCGATGCGCTGCAGATACAGCCGAGCCGCCACCGGAAGGTGGTCGTACTGCGTCACGCCCACCGTGCTGTCGCTCCAGCCTTCCAGCACCTCATAGACCGGCTTGCAGCGCTCGATGTCGTCGGCCCCCATGGGCAGGATGTCTATCAGCTCCCCATCCATCTCGTAACCGGTGCACAAACGCAATTCAGCCAGGCCGTCCAGCACGTCGAGCTTGGTGATGCACAGGCCCGACAGGCCGTTGACCTGGGCTGAGCGCTTGAGCAACGCCGCGTCGAACCAGCCGCAACGCCGGGAACGCCCCGTGGTTACGCCTTTTTCCGCGCCCACCGTGCTCATGTGGTAACCCGGCGTGCCGGCAGTCTGCCAGTCCAGCTCGGTCGGAAATGGCCCGCCGCCGACGCGGGTGCAGTAGGCCTTGGTGATACCCAGCACGTAATGCAGCATGCCCGGCCCCACGCCGGAGCCGGCCGCCGCATTGCCGGCCACGCAGTTGCTCGAAGTCACGTAGGGGTAGGTGCCGTGGTCCACGTCGAGCAAGGTGCCCTGGGCACCTTCGAACAGCAGGTTGGCGCCTTTGGCATGCGCCTCGTTGAGTTCACGCGACACGTCGGCCATCATGGGTTTGAGCAATTCCGCGTGGTGCATGGCCTCATCGAAAACCGCGTCGAATTGCACCTTGCCTTCGATAAGGTAAGGTTTGAGCGTATCGCCGAAGTCAAACCGCGCCGACCCCAGGTAAGTGGTCAAGACATGGTTGTGCAGGTCGAGCAGATCACGCAGCTTCGAGGCAAATCGTTGCGGATATTTCAGGTCCTGCACCCGTAAAGCACGCCGGGCAATCTTGTCTTCGTAGGCGGGCCCAATGCCTCGGCCCGTAGTGCCGATACGTTCGTTGCCGCCCTGCTCGCGGGCGGCTTCGCGCGCAACATCAAGCGCCGCGTGGAACGGCAGGATCAACGGGCAGGCTTCGCTGATGCGCAAGCGCGAACGCACCTCCACACCGGCGCGCTCCAGCCCTTCAATTTCCTCGAACAACTTGGCCGCCGACAGCACTACGCCATTGCCTATGTAGCACTTGACCCCGGTACGCATGATGCCGCTGGGTATGAGGTGCAGCGCCGTCTTGACGCCGTTGATGACCAGCGTGTGGCCCGCGTTGTGCCCACCCTGAAAACGCACCACCCCCTGGGCGCTTTCAGTGAGCCAGTCCACCAGCTTGCCCTTGCCCTCGTCCCCCCACTGGGTACCGACGACAACGACATTGCGACCTTTGGTTGTGTTCATTTCGGACAATTCTCAAATAGCCTGCACCACCCACTGCCCCGCAACCTGCAACAGCTCGCGATCACACTGGAACTCGTCTACTTCGCTCTCGTGGCCAGGCAAGACACAGACGACGGTGTGCCCCCCAGACCGCAGATTCGCAATCGCTTCACGCAGGTCACCGGCCTCGCCCCAAGGCGCGCGGATAGCCGCGTGCAAGGCGCGTGGGCCGACCGCGTTTACCAGCGCCTTGATGTCCAGGCTGAAACCCACCGCAGGACGATTGCGCCCGAACACCGCACCAACCTCGTCATAACGCCCACCGCGTACCAACGCATCACTCGCCGACTGCGCATAAATGGAGAATCGGGCCCCGCTGTAGTAGGTGTAGCCGCGCAAATCGGCCAGGTCAAAACTTGTCGCCACGCCATCCAGGTGGCTGGCCAGCCAAATCAGGTTGTCCAGGGCGGCATCGATGTCCGGGCCGTGAGGCAGGACCTGGCGTGCCTCGGTCAATACGTCGGCGTCGCCATACAGGCCGACCAGCGCATGCAGCCCCTGTCTTGACGCGGCCGGAAAGTCCCTGGTCAGCCATGCCAGCGCGTCCCCGTCCTTGGCCGCAAGCGCATGGTGTATCTGCGCGCGCAAGGCCGGCTCTGGTTGGGCCGGGGACAGCAAGGCACGCACGATACGCGCATCCGCCAGGTCCACGCTGGGCGAACGCACCCTGGCCACCTTGAGGCAGTCCAGCGCCAGCAGCAGGGTCTCCAGATCGGCCTCGGGCCCGGCATGGCCGTAAATCTCGGCTCCGAACTGGAGTGGCTCACGTGTTGCGTGCGGTTTGTCGGGTCGTGTGTGCAGGACCGGGCCGCAATAACACAGGCGGGTCACACCCACGCGGTTGAGCAGATGGGCATCAATGCGTGCGACCTGTGGCGTGCTGTCGGCGCGCAAGCCCATCATGCGCCCGGACAACTGGTCGACCAGCTTGAAGGTCTGCAGATCCAGCGCTTCGCCGGTTCCCGTGAGCAGGGACTCGAGATGCTCCAGCAGCGGCGGCATGACGAGTTCATGGCCGTAACAACGGGCCATGTCCAGCAGGTCCCGGCGCAATTCTTCGATGTGCCGCGCCTCGGACGGCAGGACATCGGCGATATGATCCGGCAGGACCCAGGCTGACATGTGTTGGCGGACTGTTAAAACGAAGATTTTACCGGGCCAAAATCGATGGATTCGCCTGGCAAAGAAGTAGCGGCCAACACTGATTCGCGCGAAGCAGGCTGGTCGCGGCTACAAGAGCCAGACCAGCAGCAGGCCGACAAGTATGCTGCACAGGCCAAAGAAGCGCACCTGCCCATCGTGCAACCGCAGTATTTGTTGGAACATGCGCCGCCAACCCGAAGGCGAGAGAAACGGGAACAGGCCCTCGATGACCAGCACCAGGGCCAGTGCCAGCCAGAACGTGTCGCTGTCCAAGACCTACTTCTTTGGTGCCGGTGATGGCGCGGCCAGGCTGCCACCGCGCAGGGCCTTGAAGAACTCCGACGACGAGGGGTCCAGCACCATCAAGTCGCTCTTCTTGTTGAAGCTCGACTTATAGGCTTCCAGGCTGCGGTAGAACTGGGCAAACTGGGCATCCCGTCCAAACGCCTCGGCATAAATCCGGGCGGCTTCGGCATCACCCTCGCCCTTGATTTTTTGCGCATCGCGGTAGGCATTGGCGATAGTTACTTCGCGCTGGCGGTCAGCATCGGCACGAATCTTTTCACCTTCGGCAGCACCGGTGGAGCGCAATTCATTGGCCACGCGTTTACGTTCAGCCTCCATGCGCCGGTAAACCGACTCGGTAATCGCGTCCACATAGTCGGCCCGGGTAATACGCACATCCACCACGTCGATACCCCAGGGCTTTTCGCCGCGTACTTTTTCCAGTACTTCGGCCTTTACATCGGCTGTCAACTTCTCGCGCTTGGTGGACAACAATTCCTTGACGGTGACCTTGTTGATCTCTTCCTGGAACGCGTTGCGCACCACGCGGTTTAGCTGGTTGGCACCGGCGGCTTCGTCCAAACCGACATTGCGGATGTACTGTGTCGGCTCGGAAATTCTCCAGCGCACGTACCAGTCTATGACCACCCGCTGCTTCTCCGCCGTCAACATGGGTTCCGTGTCGGTGGTGTCCAGCGTCAGCAAACGTTTGTCGATGTATGACACGTTCTGGAACGGTGGCGGGAGTTTGAAGTTCAACCCGGGCTCGGTGATGACCTCCTTGATTTGTCCCAGCGCGTACACCACGCCGAATTGCCTTTGGTCAACCACGAACAACATGGAACTGGCAATTGCGAGCACCAGCAGCAGCGATGAGAAAACGAAACCTAACCTGTTCATGGCGCTGTCCTAACGTATGTCGCGTTCGCGGGAACGCGAGGTGTCGCGTGAGCGGGAATCAGCCGATGACCCACCGGGCAACACGGCGCCGGAGGGCGCAGTGGCAGGGATCGCGGCCGCTGCCGCGGCGTCCAGGCCGGTGGGCGGAGTCTGCATGATTTTTTCCAGCGGCAGGTACAACAGATTGGAGCCCTGGCGCGAGTCAACCAGCACCTTGGTGACGTTGCCGTAAATCTGCTGCATGGCGTCTATATACATGCGGTCACGCGTAACCTGGGGTGCCTTCTGGTATTCGGCCAGCACCGACTTGAAGCGCTGCGCGTCACCCAAGGCCTGCGCCACGATACGCGACTTGTAGGCATCGGCTTCTTCCTTGAGCCTGGAGGCGGAACCCACGGCCCGCGGTACCACGTCATTGGCGTACGCCTGCGCCTCATTTTTTGCACGCTCGCGTTCCTGCCCGGCTTTGAGCACGTCGTCAAAGGCCGCCTGAACCTGTTCCGGTGGACGCACTCCGCCCTGCTGCAAATTGATGCCGACCACTTCGATGCCCATCTTGTAGCGGTCCAGGATGGACTGCATCAAGGCACGCACCCGCACCGCGATCTGGTCACGTTCTTCCGACAGCGCGGAGTCCATGCGCATCTTGCCAATCACTTCGCGCACCGCGGTTTCCGCCGCCTGCACCACGGCGTCGGTGGGATTTTTGCTCTCGAACAAAAAAGACCGGGCGTTGCTCAGACGGTACTGCACGGCAAACTTGATCTCGACAATGTTCTCGTCCTCGGTCAGCATCGCCGACTCGCGCAGGCCCGTCGCCTTCACGACAGCGTCGCGCCCGACATCGACGGACCGGATCTGCGTCACAAAAATGAGTTCATGGCGCTGGATCGGGTACGGCAAACGCCAGTTGAAGCCCGCACCCACCGAACTCTTGTATTTGCCGAACTGGGTAATGACGGCCTGCTGCCCTTCCTGCACGATGAAGAAACCGGTACCAAGCCAGATCAGCACCACCACGGCGGCGATCAGTCCCGCACCCACCCCCGCGTTCTTCATGTCGGGCTTGAACCCCCCTCCGTTGCCGCCTCCCGAGCCGTTGCTACCTCGGCCGGAATTTTTGCTGCCGCCGAAAATGCCTCCCAGTTTGCGGTTGAAATCGCGCCACAACTCGTCAAGGTCCGGCGGGCCCTGATTCGGCCCCTGGCCACGGCCGCGACCGTTGTTGGCTTGTGGTGGTGGAGTAGGCGGTTCGCCTGGCCCCGGAGCCTCCGGCTTGCTTGCATCAGCCGGTTTATCGTCGCCACGTCCCCAGCGCGAATCGTTCAAATTGAACATTCCCCTGATGCGATCTGGCAACCCTGCCCAGCCAACCCGTGGTAATTGCAATTTCATCTCAACTTCTCTGGTGTGTCATCACTCGATTGTGCCCAATCGCGCGGCAGCCTCAAGCTCTGCAAGGGAATCTGTCTGCCTCCGTGCCGGTGCGCCATGCTGGCCGGCAAGCTGTGCCAGGTGCTCACGCAAACCAGCCAGACCCGCGCCGGTGCGGGCGCTGGTGAAAAGCCTGGTCGTCCGCACGCCGTCCTGGTCGAACATGTCCTGCAACTGCAGTGGAGAATGGCTTTTTTCAATAGCGTCGAGCTTATTAAACACCAGTACTTGCGCCACGCCGGCGGCGCCAATCTCGGCCAGTACACGGCCCACTTCCCGCATTTGCTCCGGGTAATTGGGGTTGGCCGCGTCTACCACATGCAGCAACAGGTCGGCCTCCACGGCCTCCTGCAAAGTTGCCTGAAAAGCGTCGATCAGGCCATGCGGCAGGTTGCGGATGAAACCCACCGTATCGGACAGTGACACGGAACGTGCCGCCTCACCCAGATACAGCTGGCGCGTGGTGGTGTCGAGTGTGGCAAACAACTGGTCGGCCGCGTAGGCTCGCGCATTGACCAGGCTGTTGAACAAACTCGATTTGCCTGCGTTGGTATACCCGACCAGGGATATGTTGAACGTATCGCGCCGCTCGCGCTGACGCCGCTGGGTCTGGCGCTGGCGCTTCACCTTTTGCAGCCGTTCCTTGGTGCGCTTGATGGTCTCGCCTATCATGCGCCGGTCCAGCTCGATCTGGGCTTCGCCCGGTCCTCCGCGGGTGCCGATGCCGCCACGCTGGCGCTCCAGGTGGGACCACCGGCGCACCAGCCGCGTACTGAGGTACTGCAGACGCGCCAGCTCAACCTGCAACTTGCCTTCATGGCTGCGCGCGCGCTGGGCAAATATTTCAAGGATCAGCAAGGTGCGGTCATTGACCGGCATTTCCATGTGGCGCTCAAGGTTGCGCTGCTGCGCGGGGCTCAAGGCCTGGTCAAACAATATTTCAGTGGCACCGAGTTGTTGTGCCAGCAGCTTGATTTCGTCCGCCTTGCCGCTGCCGATAAACAGGGCGGCGTCAGGGGCTTTGCGTTTGCAGGTCACCCTTGCCACGGCTTTCAGGCCTGCGGTAGCCGCCAGCAATCCCAGTTCCTCCAGATTGCCATCGAAATTCGGCAAACCAAGGTCAACACCAACCAGTATGGTCAGGGCTGTCGCGTTATCGGAGGCAGCAGACGAACTCAAGGTTGCCGGGAAATAGGGTCAATGTCCGCAATCGGCCACGCGGGCGCGACGGCGGAAATCAGGTTGGCGAGGCCTCGCCACCTTCGGTGACCGCAAAATTCACCGCGCGTCCAGGCACTATGGTGGAAATTGCATGTTTGTAGACCATCTGGGTCACCGTGTTGCGCAGCAACACGACATACTGATCGAAAGACTCGATCTGCCCCTGTAGCTTGATCCCATTTACCAGATAGATCGACACCGGTATGTGTTCCCTGCGCAATGCGTTGAGGAACGGATCTTGAAGTAATTGGCCTTTGTTGCTCACGATATTCTCCGTGTTCAAGAAGTGGTGTGAAGGGTTGGACGATACCACAGCGAAATGGGCTCCATGGCCCTGCCCGCCGCAATCCCCCAATATCGCGGGGCAAGCTGAATCTCAGGGGGCAACGGGCTAATCCTTGTCCTTGTCGGCGAAGGGGTTTCGCGAAGTTTTCATTTCAATACGCATGGGTGTGCCGACCAGATCGAACTCCTTGCGAAAGCGGCCTTCCAAAAAACGCTTGTAGGCGTCCGTCACGTGCTCCAGCGAGTTGCCGTGAATCACAATGACCGGAGGATTCATGCCGCCCTGGTGGGCATACCGCAGCTTGGGCCGGAACATGCCGGCGCGTTTGGGACTCTGGAATTGCACCGCTTCCAGCAGCAACCGGGTCAATATAGGGGTGGACATCTTGCAGTTGGCGGCCTTGTGGGCCTGTGCGATGGAGGCCCATACGGGGCCCAGGCCCTGGCGCCTGGTAGCCGATATGAAATGCATGGCCGCGAACTTGAGAAAGGGCAAGCGCGTTTCCATCGAGCGCTTGACGAGCTCGCGGGCGTAATCGTCCACCGCATCCCACTTGTTGATGGCCAGCACCACGGCGCGCCCACTCTCCAGGATGTAGCCGGCGATGTGGGCGTCCTGGTCCGTCACGCCCTGCGTGGCATCAATCAGCAGCAGCACCACGTTGGCCGACTCGATGGCTTGCAGGGTCTTGACAACCGAGAACTTCTCGATTGCTTCAAACACCTTGCCGCGCCGTCGCAGACCCGCTGTATCTATCAACTCGAACTTCTGCCCATGGCGCTCGAAAGGCACGGTAATCGCGTCGCGGGTTGTACCCGGCTGGTCGAAGGCTACCAGGCGCTCTTCGCCCAACCAGGTATTGATGAGCGTGGACTTTCCGACGTTGGGCCGGCCGGCCACGGCAAGTTTGATGGCCCCGTTTTCATGCTCCTCGGCGGCCTCATCCGGGTCGGGCAGGCCTAGCCGCTCGAACGCCAGATCCAGCAACGAGCGTATGCCCTGGCCATGTGCCGCCGATACGGGTTGCACTTCGCCCAGACCGAGTTCAAAAAACTCCGACAACGGCGTGTTGTCCTTCATGCCTTCCGCCTTGTTGGCCACCAACAAGCTGATTTTTCCAAGACGGCGCAAGTAGCGGGCGATTTCATGGTCCTGCGCCGATATCCCATCGCGCGCGTCCACCACGAACAGCACCACATCGGCTTCGGCAACCGCCTGGCGCGTCTGTTTGCCCATCTCCTTGAAGATGCCACTCGCGGCATCGGGCTCAAACCCGCCTGTATCGACGACTATGAATTCATGTTTGCCGTGTTTGCCGTTGCCATAGTGCCGGTCGCGCGTCAGGCCGGCATAGTCGGCCACAATGGCGTCCCGTGTTTTGGTAAGCCGGTTGAACAAGGTCGATTTGCCCACGTTAGGGCGACCGACCAGGGCCAGGACAGGTTTCATGGGTTGCAGACCCCGGTAGTCGCGCGGATCACTCGGGCCTGAAGCCGAACACTCCCCCGTTGTGGGTAACCACCACCAAGGTGTCGCCCACCGCCACCGGCGCGCCCACAATGGCCGACCCATCAGTGCTTACCCGAGCCAGCAGGGAGCCGTCTTCCTTCGACAGAAAGTGCACTAGGCCCTGCGCGTCACCCACGGCAACCGAACGTCCTATCGCCAGCGGCGCGCTCAGGCCGCGGAATTTCAGGCGCTCCGATACCCATGCGCGGTCCCCGCTGCCGCGGCGCCATGCAATCACCTTGCCGTCGCTCTCGGTACCGAAAACATACTGGTCGTCTCCGTGCACGCCATCGAAACCCATCGCAGGCTTGCTCCACAGGACCGAACCACGCGCGGCGTTGACGCAACCTACCGCCGCCTGAAACGCGCGCGCGCAGACTACGTCACCGACACGGCTCACCCGGCCCACCAGATCCACCAACCGCTCCACATCATTGGTGCCACGGGGGCTTGCAATCGGCGCCTCCCAGCGCAGCGAGCCATTTTGCGGGTTCAGGCCAACCAACCGGCCGGAAATTCCCGCTACCAGCGTGTCGCCCACCGCCAGCAGCACCCCGGCCTGGCGCAAGGCCAGAAGTTGCTCGCCGGGGCGGGTGTAGGTCCAAATCCTGCGCCCGCTCTGGGCGTCAAACGCTGACACCACGCGGTCCGCGGTCATCACAAAAACCCGCTCCCCGGCCACCAGTGGCACGGTGTACTCCAGCGCTCCCAAGGATTCGCGCCATATTTCGCGTCCGCGCTCCAGCACCACCAACTGGTTGGTCTGTGTCACCACGGCGGCATAACGACCGTCGCTGCCCGCCCCGGCGCTGATCGGCGAACCAGCCGATGCACGCCACAGGTCCCGCCCCGAGCTGCCATCAATGGAAGCCACCGTTCCATCCGAACTGGCAAGGGTCACCGCGCCGCCGTTGACCTTGACGTCGAGCGGGAAAGCGACCGGCCCGATCCTGGCCGACCAGGCTTGGCGCACATTGATCAGGGCGGCATTCGGGCCGAGTTCCGTCGGCTTGGGTTTGTCGGGACCGCCAGCGCATCCGGCAAGCCCAGCCAAGCATGCCAACGTGGCCAAGGCGTGCCAGCCACGACTACCCTTCCAGAGTTTCGTGTTCATTTCGTACCCTCAATCGCCACTGCACCACCCGACGAGGAGGCCATCGCCGCCGGAGCAGGCAACACCGCACTTTCTCCCCCGCGCGGATTGACGCCAAGGGCATTGAGTTTGACCTCCACCAGACGCCGGTATTCGATGCGTTCATCAAAAGCCTTGTAGGCCTTTTCATACTCCGCCCGGGCTTCCGTGCCCTTTCCCTGGAGGGAAAGAATGTCACCCTTGCGATCCGCCACCAAGGGTGCGAATTCGACCGGAAACGAACCGCCCAGTTGGGCCAGCGCCTCCGGATAAGCTTTTGATTCAACCAGGATACCCGCCAGCCGCAGCTTTGCGATGGCCTGGTAACCCTCGTCCGAGGCCTTGTCCGCCACCCAGGCCAGCGCCGCTTTTGCCGCGTCGAGCTTGCCGGCGTCGTAGTACAGCTTGGCCACCAGCAATCCGCTTTGCTGGGCATACGCCGTGCCGGCGTATTTGTCTTTCATGTCGGTGAACGCGCGTTCGACCTTGCTGATGTCGCCGGTACTCGCCATGCGATCCACTTCATCGAACATGGCCGACGCCTGGGTCGCCTGGTTGCGCTGCCAGTACTGGTAAACATTCCAGCCCGCGAACCCTCCCAGGACAACTATCAACGCCCACGTGATCAGGTTGCCGTACTGCTTCCAAAAGTGCTTGATTTGGTCGAGTTGTTCTTGTTCTTCGAGGTCGAGTTGGTTTGCCATGGCTGAATTCAATTAGGTCTGCGATTGTAGGGTCCCGGCCCAATCGCCCACTGCGGTCAGCGCTCGCGTGGACTGCGCGCCGCCCGCTTCCCGCAACGGCTTGACGGTGACCAGCCCCTGGGCCAGTTCTGCGGCCCCAAACACCAGCGCATACTTTGCGCCGCTGGCGTCGGCACGTTTGAACTGCGACTTCATGCTGCCCAGACCGGCCTGCGTCCCCGCATGCATTTGCACGGCGACGCCACGCGCGCGCAGGTCCTGAAGGGTCTGGAACGCGACCGCAAAACCGGCCGGATCCGGAACAATCGCGTAGGCGTCCGGCGCCGGTGGCACAACCGAGTTGCCACGTACACGTACCAGTTCCAACACCCGCTCAATGCCCATGCCCCATCCCACGGCCGGCGTAGGTTTGCCCCCGAGCAGCTCGAACAGCCCGTCGTAACGCCCACCACCGCACAAGGTACCCTGCGCGCCCAGCTCATCCGTGATGAACTCGAACACCGTATGGCTGTAGTAGTCCAGGCCACGCACGGCACGCGGATTCACGCCCCACGGAACACCGCATGCACTGAGCAACTGCTTGACCGTGTCAAAGTGCTTGAGCGAGGCCTCGCCCAGGAAACCCAGCAGCTCGGGTGCCTCCCGGACCATTTCCTGCATGGCCGGGTTTTTGGAGTCCAGGATACGAAGCGGATTGGTCCGCAAGCGGCGCTGGGCGTCGGCGTCCAGCAGGTCTGCATGACGCTCAAGGTATGCAATCAGCGCGGTCCGGTGCAATTGGCGTTCCGGGGGCGTGCCAAGGCTGTTGAGTTCAACACGCACGCCCGGCAGGCCCAGACGTTCCAGCAAGTGGGACGCCAGCACGATCACCTCGGCGTCCATTTCCGGTCCTGCAAACCCCAGCGCTTCCGTCCCCAACTGGTAAAACTGGCGGTAGCGACCGCGTTGAGGACGCTCGTGCCGGAACATCGGCCCAAGGTAATACAGGCGTTTGCCACCGTCGTAGGTCAGGTTGTGTTCGATCGCGGCACGCACCACGCCAGGCGTGTTCTCCGGCCGCAGGGTAAGCTGCTCACCGTTCAGCCTGTCCTCGAAGGAATACATCTCCTTTTCGACGATGTCGGTCGTCTCGCCCGTGCCTTTTACGAATACCTCCGTGTACTCCAAGATTGGCGTTCGAACACTGCCATAGGCATAAGTAGCCATGATGTCGCGCACATGCTGTTCGAACCACTCCCACTGCGATGACTCGGGGGGGAAGATATCGTTCATGCCCTTGACGGCGGCAAGTCTGCGCGCCTTTGGGCTGGTCTGCTGGTCTGCCATCAGTTCTCTGGTTCAGGGTCTCAGGCGTGCACGCCGAAACGGTTTTCGATGTAGTTTTCCACGACTGACTGGAAGTCCCGCGCAATCGCGTCACCCCGTAGCGTCATGCGTTTTTCCCCGTCGATAAATACCGGTGCGGCCGGCGCCTCTCCGGTGCCTGGAAGGCTGATGCCTATGTCGGCGTGTTTGCTTTCGCCCGGGCCGTTCACGATGCAGCCCATCACCGCCACCTTGAGTTTTTCGACGCCCGGATACTTCTCGCGCCAAACCGGCATCTGGGCACGCAAAAAATCATCGATCTGTTGCGTGAGCTCCTGAAAGGTGGTGCTTGTAGTGCGTCCGCAGCCCGGACATGCCGTCACGCTGGGCACAAAGGATCGCACCCCGAGCGCCTGCAAAATCTCGGACGCGATAACCACCTCCTGGGTCCGCGACTCACCCGGTGCAGGGGTGAGCGAGACCCGGATGGTGTCTCCGATACCTTCCTGCAACAGGATGGACAAGGCGGTCGCCGAGGCCACCGTACCCTTGGTTCCCATGCCGGCTTCGGTCAAGCCGAGGTGTAGCGCATAGTTACAGCGCCGCGCCAGCGCACGGTAGACCGAGACCAGGTCCTGCACACCACTTACCTTGCATGACAGGATGATCTGGCTCCCATCCATTCCCATGCCTTCGGCGCGGCGTGCAGACTCGATGGCTGAACGGATCAACGCCTCGTACATCACCGATTTGGCCTCCCAGGGCTGGGCGCGTGTGCTGTTCTCATCCATGAGCTGGGCCAGCAATTCCTGGTCCAGGCTGCCCCAGTTCACACCGATCCGCACCGGCTTGTTCCAGCGCATCGCGGCCTCTATCATCTGGCCGAATTGCCTGTCGCGTTTGTCACCCTTGCCCACGTTGCCGGGGTTGATCCGGTATTTGGACAAGGCCTGCGCGCAGGCCGGAAAATCGGTCAACAGACGGTGCCCGTTGTAGTGGAAATCGCCGATCAACGGAACGTCGATGCCCATGCGGTCCAGTTGTTCACGGATATGCGGGACTTCCGCCGCCGCCTCCGGCGTGTTGACCGTGATACGTACCATCTCCGAGCCGGCCAGAGCGAGTTCCTTGACCTGGATCGCCGTACCGATGGCATCGGCCGTGTCGGTGTTGGTCATGGATTGCACACGCACCGGTGCGTCGCCTCCGACGGTCACTACCCGCTGCCCCCACACCACACGTGCCTGGCGGGTATGGCGCCTGGTCACAGCCACCGTCTCTATGGGTTCAGGTGATTGCATCATTTGATCTGGAACCTGGCTACGTTGTCTTTGCTCAGCGGCGCCAGGTCGAAAGGTTTGCCGCGCACCAGCACCTCGGTGGAGTCAACCCGGCCCACAACTATCGCAAGCGGCGGGGTACCGGAAGCGCCAGCCGTTTCTCCACCGGCCAGCATCTTGCGCAACTGCACCACGCCCGCCGCGTCGGTGACTTCTACCCAGGATGGCCCGCGGGTCCTGAACACCACCAGGCTGGGGTCTGAAACTTGCGCATCGGCTTTCTGGCCCGCGACGGCCGGGACGGCGCTTGGGCTGGCGGCCTGGACCGGAGCCACGGACTGTGCCGGCGGCATGTACGGCACCGCAACAACCGGTACCGCAGCCGGGGAAACAGGTGGGGCAGATGGTATCGCGGGAACGGCCCGGACCGGTGCAGGTAGCGGCGCTCCGCCTGCAGCCAAAGGAGCAGACGGCAGCGGCACTTTTACAAACTCCAGCGAAGGCAATAACAGCACCACCAGGGCCGCCAGCAGCAAGACCGCAACGGTGATCGCGGCTGGTTTGGACAGTCTGGAGAGCAGCGGCAGGCGCCACCCCATGCCCGGCGTATCGAACGAGGCCTTTCCAACCTTGGCGTCAAGTTGCAAGCGCGGAACCACCTGGTCCGGCATTTTGAGCAGAACCGGGCCTGGATCGAGTTTGAGGGCACGGCACACCGCGGACGCGAGCGCACGGCCAAACACGGCGTCAGGCAAAAGGTCCAGGCGGTCGGCCTCCAGCGCCTCAAGTTTGTTGACCGGAACCTTGAGCGATACCGCGAGCGCGCCGATGTGAAGCCCGGCTTTTTCGCGCGCGCCGCGAAGCATCTCGCCGGCGCTGGACGCGTCTTGCGAAGCCGTATCGGATGCGTTTGCATCCGATGCAGCCCCATGCGCATCACTCATCAAACGCTCCGCGCTCATACCGGGCCAATTCGGGCGACTGGGGAAAGCGCTTGCGCAACTGGCCCGCGAGTTGTTCCACTGCATCGCGATTGTTCACGCGCCGCTCGACCTTGATGCCCAGCCACAGGGACTCGGCGTTGGCCAGTTCACTGTTGTTCAGGCGCCGGATATAAAACTGTGCGCGGACAAATTCACCACGCTGAAACAGCAGGTTCGACAGATTGAAGCCGGTGATGGGATTGCCGGCGTCGAGTTCGTAGGAACGCTGCAGGCTCTGCTCTGCTTGGGCCATCTGCCCGACCTTGATCTGGCACAGGCCCTGGGTCATCAAGGTCTTGGGCCGATCCCCATACAGCGGGTTGGCCAAGGCCTGAGAAAAAAGCTGCAATGCTTCGGCAGACCGGCCTTGCTGGCACATCAACCAGCCATAGTTGTGATAAGCGTTGGAGTCGCCGGGGTTGAGCGCAATGGAGCGCCGAAAACTTTCGTCCGCCAGCCTGAAATCGCCCAGCCGCATGTAGATCAGGCCGCGCAGGTTGTAGGCTTCGCCGAAGTTCGGATCGGCCGCAAGCGACTGCTTGAGTTCGTCCAGCGCTATCGTTGTTTGCCCTTGCTCGAAATAGCCTACGGCGAGTTCCAGCCGGATACGCGCGCGCTTGCGTCCATCGGGCTCGTCGGAGTCGGTGATCAGGTCAGGTTTCACGCTGCCTTGATCTGCTGCGCCCGGGTTGTTTGCGCAGGCTGCCAGATTCAGACTCAAGACAAACGTCATCATCAACGCTGCCAGCAGCAACATCCGCCTAAACAAGGTGTCCGTAATTCTTGCCATGCCTCAAGTCTCCTTGCGCTCACCCACGGCCGAGGCAATGGGTTTGAACATGATTGTGCGCTGTTGCGCGATTCGACCGGCAACCTTGGTGCGATCCTTCACGTCCCCGGCCAGTTGCCCGCAAGCGGCGTCAATGTCGCCACCGCGCGTCTTGCGGATAGTGGTCACGATACCCGCGTCGCTCAGAACCCTGGCAAAGGTATCAATCCGGTCGCGCGGCGAACCCGTTAGACCGGAAGCGGGAAACGGATTGAACGGAATCAGGTTGAACTTGCACCAGTTGCCCGCCACGGTGTACTTGCGCACCAGCTGGGCCAGCGCGGTGGCTTGCTCGGGCCGGTCGTTGACACCATCGAGCATGCAGTATTCAAAAGTAATGAAGTCGCGCGGCGCATGCGCAAGATAAGCAATACAGGCCTGCATCAACTCGTCCAGCGGGTATTTCCGGTTCAGGGGCACCAGGCTGTCGCGCAAGACGTCGGTGGGCGCGTGCAGGGATACCGCCAGCGCTACCGGACAATCCTGCCCAAGCCGCTCCATCATGGGTACGACGCCCGATGTAGACACGGTGACACGGCGCCGCGAAAGACCGTAGCCATGGTCGTCCAGCATGGTGCGCAGCGCAGGCAGCAATGCGGCATAGTTCTGCAAGGGTTCACCCATGCCCATCATCACCACATTGGAGATAACGCGGTCTTCCCGCTTGAAATGGCGCCGCAGAAAATGCTCGGCAAACCACAGTTGCGCAACAATTTCTCCGGTGCCGAGATTGCGGCTGAATCCCTGATGCCCGGTTGAACAAAAACGGCAACCGACCGCACAGCCGGCCTGGGATGAAATACACAACGTGCCCCGGTCGTGTTCGGGAATAAACACGGCCTCCACCGCATCCCCGCCGCCAACGTCAAAAAGCCATTTGATGGTGCCGTCAGCGGAGCGGTGCTCGGCCTTCATGGCCAGCCCCTCGACGCGGGCCGATGCCTTGAGCTTCTCTCGCAAAGGCTTGGCCAGATCGGTCATCGCATCAAAATTCGACGCACCCCTTTGGTGGATCCAGCGGTAGAGCTGGGTGGCGCGAAAACGTTTCTCGCCCAGCCGCTCGCAGAAAGCGGCCAAACCCTCGAGGTCGTAGTCGAGAAGATTGGCCAGCATGGCGTGGGCTATCGGGAGTAAATGTTTATGCCGGGAAAGAAAAACGCGAGTTCAGTCGCGGCGGTCTCGACGGCATCCGACCCGTGCACGGAGTTGGCGTCAATGCTGTCAGCGAAGTCCGCGCGGATGGTTCCGGCCGCTGCCTTTTTGGGATCGGTGGCACCCATAAGGTCGCGGTTTTTCAGGACGGCGTTTTCACCTTCCAGCGCCTGGACCATCACCGGGCCGGAGACCATGAAGGAAACCAGATCATTGAAGAACGGTCGTCCCTTGTGAACCGCGTAAAACGCTTCTGCCTCGGCACTGGAGAGTCGCGTCATTCGCGCCGCGATAACCTTGAGTCCGGCGGCTTCGAACCGCGCATAGATTTGGCCGATGACGTTCTTGGCGACCGCGTCCGGCTTGATGATGGAAAGTGTGCGTTCAATGGTCATGGGTCATTCCTGAGCTGTTGGATTCGATGTCTACCCTGGGGGGCAAAGCCTTGCATTTTAGCCTGAGCGCGTGTCCGCGAGCTGATGGCAAGGCCTTGCACAGGCCCACCCAGAAGCCTTTGCGCGCCAGACGTTAACGGCTGCGGCCACCCCGGCGGCCATTGCTTCCCCCCGAGCCCATTCCCCCCCCGGGGCCGTTCCCGCCCCGTTGCCCGCGGCCCTGGCCCTGTCGTTGCCGCGTAAAGCTGTCCGCACCGATGTAACCAAAGGCGGTCTTCATAGGATCGGGCTGGGAATCAGCGGCTTGGCGGTCCGCCCGCGCGCCAGTGTCCGCATGGTCACCCCGGTTGCGATTGCGCCCCTGCGCCGCGCCACCAAAGTTGCCAGGCTGCCCAGGCGCGCCAGCGGAGGCAGGAGGCCCGTTGCGCGGTCCATCCGACGGGCGACCACCTGGGCCGCCGGATCGTCCACCCCGCTTGCGCCTGCGGTTGCCTGCTCCGCCATTTGCGCCGTCGCGCCCTTCGCCATCTGCCCGCGGCATGGCGCGCTCATGGTTGCCCGAGGGTGAGGCATGCTCGCCCGAAGCCAGGCGCAAGGCGCTGATGTCACCTGCATCGAGTTCCATCCAAGCCCCGCGCTTGAGCCCGCGCGGCAGCATCATGGCCCCGTAGCGGATGCGGATCAGCCGACTCACCGCGTGGCCAACCGCCTCCAGCATACGGCGCACCTCCCGGTTGCGGCCTTCCGAAATGGTAACCCGGTACCAGCAGTTGGAACCTTCGCCGCCGCCGTTTTCGATGGAGCCGAACTGCGCCATACCGTCGTCAAGCCGCACACCGTCGAGCAGCTTCTGCTTCTCGTCGTTACTCAAAGCTCCGAGCACACGCACCGCATACTCCCGCTCCAGGCCAAAACGGGGATGCATGAGGCTGTTGGCCAGGTCCCCCGAGCTGGTGAACAAAAGTAGCCCTTCGGTATTGAGGTCCAGCCGGCCGACCGATTGCCATTTGCCTTGCTGAAGCTTGGGCAAACGCCTGAACACGGTGGGGCGATTCTGTGGATCGTCGTGTGTCACCACCTCGCCCACCGGTTTGTGGTACGCAATGACGCGCGCCGGCGGCGCCTCGACACGAAACCGGATCGGCCTGCCATTGACTTTGACATGGTCACCGTACTGGATACGCTGCCCGATATGCGCCGGTTCGTTATTGACCGTGATGCGCCCTTCCATGATCAGCTGTTCCATCTCCAGCCTGGAACCCATGCCCGCCTGGGCCAGCACCTTGTGCAGTTTGGGACTGTCCGCGAGCGGCGCCAGGATGCGTTTAGGCGGAGCCAGCTCCGCGCTCTCCACATCCGCATCAAACTGCCCTGACACCACATCCTCGAAACGGATGGCCGGCCCTTCCGCGCCCTGAGCGGCTTGCGGCACCGGGCCACTTTCAGTGTCCGTGCGGGTATCCCCTGGCTCGACTTGGCCGGCGCCGGCGGCAAGTGGCTCAGATCCAGAAGAACCGTCCACTGGGTACTGGACAGGCAACGCGATTTCCGCCGGCTTCAAGGGAGGGGTTTCCGGATTGATGTCATTCATGGTGTGCACTCGCCAAAACGCTTGAATCCAATGTGTGCCCCGCTGGCGGAGGTAATTCAGGGTGCCGCATCAGGGGGTCGAGCAGGTCAGCCGCGCTCGCGTCCTTGATCCGCGACGGAAGTTGATCCAGCGACGCGATGCCCAGGTCGTCCAGAAACTGCCGGGTCGTTGCAAACAGGGCGGGCCGGCCGGCAGCTTCACGGTGCCCGATAACCTCTACCCAGCCCCGGTCCTCGAGCTGCTTGATGATCAGTGAATTGATGGTTACGCCGCGGAGGTCTTCCATATCGCCGCGCGTCACTGGCTGCCGGTACGCAATGATGGCCAGCGTCTCCATCGTCGCACGGGTGTAACGCGGAGGTTTCTCAGGATGGAGACGATCCAGAAATTCACGCATTTCAGGCCGGCTCTGAAATCTCCAGCCCGAGGCCACGTGTACAAGCTCAACACCCTTTTGCGCCCAATCAAGCTGCAGTTCCCGCAGCAGCAGTTTGAGGGTTTCCACGCCGACAACATCATTGAACAAGGCCCGCAGATCCTTTACCTGCAGGGCTTGTTGCGAGCAGATCAGGGCAGTTTCCAGTACGCGTTTTGCCTGAACCGAATTCATCGTAGTGCGATTCCGGGAAGGGCACCGGTGAGGTGCAACACAGATAGAACAAAATTGGGTCGCAACGGGCGGACTGAGGCATCCGCGGTGCGTACTTCCGGGGGTTTTCCACGCTGGTGGGCCCGGCACTGTCAGCCTAGATTGTAGCTCACCAAAACTCCGGGAACCCCCATTGGCGCAGACCCGCTTGCAGGTCTGGCGGCGGTGCGGCCACCAAGTCAAGCGCTTCCCCAGTGACCGGATGGGGCAGGGCCAGGTGGTAGGCATGCAAGGCCTGGCGCTGCATCGCGGCGGCAACCGAACCACCGTAGACGGTGTCGGCCACCAGCGGATGTCCGATAGAGGCCATATGCACACGTATCTGGTGCGTGCGCCCGGTGTGCAGCGTGCAGCGCACCAGGCATCCCAGGTCACCGTTGACGAGCAGTTCCAGTGTGGTCCGGGCGGGCTTGCCGGCTGTACGCGCCAGGTCAACCACGGCCATGCGCAAGCGATTCTTCGGATCACGGCCGATCGGTGAAGACACGTCGCGGGTGGCCGGCCCCGACCATGGCCGGTGTGCCAGCGCCAGGTACTGCCGCTGCACGCCGCGAGCGGCAATCATCTGCACCAGTAGCGCCATGACCGGACGCGTTCGTGCCACCAGCATCAGGCCACTGGTGTCCTTGTCCAGCCGGTGCACGATGCCAGCCCTGGGCACGTCCGCAAAAACAACGTTGTGGGCGAGCAGGCCATTGAGCAAGGTGCCACTCCAGTGGCCGGGGGCAGGATGCACTACCAGTCCGGCCGGCTTGTTGACCACCAGCAGGTGTTCGTCTTCGAATTCGATGTGCAGGGGCATGGCCTGCGGCTGGAAGGCCCGGCTCTGGCTGGTGGGCCGCAGGGCGACGGCACAACGGTCACCCACC
>JANLPN010000376.1:0-22292 GCA_031367285.1 Betaproteobacteria bacterium | reverse complement strand
GCGGAACTTGTAGATGGCATACATGCCGCCAAAGCCGGCGCCGACCACGACCACGTCCAGTCGCTGGACGGGAGATTTTTCAAGTGCTGTGTTCATGAGAATTTCCTTTACGAAATACGTAGTGGCTGATGTAGGAGGGTTTGGGGCGTTCATTTCAGGGGCCGCCGCGCCCGGCCGCTCCGAAGCGGCTGGCCCGCCCCCCAGTGGGGGGTTCGGCCGGGCTACACGCAGTGAGCCCGGACAGACGGGGGGCGTTCATTGCCATCCGCCCATGTTCAGGCTGCCCATTAGTCCAGTGGACAAGCCGCCGTCCACCAGCAGTTCAGTGCCGCTGACGTACCCCGCGTCGGGGCCCACCAGAAAGGACAGGGCGTTGGCCATGTCCTCGGCCTGCGCTATGCGGCGCAAGGGCACGCGCGCCTCGCGTTGCGCGCGCGACTTCGGGTCTGCATAAACGGGCGCCGTGCCGGGTGTCTCGGTGACGCCGGGCGACAGCGCGGTGGCGCGGATGCCGTCCGGCCCCCATTCCAGCGCCATCTGGCGCACCAGCATCAGGGCAGCCGCTTTGCTCGGGCTATAGGCCGCCAGCGGTGCCGTGGGGTGGCTGCCCGCGATCGAGGTTGTGACGACGATGCAGCCGCGCGCGGCTTTCAGCAGGGGATGGGCGGCGCGGCCCAGCAGCCAGGCAGCGCGCACATGCACCGCGAACACGGTGTCCCAGTCCTCGACGCGTGCATCCAGCAAGGGGCTGGGAATCGCGAAGCCGGCATTGCTGACCACGGCGTCCAGGCCGCCGAAGTCCGCCGCTGCCTCGACCAGGCGCGCAGGTACTTGCGGATCGGCCATATCGGCCGTAATGGCACGCACTTCGGCGCCATCGGCGCGCAAGCGCTCGGCCAGCATATTGAGTTCGCTCTCGTGCAGGTCGGCCAGCACCATACGCGCCGGGGCGCCATGGCGCTGCAGCGAGTCGCGCGCCAGGCGCTCGGCCATGGCGCGCCCGATGCCGCGCGCCGCACCGGTGAGCAGGATGCGCATTCCCTGGCGGACGGACAGGGTAGAGTCTTCGTTGGTCATGGCAGGTTTTGGTTGGTTAAGGGTCTGGCTTGTGTCGAGAGCAGTCCCACGGTGCTCACGCAGCGAGCATGCCGCCGTCGACCGGCAGCGTCACGCCCGTGATGTAGCTGGCCATCGCAGAGGCCAGGAACAGCGCCGGCGCCGCGATCTCGTCTGGCTGGCCCACGCGGCCCAGCGGCGTGCGGCGCAGAAAGCCGGCCAGCCGGGCCGGGTCGGCGCGCGTGGCATCGGTCATCGGCGTGTCGATCACTCCGGGCGCGATGGCGTTCACGCGGATGCCGTCCGGCGCCAAGTCCACCGCCATGGTTTGCGTGAGCATCTTTACCGCGCCCTTGGAGCCGGAGTAGCCGATGCAGCCGGCCTGGGCGATGAAGGCCGCGCCCGAGGCGATGTTGATCACGCAGCCGCGCGTCTGGCGCAGCGCCGGCAGGAAGGCATGCAGCACATTGAAGCCGCCCATGACGTTGACATCGAACACCTTGCGGATCTTGCGGTGTACCTCCGGCGTGTCTATGCCCTCGCGGATCAGGATGCCGGCGTTGTTGACCAGGGTGTCCACGGGGCCGATCTCCTTGCCCACGTGCGCGGCCAACACGGCGCAGGCCTCCACATCGGTGATGTCCAGCGCAAAGGCCCAGGCGCTGCCGCCCGCATCGGCGATCTCCTGCACGGTGGCGGCGCAGTCCTCGGCACGCAGGTCGGCCAGCACCACGCGGGCGCCGGCGCGGGCAAAACGCAAGGCGATGGCGCGGCCTATGCCCGCTGCGGCGCCGGTTACAAAGGCCAGGCGGCCGAGCAGCAGTTGCGAAGTGGGAAGCTTGTCCATGGAGATTTCCTTGTGTTGTCAGGCCGCATCGCGGGCGGTGCGGCGGACCAGGAAGGCGTTGAATTCACCGACGATGCCGCGGCGGAAAAGCATCACCACGAGCACGAAGACCACGCCTTGCACGATCAGCACCGCCTCGGCGAAGCCGGAAAGCGAATTGGCCATGGTCACCACTACGATGGCGCCGGCAACAGGGCCCAGCAGGGTCTGCAGACCGCCCACGATGCCCATCAGCAGCGCCTCGCCGGAGGTGACCCAGCCCACGTCGGTGAGCGTGGCGATCTGGAACACGATGCTTTTCATGCCGCCGGCCAGGCCCGCCAGTGCCGCCGACAGCGTGAAGGCCAGCAGCTTGTAGCGGTTGACGCGGTAACCCAGCGACACGGCGCGCGGTTCGTTGTCGCGGATGGCCGTGAGCACCTGGCCGAACGGCGAATGCACGATGCGCCAGATCAGCCAGAACGCCGCCACCACCGTGACCATGACCACGTAGTACAGCGTGAGGTTGTCCGCCAGGTTCAGCAGGCCCAGCAGCTTGCCGCGCGGCACATTCTGGATGCCGTCTTCACCGCCCGTGAAGGGCGCGCGCAGCGCGATGAAATACACCAGCTGCGCGCAGGCCAGCGTGATCATCGAAAATGCGATCCCGGCGCGGCGGATCGCCAGCACGCCCGTGGTCGCGCCGATGGCCGCGGCCACCGCGGTGCCAAAAAGCACGCCCAGCACCGGGTCGAAGCCCCACACCTTGACCGCATGCGCCGTGGCGTAGCCGGCCGAGCCGAAGAACATCGCGTGGCCGAAGGACAGCAGGCCCACATAACCCACCAGCAGGTTCAGCGAAGCGGCCAGCAGCGCGAAGCACAGCAGCTTCATGAGAAAGATGGGATACGCCACGAAAGGCGCGATCAGCAGCACGAGGGCGCCGGCCAGCAGGAACGGCATCTGATAACGCTGGAATGCAGAGGAGGTAGTCATCGTATTTCCTTGATCGAGTGGCTGCGGAGCAGGCCAATCCCGGGGCCGCCGCGCACGGCCGCTCCGAAGCGGCCGGCCCGAGGGGCCAGTGCCTCTGGCACGGGCACGAGGGGTGACGGCCACACGCAGTGGGCAGGACAGACAGGGGGCGTCATGTTTTGCCGAACAAGCCGTTGGGGCGAACAGCCAGCGTGATCAGCATGGCCACGAATACCACCATGCCGGCCCCGTCGGGGTAGACCACCTTGGTGATGCCTTCCAGGATGCCGAGCCCGAAGCCGGCCACGATGGCGCCCACGATGGACCCCATGCCGCCTATCACCACCACGGCGAAGACCACGATGATGAGTTGTGAGCCCATCAGCGGGTTGACCTGGTAGATGGGCGCGGCCATCACGCCGCTGAAGCCGGCCAGCGCCACGCCCAGGCCGTAGGTCAGCATCAACATACGCGGCACACGCACGCCGAAGGTCCGCACCAGGTTCGGGTTTTCGGTGGCGGCGCGCAAGTACGAGCCCAGCTTGGTGCGCTCTATCACGAACCAGGTCAGCAGGCACATGCATAGAGATGCGCCTATGACCCACAGCCGGTACCAGGGAAAAAACGCCATGCTGGTCTCCAGCCCGCCGGAGATCGGGTTGGGGTAGGGCTGCCCGGTGGCGCCGAACTTGTAGCGGAAGCTGCCTTCCAGGATCAGCGCGAAGCCGAACGTCAGCAACAACGCGTAGACATGGTCCAGGTGGTAGAGCCTGCGCAGCAGCGTGCGTTCGAGCACTATGCCGGTAAGCCCCACGACCAGCGGCGCCAGCAGCAGCGCCCACCAGTAGCCCAGGCCCAGGTACTCCAGCAGCCCCCAGGCCACGAAGGCGCCCAGCATGTACTGCGCGCCGTGGGCGAAGTTCACCACGCGCAACAGGCCGAAGATGATGGCCAGCCCCAGGCTCATGAGCGCATACAGCGAGCCGTTGATCATGCCCACCAGCAACTGGCCGGCAATGGCCGCCAGTGGAAATCCGAACAAGGTATTGGCCATGGAAAGGGTCTCCGGAATGTTGTTGTCTTACGCGGCTACACGCCCAGCAGCGCCTCGATGCGGGCGTTGTCCGTGGCGATGGCCTGGCGGTCGAACTGCTCGGCCACGCGGCCTTCCTCGACCACATAGAAGCGGTCGCCCACGCCTGAGGCAAAGCGGAAGTTCTGCTCCACCATCAGGATGGTGAAGCCGCGCTGGCGCAGCATGGTGATGGCCTGGCCGATCTTCTCGATGATCACGGGCGCCAGGCCTTCGGTGGGTTCGTCCAGCAGCAGCAGCTTGGCACCGGTGCGCAGAATGCGCGCGATGGCCAGCATCTGCTGCTCGCCGCCGGACAGGCGCGTGCCGGGGCTCTTGCGGCGCAGCTTGAGGTTGGGGAACAGCGTGTAGATCTCGTCGATGCTCATGCCGCCGGGCATCAGCACCGGGGGCAGCATCAGGTTCTCCTCCACGTCCAGGCTGGCGAAAATGCCGCGCTCCTCGGGGCAGTAGGCCACGCCCAGGTGGGCGATGTCCTCGGGCGGCATCCCTTGCGTGGAATGCCCGTTCACGGCGATGTGGCCTTTGCGCCTGGTCAGCAGCCCCACCACGGCGCGCAGCGTAGTGGTCTTGCCGGCGCCATTGCGCCCCAGCAGGCAGACCACCTCGCCGGGATACACCACGAAGTCGACGCCGTGAAGGGCCTGCGTCTCGCCGTAGAAGCCGGTGAGTCCGCGGACTTCGAGAGCGGGCGTTGTGTTCTCAGGCATGGGCACCTCCTACGTAAGCCTCACGCACGCGCGGATCCTGCGACACCTCGTCGTAGCTGCCCTCGGCCAGCACCTCCCCGGCCTGCAACACGGTGATGCGGTCGCACAGTTCCGCCACCACTTTCATGTTGTGTTCCACCATCAGCACGGTGCGTTGTTTGGCCACTTCGGCGATCAGCCGCGTGACGGGGCCTATGTCCTCGTGGCCCAGGCCGGCGATGGGTTCGTCCAGCAGGATCAGCTCGGGGTCCAGTGCCAGCGTGGTGGCCAGCTCCAGCGCGCGCTTGCGGCCGTAGGACAAATCGGCCGCGGAGGTGTGTTCGTAGCGTCCCAGGTTCACGGAAGCCAGCAGCGCACGCGCACGGTCGTTGTGGCGGTCCAGCAGCTTGTCGCTGCGCCAGAAAGCGAAGGTGCCTCCGGTCTTGCGCTGAAGCGCCACGCGCACGTTGTCGAGTGCGCTCAATTGGTTGAACACGGCCGAGATCTGGAACGAGCGCACCATGCCGCTGGAAGCGACCGAGGCCGGGTCGCTGCGTGTGATGTCGCGGTCGTTGTAAAAGATTCGGCCCGCGCTGGCGCGGATCGATGTGGTCAGCAGGTTGAAGCAGGTGGTCTTGCCTGCGCCATTGGGCCCGATCAGCGCGTGGATGCTGTGGCGAGCGATGCTAAGCGACACGTCACGCACGGCATGAAAGCCGAGGAATTCCTTGCTCAGGCCTTCGGTACGAAGAATGGCGTTGGTCATATCAAGCCTCTGTCATCGAAACGCACCTCGGCGATGCCGCGCACGCCCAGGCCGTGGAAGGCGAACACGGCGCCGGCATCCGGATGGTCGCTGCGCATGAGGTTGCCGCTGTTGCTGATGCTGGTCACGTACAACACGTCCAGGCCGGGCCCGCCAAAACAGGAGCAGGTGGGGTAGGGCGTGGGCACGTCCAGCAACTGCAGCAGCGTGCCGTCGGGACGGAAGCAGCCCACCTTGGAGGCCTGCACCAGTGCGACCCAGAGGTTGCCGTCGGCATCCACCGTGGTTCCGTCCGGCGCCGAGCCGAGGGGACGCGTGTTGAAGGCGGCACGGCGCGCGCCGACGGCGCCGGTGGCGGGGTCGTAGTCGGCCGCGCTCACGGTGTCGCTGAAGCTGTCGGTGTAATAAAGCGTGCGGCCGTCAGGGCTGAAGCAGGTGGCGTTGGCCAGCGCGACGCCGTCGAACAACTGCGTGGCGCTGCCGTCCTTCTCCAGCCGGTAGAAGGCGCCGTCCTTGTCATGCCGGCCCAGCACCATGGAACCGGCGACGAAGCGGCCCTGGCGGTCGGTGCGGCCGTCGTTCATGCGCATGGATGGGCCCTTGTGCACCACCTCGGCCAGGCGGCGCGTGGTGCCCGTGGCCAGGTCCAGCAGGTGAAAGCCGTCCTCCAAAGCCATAGCGATGCGCCCGCGCTCCGTGAGCGCGATCGAGCCCACGTCGCTGGGGGTGGCCCATTCCTGGTACTGCCCCTGGCGCAGGCGGCGCACCAGGCGCGCCTTGGAATCGATCCAGTACAGCGACTGGTCGCGGGTGTCCCACAGCGGGCACTCGCCCAGGCGGTCGCGCGTGTCTCCGATGATCTCGTGTCGTACGCTCATGTTGCACTCCATGCGGCGGTGGCGTCACGGCGCGCTTGCGTGCCGTGACGCCCAGCGTCTTTTTACTTCTTCACGAAATCGCAGCCACCTTCGGACATCGGCCGGAAGATCTGCTCGCCAGGGATGGCCGAACCGATCTTGTAGAAGTCGTACTTGCCCTTGGACTCGGCCGGGGTCTTGACCTCCACCGGGTAGACCGCTCGCATGACCTGGCCATCCTCGCGGATCTGGGCGTTCTTGGTCATGAAGTCGTTGACCGGCGTGGCCTTCATCTTCGCCATGACGGCCGGGCCGGCATCGGTGTTGGTGTCCCGCACGGCCTTGAGGTAGTGGGTCACGGCGCTGTAGACGCCGGCCATGATGTAGGTCGGCACCACGCCGCTGTTGCGCTCCATGAAGCGCTTGCTCCAGGCGCGCGTTGCATCGTCCTGGTCCCAGTAGAAAGGCACGGTAATGTTCAGGCCTTGAGCCGTCTCCAGGCTCATGGCTGAGACGCTGTTGATGGTCATGCCGAACACGGTGACTGCCTGTCCGCTCTTGGCGATGCGGAACTCGGACGCCTGCTTGAGCGCGTTGGACAGGTCGAGCCCGGCGTTCAGGATCACGATCGCCTTGGCACCGCTGGACTGCGCCTGCAGCAGGTAGGAAGAGTAGTCGGTGGCACCCAGCGGGTGCTTCACCGAACCCACCACCTTGCCGCCGGCCGCCTGGATGAAACGCGTGGCCTCAGCCTGCAGCGCGGCGCCGAAGGCGTAGTCCACGGTCACGAAGTAGAAGTCCTTGATGCCCTTGTTGATCAACAGTTGCACGCCGGCCTTGGGCAGCGAGTAGGTATCGACCAGAAACTGGATGCTCATCGGCGAGCAGGCCTTGCCCGTAAGATCGGACGAAACCGTACCGGCGATCAGGTAGGGCTTCTGTTTCTCCTTCATCAGGGTCTGCACGCCCAGTGCGATGGAGGATGCCGAGCCGCCGACAATGGCGTCGACCTTGTCCGTCTCCAGCCACTTGCGCGCGGCGTTCAGGCCCACGTCGGGCTTGTTCTGGTCGTCCACCGACAGCAGCTCGATGTTCTTGCCGTTGACCTTGCCACCGAAGTCTTCGATGGCCATCTTGGCCGCCAGCACCGAGCCGGGGCCACCGTTGCCCGAGTACGGGCCGCTGATATCGCCCATGACGCCGATACGCACCACGTCGTCCGAAATCTGGGCCTGGGCGGTGCCGGACGCGAGTGCCAGCACGGCGGCGACGGCAGTGAAAGTGGCGCGTAGGCGCCGTTGGGTTGGGTTCGATATCTTCATGTCTTCAGTCTCCTGGGTTGGTTGGGGGTTGAGGGAGGGGAACGGGAACGGAACGGTGAAGCAAAAGTGCTCAGGTCTTGCTGCTGCCACCTGAAGGCAGAGCAAGGATTTGTTTGGCCAGGATGTTGCGCTGGATCTCGTTGGAACCGCCGAAGATGGCCGGCATGCGCGAGTCCAGGAACTGGTTCATCACGTCGGAGGCAATGCCGTTGATGACCACGTCGTCCATCTGGCCGCCGTGGTCGCCCGCAAGCTGTACCAGCTCGTCGGTGATGCGCTGGTAGGTCTCGGTGCCCCAGACCTTGAGGTAGGACACCTCGGGGCCCAACTCCTCGCCACTGCGCAGGCGGCCCATGAACAGCTCGAAGGCGGCCTTGAGGTCGCGCACGTCCAGCACCAGCTGGACATAGCGGTCGCGGAAGTCCGCCTGCTCCAGCGCGCGCGTGGCTTCCGCCAGGCGGTCCAGCTGGGCCAGCGCGTATTCGCACTGGCGCGGCGTGCCGAAGAAGATGCGCTCTTCGCGCAGGAAGGAGTTGGCGACGTTCCAGCCGTCGTCGATGCGGCCCACCACGTTGGATACGGGCACACGCACGTTGTCGAAGAACACCTCGCTGAACTCGCCCTCGCCCTTGAGGTTGACGATGGGGCGCACCTTGACGCCGGGCGTCCTGAGGTTGATCAGCAGGAAGGTGATGCCGCGCTGTTTGGCGACGCCCTCGGCCCGGCTGGTGCGCACCAGTGCGAACATCCAGTCGGCGCCCGGGCCCAGCGTGGTCCAGATCTTCTGACCGTTGACGATCAGGTCGTCGCCATCGCGGTCGGCACGGGTGCGCAGGCTGGCCAGGTCGGAGCCGGCATTGGGCTCGGAGTAGCCCTGGCACCACATGATCTCGCCGCTCAGCACGCGCGGCAGGTGGTAGCCGATCTGCTCGGGTGTGCCGTGCATCAGCAGCAGCTTGCCGATGGCCAGGCCGTGGTCGGGAATGCGGGCGCAGCCGTAACGTGCGATTTCCTCGGCGTAGATCACCTGTTTGGTGGCCGACAGGCCCATGCCGCCGTGGGCCTTGGGCCAGGATGGCGCCAGCCAGCCCTTCTTCGACAGCAACTGGTACCAGTCGGAAATGTCGGCGTAGAAGGCGCGTTTCTTCATGAAGCGCTTCTCAGGCGGATAGTTGGCGGCGATCCAGCTGGCTAGCACGCGGCGGAATTCCTCGTCGGGCAACTCGGCCACGTCCACGCCATCGGCCAGCTCCACGAATGCCGTGTCCTGGTCCTGGCGCACGCGGCCGGTCTTGAGCATCTCCTGCAGGAACTGGCCCCGTTGCCACAACGGGTTGCCCAGCCATGCCGACAGCGCCAACGCGCGTTTGAGGCACAGGCCGATGTCGGTCTCGTCGGCAATGCCCATGCCGCCATGCAGATGGATGGCAGCCTTGCACACCAGCAGGGCCGCACTGCCGGCACGCGCGCGTGCCGCGCGGATGGACTGCATGCAGGTGCTGTCGTCGGCCGGCCGGGTCCAGTCCTGCAGCGCGTTCTCACACGCCGCACGGGCCAGCTGGCCCTGCATCCACATGTCCACCATGCGATGTTGCAAGGCCTGGAAGGAGGCGATGGGCTTGCCGAACTGCACGCGTTGCGAGGTGTAGGCCACGGTGGTGGCCAATGCGCGTTCAATCACACCCACCAGCTCGAAGGCCGAGGCCAGCCGCGCCAGCTCGATGGCCTGCGCCACGGCTTCGCGCACGGCCGGGCCGCGCGCCAGCAGCGCGCCGGCCGGCAGGGTCAGGCCGTCGAAACTCACCGCGCCAAAGTCCAGGCCGTCCACGGTGCGGGTGCTTTGCACTTGCGGGCCTTGCGCACCTGCGGGCACCCAGAAAAGCACGGGTACACCCACGTCGCATGCGTAGACGACGAAGCCATCGGCAGCATCGGCCAGAGGTACGAAACGCTTGACGGCGCCCTGCAACTGCCAGTGGTCCCCGTGCTTATGTGCCTGCAGGCGGGTGGTTTTCAGATCCTGTTCGCCTGCCTCTTCCTGCCAGGCCAGTGCGGCCAGTATTTCGCCACTCACCACGTCTTGCAGCAGTTTGCGCACCGCTGCCGATCCGGCTGCCAGGGGCACCAGTGCCTGCACGACCAGTACACCGCTGGCCACAAAGGGCTCGGGGGCCAGGCCACGGCCGAGCTCGGTGGCGATCAGCACCGCCTCGGCAGGGCCGAGGCCATGGCCGCCCAGCGCTTCGGGCACCAGCACGCCGTGCCAGCCGGCTTCGGCCATGTCGCGCCAGATGCCGCGGTCGAAGGGGATGGCCGCATCGCGCAGCCGGCGCACACGCGCCGGTGCGGGCTGCCGTTCGTGGAATGCCTCCACGCTGTCGCGCAGCATTACCTGGGTTTCGTCGAGATGGGTCATTTCAGCTTTCCGTTGCGCTGCGTGAAACCAGCAGCAATTGAAGAACGTGGCACCTCATTCGAGGGGCCGCCGCGCACGGCCGCTCCGAAGCGGCCGGCTCGCCCCCCAGTTGGGGGGTTCGGCCGGGCTACACGCAGTGAGACCGGACAGACGGGGGGCGTTCATTCCGTAGGTAAGGTGTGGGAGCGGAATTGCTCGCGCAGCTTGAGCTTTTGCAGCTTGCCGGTGGCGGTGTGGGGCAGTGCTTCGACGAACACCACGTCATCAGGCATCCACCACTTGGCGACCTTGCCCTCCATGAATTGCAGGATCTCTTCGCGGCTGGCCTGCTGGCCGGCTTTTTTTGGCACTATCAGCAATAGCGGGCGTTCCTGCCAGCGGCTGTGCGCGACGCCGATCACGGCGGCTTCCTGCACGGCCGGGTGGCCCACGGCGGCGTTTTCCAGGTCGATGGAGGAAATCCACTCGCCGCCAGACTTGATGACATCCTTGGAGCGGTCGGTGATCTGCACGAAGCCGTCCGGGTCCAGCGTGGCAACGTCGCCGGTGGCGAACCATCCGTCAGCGTCCAGCACCGCGCCACCCTCGCTGCGGTAGTAGCCGCTGGCCACCCAGGGGCCGCGCGCCTTCAGGTCGCCGAAAGCCTTGCCGTCGTGCGGCAGCGGCTTGCCGTCCTCGCTGAAGATCTCGATGTCCACACCATAGATCGCGCGCCCCTGCTTGGCCTGCAGGTCGAAGCGCTGCTGCAGCGTTACGTCGCGGTGCTTGTCCAGCAGCGTGCCGATGCTGGCGAGCGGGCTGGTTTCGGACATGCCCCAGGCATGGATCACATAGGCGCCGAACAGCGTCTCGAACTTCTCGATCATGGCGCGCGGGCAGGCCGAGCCGCCGATGACCAGGCGCTTGAGTGCGATCTCGGACAGGTCCAGCGATGCGCGGTTGCGTTCTATGTATTCGAACAGGCCCAGCCACACCGTGGGTACGCCGAGCGAGAAGTTGCAGCGCTCCTCGCGCAGCAGCCGGTACATGTTCTCGCCCGACAGATTGGGGCCGGGCAGCACCAGCTTGGCGCCGCACATCGCCCCCGCGTAGGGGATGCCCCAGGCGTTGACGTGGAACAGCGGCACCACCAGCAGCACGCTGTCGCGCGCCGACAGACCCAGGCCGTCGGTGGTGCAGGCGGTGAAGGAATGCAGCACCGTGGAGCGGTGGCTGTACAACACGCCCTTGGGGTTGCCCGTGGTGCCCGAGGTGTAGCAGAGGGACGAGGCGGTGTTTTCGTCGAAGCTGGGCCATGTGTAGTCCGGCGAGGCCACCTCCAGCAGATCCTCGTAACACATGAGATTGGGTAGCGCCACCTTGGGCATCTGGTCGCGGCTGCACATCGCCACGAAACCCTTGGCGTGCAGGAGCTGCGGCGCCAGGCCGGCCAGCAGCTCCGCGAAGCTGGTGTCGAAGAAGACATAACCGTCTTCAGCGTGGTTCAGGATGTAGACGATCTGCTCGGGGAACAACCGTGGATTCACAGTGTGCAGGATGGCCTGCATGCCAGAGACGCCGAAGTACAGCTCCATGTGGCGGTGGGTGTTCCAGGCCAGCGTGGCAACGCGGTCGCCGGCCTGCACGCCCAGCGTGGTGAGCGCGTTGGCCAGGCGCTTGGCGCGTTGCTGTACCGCGCGCCAGTTGCCGCGGTGGGTGCTGCCGTCGACCATGTGCGAGACGATCTCCCGCTCCCCATGGAAGGTGGCTGCGTGGTCCAGGAGACCGGAGAGAAGCAGTTGGTGTTGCTGCATCAGGCCTTGCATGGTGTATGTCTCCTTGGCTTCAGTGGTAGCTGCGTCCGCCGTCCACGGCCAGGGCATCGGTAATGTCGGCCTCGCAGGCGAGAAGCTGCTGAGCGTTGGCAGCCAGGCCTTCGGGGCGGTGGCGGTCCAGTGCGGCGACGCGGGCACCGGCGCGCACGAAGAGTTCAGCGACGGCGCGGCCTATGCCTGAAGCCGCGCCCGTGACCAGCATGCGCCGGCCAGCCAGGCGGCCGTCCAGCTGCAGGTCGGACAAGGGAACAGGGGCGTGCGCCGTCATCTCATTTCTCTCTGATATTGCGTGGCGCGTAATCCCCAATCCAGGGGCCGCAGCGCACGGCCGCTCCGAAGCGGCCGGCCCTCCCCCCAGTGGGGGGTTCGGCCGGTCTACACGCAGTGAGACCGGACAGACGGGGGGCGTCTTTCATCTCAGTCCGCCTGGATGTTCTTGGCTTTGATGATCGGGCCCCACTTGTCGCCCTCGGCCTTGAGGTAGCTGGCGAATTCGGCCTGCGTATACAGCACCGGCTCCACACCGGCGCGATCGATGGCCTCCTGCATGGGCTTGGTCTCCAGGATCGCGCGGATATCTGCGTACAGCCGGGCCTGGATGTCGCGCGGCGTGGCCTGGGGCACCAGCACGCCGAACCAGCTGCCCGTGGCGAAGCCGGCCAGTGCGGGCACGCCGGCCTGCGCGATGGGTGTCAGATCAGGCGCCTGCGATGAGCGCTGCAGCGAGGCCACGCCCAGGGCCTTGAGCTTGCCGGCCTTCACAAAGGTCAGCGAGGCTTTGGAGTCGAACAGCGCCTGCACCTGCCCGCCAACCAGATCGTTGATGGCGGGGCCGTTGCCCTTGTAAGGCACGTGGGTGATTTCCACACCCAGCATCGAGCCGAAGAGTTCGGCCGCAATGTGCGGGCTGGAGCCGTTCCCGGAAGACGCGATGGTCAAGGGCTTGGGTGCAGTCTTCAGGTAACGCACCAGCTCCGGGATGTTGTTGGCCGGCACCGAGGGGTGCACGAACAGGATGGAGGGCGCAACCGCGAGCAGCGCCAGTGGCTCCAGCGCTGTCTGCTTGTAGGGCAGGTTGGGCACCATGAACTGGTTGGCCGTGAAGCCGAAGCTGGTAAGCAGCAGCGTGCGTCCGTCGCCCGGCGCGCGTGCGGCGGCTGCCGTACCGATCACGGTGCCCCCGCCGGCGCGGTTGTCCACCACTACGGGCTGGCCCCAGCGTTCGCTCAGGCGTTGGCCCAGCGCGCGGCCCAGGTTGTCGGTCAGGCCGCCGGCCGCGTACGGCACGATGATGGTTACCGGGCCGCCGGGGAAGGCCTGCGCTTGCGCCAGCGCGGGCTGCAGCAGGCATGCCGCCGCGGCCAGCAGGGCGCGGCGCGTCATGAGGCCAACCAGACGGCGTGTGCGAGCGATCGGGGAAAGTGATTTACTTGCCGACAGGTAAGGCGATCCGACGGCAAGAGGACAAGGGGTCGTTTTCATCGTTGAAAAGTAAAGAGAGGGTTGTCGCGCCGGCCGGATCAGGCCTTGCGCGGCCGCGCGGCAGGCTTGCGCCGCGGCGTGGGAGTTGGTGTGGACGCTGTGGCAGCCGAAGCCACCAGGCGCAGCGCGGGCGCTGGGGCCGCGTCGGCAGGCGCATCCTGCACCAGGCCGTACAGGGCCATGTCCAGGAACTGCTGCATCACCTGCCGGGCAGTGAGCTTGCCGTCCGGCTTGTGCCAGCGTGTCATGTGGTTAAGTGCGGAGAGCAGGAAGCGCCCCACCATGGCCGGGTCCGCGGCGCGCAGCTCGCCGCTGGCCATGCCCTCGACTATGCATTTGCGCAGCAGGCCTTCGTAACCGTCGCGCAACTGGAGCGCAGCCAGGCGCTGCCCGTCCTTGGCGCCCTGCCAGAAGGCGTTGGAGCCGGCGATCCAGCGGTCGCGCCCGTAGTCGATGCATGCGGCCGAGGCTTCCATGAAGGCGCGGATACGGGCGGTGGGCGTGGTCTCGCGCGCCACCGCGGCCGACACATCGTCCACCAGAATCTGCAGCGACTCCAGCACCACCCGCTCAAACAGCGCATCCTTGTTCGGGAAGTAGTAGTACAGCGCGGCCTTGGTAATGCCCGCCGCCTCGGAGATGTCGCGCAGCGCGGTGCGGTCGTAGCCCTGCTGCGCGAACAGGCGGCGCGCGATCGCGAGCAACTGCTGCTCGCGCGTGTCCAAGGGGTCAAGCGCGGTTGCTGCAGCGGTCGAGGTGGGCATGGGCTGGCGTTTGGGCATGGAAGAAGGAGGGTGAAGTGGATTCAGCCGACCATCATATAGAGAGCGTTCCGTTTCAGCGGCCGACGTAGACCGGCTTGCGCTTTTCCAGGAAGGCACGCTGCGCTTCCTTGGAGTCCTCGGTCTTGGACAACGCAAACGTGTTGCCCTGTTCGTAGCGGTAGGCCTCGCGCGGCGGCATGGCCAGCGTGAAGCGCGCCGCTTCCTTGGCCAGCCGCACGGCGATCGGGCTCTTGGAGGCGATCTCGCGCGCAATGCCCATGGCGTAGGGCATCAGCTCGGCGGCGGGCAGGCAAGCCTCGACCAGGCCGAGCCGGTACAGCTCCTGCGCCGGCACCTGCATGCCGGTATAGAACATCCGGCGTGCGCGCGAATGGCTGAAATGTTTTTGCAGGAAGGTCACGCCACCGGCCAGGCCGACGTTGATTTCCGGCATCGACACATAGGCCTCTTCCGCCGCAACCCAGATGTCCGCGCCCATGACCAGGCCGAAGCCCGCGCCCAGCGCCGGGCCGTTGATGGCCGCGATGATCGGCTTGGAGCACTCGACCATGGCGTAGTAACACTCACGCACCAGCCGGTTGTGCCTGCCATAGGCGCCAGGCGCGTCCGCCATGCCGGAGCGCTCGCGGATGTCGGCGCCGGCCGAGAAGGTCTTACCCGAGCCCGTGATCACGATGGCTGCCACCTCGTCGGTCTCGCTCAGGGTGTCGAACACCTGAACCAGCTCGCCGCGCAGTTCGGCATTCTGGGCATTTACCGGCGGGCGGTTCAGCGTGACGACGGCCACGCCGTCTTCGATCTTCAGGGTGAGTGTCTTCAGGTCCATCATGGGAGTCTCTTGTTAAGGAGTGGAGAAAATCCGCCGCAGGCGTTTCGGGGGGCGTCCATATCAACGCGTGGAGATCAGTGCGTCGAGGCAGACGGCGCCTTCGGTTTTGACGACAAAGGGGTTGATGTCGATGCCGGCCAGATGGTCCGCGTGCCGGACGGCGAAGTGCGACAGGTTGCTCAGCGCCTCGGCGAGCGCTTGCGTGTCGTATTGCGGGCCGCCGCGCCATGCATTGAGCAGGGCCGAGGAGCGCACGGAATCGACCAGTGTCAGGCCTTGCGCAGGCGTGAGCGGGGCGGACGCGAAAGCCACGTCCTTGAACAATTCCACCGCCGTGCCGCCCAGGCCGAACATGACCATGGGGCCGAACACCGGATCCATGTGGATGCCGATGATGGTTTCCACGCCGCCGCGCACCATCGGTGCTATCAGTACGCCGTCGATGCGTGCCTGCGGAGCGCGTTCGGCGGCCCGCGCCAGCAGCGTGTCGTAGGCGGCGGCCACGGCCTGTGCATCCGGCAGGCCGACGATGACGCCACCGACCTCGGTCTTGTGCGGGATGTCGGCGGAGACGATCTTGGCCACCACCGGGTAACCCATGGCGTCAGCCGCACGTGCTGCGTCCAGGGCGCTGGTGCAGGTCTGTTCGGGCAACACCGGAATGCCGGCGGCGCCCAGCAGCGCCTTGGCCTGCGCTTCGGTGGCCGCTTCCGGCAGCGGCTGCGTCATATCCGGTGCCGGCAAGGTGTCGCGGCGCATGCCGCTGCGCAGGCTGGCCATGCGTGCGGCGCCGGCCACGGCCTTCACTGCGCGTGTGGGGTCGGCGAACACTGCTATTCCTGCGGCCTCAAGCCGCCGTGTGACGCCGTCCTCCGACAGCATCACCAGCACCAATGCCTGGCCGGGATAGTCGCGGCGCAATGCGATCAGGCGCTCTTCGGTGGAGCGGAAACGTTCCGGCGACAACCCCACGTGCGCCAGGTAGGCGAACACACAGCCATAGCCGGATGCCGGGCGCAGCAGGGCCTCGACCACGCGCGGCACGCCGTCGGGCACGGAGGTGACCTGTGCCGTGGTGTCGTAGGGATTGGCCGGCACGGCGAAAGGCAGCAGCGCTCGCAGCGCGTCGGCCGCATCGGCGGCCAGCGGCGGCAATGTCATTCCGAGTTCGGAAGCGCCGTCGGCCATCAGGATGCCGATGCCGCCGGAGCCGGTCATGATGCCGATGCGTTCGTTGGAGGGCAGCGCGCCGGTCACGGCGCACAGGTGGGCGATGTCGAGCATCTCCTCGATCGACTGTGCGCGGTAGGCGCCGCATTCAGCGAATACGGCGTCATAGACCGCGTCGTTGCCGGCCAGCGAACCGGTATGCGTGGCGGCCGCGGCGGCACCGACTTCGGTGGAGCCGATCTTCATGATGATCACCGGCTTGCCGGCATCGGCGGCCTTGCGCAGCGCCGCGCGCAGACGAGTGCCGTCCTTGCAGGCTTCGAGCGCGGCGCAGATCACGCGCGTGTCGGGGTCTTGCGCCAGGTAGTCTATGCATTCGGCCACGTCGACGTCGGCCTCGTTGCCGGTGGCGATCACGCGAGAGAGCCCGATACCGCGCAGCGTGGCCATGCCATAGGCGGCCGAGCCGAAGGCGCCGCTCTGCGTGGCCATGCCGACCACGCCGGGGCGCGGCCGCAAGCCATTGAGCGCGGTGGAGAAGGTGGCGAAAAGGTTGACCGACGGGTTGAGCAAGCCCAGCGCATTCGGGCCGACCAAACGCATGCCGGCGTCGCGGCAGATGTGTACCAGGCGCGCCTGCAGTTCGGCACCGGCGGCATCCACCTCGGCGAAGCCGGCCGTAAATACCTGCACCGCCTTCACGCCCTTAGCCGCGCAGTCCTGCAGGGCGGCCAGCACGCCCGGCACCGGCACGGCAACGATGGCGTGGTCCACCGGGCCGGGCACGTCGAGCAGGCTGGCATAGGCGGGCAGGCCCTGGATCTCCGCCGCGCCGCTGCGGTTGACCGGGTACAAGGCGCCTTTGAACCCGGCCTCGCGCAGGAAGCGCAGTGGCCGGCCGCCTATGCGCTCGGCGTCGGAGGAAGCGCCAATGATGGCCACCGAGGCGGGGAAGAACAGGGGGTGCAGGGAATGCATGGAGATTTCAGAGTAATGCGTGGGTCACGCCGCCGTCCACCAGCATGGACTCGCCCGTGATGAAGCCGCTCTCGTCGCTGGCCAGGAAACAGGCGATGTTGGCGATGTCCTCCACATGGCCCAGGCGCCCGATCGGCGTGCGCGCGATGCGCTTCGCCATGCCGGCTTCGTCGACGTTGATGCTGACACCCTCGGTCATGATGGTGCCCGGAGCGATGGCGTTGACGCGGATCTTGCGGGACCCTAGTTCGACCGCCGCAGAGCGCGTGAGCCCCAGTACGCCGGCCTTGACGCCGCAGTACAGCAGTGCGTTGGGTATGCCCAGGAAACCCGCGGCGGACGCGATGTTGATGATGGAACCGCCGCCGGCACGCGCCATGGCAGCCGCGGCCACCTGCATGCCCCAGACCACCGAGCTGAAGCCGGTGCCCACCATGCGCTCCAGCATCTCGGGCGTGATAGCGTCGATGGGGCCATAACGGACCCAGATCGCGTTGTTGACGAGCACGTCCAGACGGCCGCAGCTGCGTTCCAGTTCAGTGACCGCGTTCTCGAAGGTGCCGCGCTCGGCGACGTTGCCGTGGAGGGCCAGCGCTTTTCCGCCCTGGTCACGGATGGCCTGCGCCGCGCGTTCGGCGTTGTCGGCTTTGATGTCCAGCACGCCGACCGTGGCGCCTTCGGCGGCGAAACGCTCGCAGATTGCCCGGCCAATACCTTGTGCGCCGCCGGTAATCAGTGCTACCTTGCCAGTCATGCGTGGACCCATGTCTGCTGTCTCCGAAATATATTTTCGAGAATTCTACCTGCCGGTTAGTAGAATTGCAATACCCCTCAACTTCAGGAGACAAATCCATGACCATCCAGGAACTGACCACCAAGCTAGAGCACCTGCTGGACCGCGAAGCGATTCGCGAATGCATGGTCCGCTACTGCCGCGGCATCGACCGCCAGGACGAAGCCGCGTTGCGCAGCGCCTACTGGCCTGACGCGACCGACCGGCATGGCCCTTACCAGGGCAGTGCGAGCGGCTTCATCGACTGGGCGCTGGAGAAGCTGGCCACGCAGGGCGAGCGCTCGGTACACAACATCACGAACATGTCCATTACCTTGCGCGGCACACAGGCGGCGGTGGAGACGTATTTCATGGCACTGCAACGTGACCGCGACGCCAACGGCACCGCGCGCGAGGTGTTCCTTGCCGGCCGTTATGTGGACCGCTTCGAGAAGCGTGGCGATGAATGGCGCATCGCAGCGCGTACCGTGGTCTACGACTGGATGCGTCCCCTGGGCACGCCCGAAGGAACCGAGGCCGAACGTTTCGGCCCGCGCCAGCCTGTTGGCGCGTTGTTTGGCAAGGACCCGGTGTACGCGTTGCTGGACTCGCTGGGGGGCTAGCAGCCTGTCGGGCTTTGGGTTTGGCCCGCGCGGGTGCCTTACGTCGCGGCTGCCCGGCACCATCTTTGGCGAAGTTCCGCTGGCCTTTGCCACGCCGTTCCCTGGTGGCTACCGCGCCGCCGAACCCTCGCGCGTGATGCGCGTGGAGCCGCACCACTACTTCGCCATCGCCTCGTCGGCACCCGAGGTGGCCGAAAAGTTGGGCGCTCTGGCGCGCGAGCGCATCGGCGGGCTGTTCGTGTTTATCGGCGCCGATGCCGGCACGGGCTGGCTGCCGGAGGAGGTGGCGCGCGACAGGAACGGCTTTGTGTTGACCGGCGACGACGTGCGCAAGGCCGGCCGCTGGTCGCACACGCGCGACCCGTTCCTGCTGGAGAGCAGCCTGCCCGGCGTGTTCGCCTGTGGCGACGTGCGGCTGAGCCCGGTCAAGCGCGTGGCGGCGGCGGTGGGCGAGGGCAGCATGGCGATCGCTTTCGTGCACCAGTACCTCGCGCGCGAAGGCATCGCCGCTGGGCAGATGAACAACACCGTATCCGGCATGAAGCCGCTTGACCGGGCATGACCTCACCTATGTCCTCATACATTTATCACGTTCGCCGCGCCGCCCGCGTCGAACCCCGCGCACAAGCGCGGCAACCCCGTGCTCTACCGCCGCGAAGAGGCGCTGGCTTGCTGGAGCGCGATCACCGCGCCCGTATTGTGGGTGGAAGGCGCGCACACCGAGGTTGGCCGCGGTTGCGGCGACCGTTATCCGCGCGGCGATTTCGAGCTGCGCATGGGAATGATCGGCAAGCTGAAACGCGTGGTGCTCGACGATTGCGGCCACATGCTGCACCTGGACCAGCCTGAGGCGCTGGCACACGCCATCGAAGCGTTCCTGGCAGATTGATTCGCGCTTTGACAGATGGGTTCAGAACACACCTGTTTGCCGGTCGCCCTGTTACCCGACCCCGCGTGCATGACCGTTGCCCAGGCCGGCGTAAACGCCACCAATCCGCAAGCTGTCCGGCAGGCGCGCGTCCAGCCTCACAATCGTCGCATGCCCAACGCCGTCTCCCATTTGCGCGCCGCGCGGCTCGCGCGCAGCGCTAAGCCCTTTCTTGCCCGGGGAGGGTTCAAGCGCGAGCGGTGTGCGGGCTGCCGGCTGGTGCCCAGCCACTGCATGTGCGCCCAGCGCCCTTCGGTGCCTACGCGCGCTGGGGTCTGCCTGTTGATGGCCGACATCGAGCCGCTCAAGCCCAGCAACACCGGCTGGTTGGTTGCCGACGTGGTGGCCGACACCTTCGCCTTCGGCTGGGCACGTACCGAACCGGACCCCGCGCTCCTGACCCTGCTGCGCGACCCGCAATGGCAACCCTATGTGGTGTTTCCAGGGGAATATGCAGCGCCCGAGCGGGTCGTGCACACCGTTCAACTGCCGGACCCACCCGGCGCCGGGACCGGCAAGCGCCCGCTGTTCATCCTTCTGGACGGCACCTGGGCCGAGGCCCGCAAGATGTTTGGCCGCAGCCCCTACCTCGCCCCCCTGCCTGTGCTCAGTCCGCAGGCGGACCGGATATCGGGATACAAGCTGCGCCGCTCCCGCCGCGACGACCACTTCTGCACCAGTGAGGTGGCGGCGCTGTGCCTCGCCCTGGCGGGCGAACACGTGGCTGAGCAGACGTTGACGGCCTACCTGGACGTTTTCACACACCACTATCTGCAGGCAAAAAACCAGTTGCCCATTGCGTGGGAAGGCGCCGCGCATCAGCGACTGCGCGAGGTTTCCATGTTGCCGCGGCCGCGCGCACACGCGCAAAGCATGACAAGCTGAAAGTAGTGTGAACAGGCCCTAATCGCCTTGCGGCGGACGAAATTCGTTGGAGTGCCGCAGCAGCGCTTTGGCCGCTTCGATCCGAAGGGCCAGTGCAACGTTGCCGTCATTCATGATGTGTAGCAGAAATCGCTTCGGGTCCCCATCTGCGCAAGCAGCCTCGGGTCGCCCGTGCGTGAGGGGTTCATCGACGCTGGCCGCAACCTCCACGATAGATTGCGACGGATGCATGGTTGGTCCGAGCTTCTCCAGCGCCGCTTCGAACACGGCCTGCTTTGTCACCTCGATGCCGCGCAACAAAGCTGCCTGACCTTCTTCATTGGGCGCAATGTCGAGCCACGGCGTATCGGCAAAGATGGGCACAAGGTCCGGAGCCAGGAACGCGGACCAGTTCCCGGTGTGTTCCTGAAGTGCCGGTACCAGCCGGGCATGACGTTCCTGGCGTATCGCCGATGCATCCGGAACAGGCATCAAGCGAACACGGGTGGATTCGATTTCAGCCAGAAAACGCTGCCGCAAGCACTCCAGAAACGCATGCGCCCGCGCGACCGCGATCGGCTCGGCGAGCGAGAACCAAAGCTGAAGACCATCTATACCGGAGACGGCAATGGCCGGGGCAGGAAGTTCGAGTTCGGTCTGAACGCCATGCCAGACTCTGGAGAGAGCCTCCCAACTCGGCGGGCGCGTCAGCTCCATCACCATGGCACGCACCCTGTCCGAGGGATCCATGAGCGCCGATGACGGCACGTCAGTTTCCGCGCGTTCCAGTGGTCGGGGGAGGTACAGGCGATTCAGCTCTGACTGCAATTTATTCATGTCGGTGCGGGTTGGCCGTGAGCGGGATGATGCGACTCCAATGGTACGGTTCGGCGTTTGCACGAATGTCGATAAGGAAACAAGACCGCGGGCGCGGGAGCTCAGTAGCTGCCATAGGCCGATGCTGACATAGTTCGCGGCCGGCCGAATTGAAAGGGCCACGCATCCGGTCTAATACGAACGATGACAGAGAACACCCCTGAACCAATCCACCAAGACCGGGTCTGGCGCGATGGGCGCTGGACCGCGCGCGTTATCAAGAACGAAGATGACGATGGCTGGGCCGTTGCGATGATGCTGCACGGTCATACGGAGCCTGCCCTTGTAGGGCCATGGACCATGGGGCGCGACAAAAAGAATCCCAAGCCGCTCGACGTTTCCGCTTTCAACACGCTCGTGAAGACGGCCGCGGAGGTCATACGCCGGCACGAGCAGCAGCTGTATGCCCAGCTCAACCGGAACGTCAGCGTGACCGCCGGAGGACGCCGCATTCAGGTCGCGCTTGCCATCGTCCCCGACGAGGACGGCGCCACCGCCTCCCTGGTTGCGGTGGATGATTTCGGCGAGGAACTAGGTCGAGTTGCCGTCTCGCCTGCTTTCAGGCTGACTGTAAGCAGCGCACTGGCATGGGCGGAGTCCGGGTTCGTGCGGCCAGGTTGAAGCGCGAGAACCAGCAAGCCAAATGCGCCGCGATTAAAGGTGCCGGCGCCGGGCCCGGCAAGTATTAGTTGGACGCCGCCGAAGCAGGTGCCATGGCCGCAGCAGCCTCGGAAGCCGCCGGCGCAGCAGCAGCCGGTGCCGCTGCCGGCGCGCTGATTGCCGCCGGTGCGGCCGGCATGGCCTCGACCGCTGCAGCTTTGCCGCCGTGAATCTGCATCATCAGCGGCACGATCAGCAGCGCCACGATGTTGATGATCTTGATCAGCGGATTCACGGCCGGGCCGGCGGTGTCCTTGTAGGGGTCGCCCACGGTGTCGCCGGTAACGGCGGCCTTATGGGTCTCGGAGCCCTTGCCGCCGTGGTGGCCGTCTTCGATGTACTTCTTGGCGTTGTCCCAGGCGCCGCCGCCGGTACACATGGAAATGGCTACAAACAGGCCGGTCACGATGGTACCCATCAGCAAACCGCCCAGCGCGGCCGGGCCGAGCACCAGTCCAACCAGAATGGGAGCTACCACGGGCAGCAGCGACGGGATCATCATTTCCTTGAT
>JANLPN010000211.1:0-15048 GCA_031367285.1 Betaproteobacteria bacterium | reverse complement strand
TGTATTTTGAAGAAGAACATGACGCCGCCCTGCGGCTCTGCGCGGCCACCCAGTTGAAGCCGGGGCTGATAGAGCGCCACCGCTTTCCGGATGGGGAGATCAAGCTCCGTATTCCCGAGCCGCGGCCGCGCCGGATTGTCGTGTGGCGTACCCTGGACCAGCCGAATGAAAAACTGATCGAGTTGCTGCTGGTCGCCCAGACCGCCCGCAGCCTGGGTGCGACACACCTGACCCTGGTTGCGCCCTACCTGGCGTATATGCGGCAGGACATGGCTTTCACGCCTGGCGAGGCCGTCAGCCAACGCATCGTCGGTGGCTTTCTGGCCAGCTTGTTCGATGCCATCATCACCGTCGACCCGCACCTACACCGGGTAGCGACGCTGCAGGAGGCGGTCCCGGTTCCCCACGCCATCGTGCTAACGGGGGCCCACACACTGTCCGACCTGATTGCAACGCGTCGGGACCGGCCTTTGCTGGTAGGGCCGGACGCCGAATCGGAACAATGGGTAGCCGTAGCGGCCGGGCGCCACGGGTTCGATTACGCGGTCTGCAGCAAAGTGCGCAGCGGCGACCGCTCGGTGGAAGTCAAATTGCCCCCGGTTGCAGTGGCCGGCCGTGCCGTAGTGGTGCTGGACGATGTGTTGAGCACCGGGCACACCGTGGCCGCGGCCGCGCGTTTGCTGCGCGCGGCGGGCGCAGCCTCCATCGATGCGGCGGTAACCCATGCGCTGTTCGCGCCCGACGCGCTGCGCCTGATCCGGGAAGCCGGCGTTGGCGAGGTCTGGAGCACCGATTGCATCAAACACCCGACCAACGCCACCAGCATGGCGCCGTCCATTGCACAGGCGCTGCAGGCCATCACCGCGTAGATGCTCCACCCGTGATTTTTACCTCCACAATCGATCCCATGGAAAAAACCCACCACCTGAGAGAACGCCGTCTGGCCGACGCATGGGCCGAGATTCAAAACTACTCCGACCAGGGAAACCCTCTGGAAGCCGACGCCTACCGGCTCGCTTTTGCGGACCCGGAATTCCTGCTGCGGCGCGAAACACGCGGTATACGTTTCCAGCTGGAGATGCTCAAACCTGACCTGGGCCAGGCGGAACAGGGCATAGAAAGCACTGTCGTGGTCTTTGGCAGCGCGCGTTTTCCCGCACCCGAACAGGCGCGGGAAGCGTTGCGGCAAGCGCAACTGGTTGACGATGCCGTTGCGCTGTCGCAGGCACAGCGGCTGATGCGCAACGCGCACTACTACGAACAGGCGCGCCTGTTTGCCCAGTTGGTGGCGACCTACAGCGCGGACAAGCCGGTGCCCGAGCGCCTGTTCATCGCCACCGGTGGCGGGCCCGGCATCATGGAGGCGGCCAACCGCGGCGCGCATGAAATGGGGGCGCTCACGGTCGGGCTGAACATAGCACTGCCGCATGAACAGCAGGCCAACCCCTATGTCACGCCCTCGCTGAGTTTCAAGTTCCATTACTTTGCGCTGCGCAAGATGCACTTCATGATGCGGGCCAAGGCGTTGGTGGCATTTCCGGGCGGCTTTGGCACGCTGGACGAGTTGTTCGAAGTCATCACGCTGGTGCAGACACGCAAGGCCAAACCGGTGCCTATCGTGCTGTTTGGTACAAGCTACTGGAAACGCCTGTGCAACTTCGACGTGTTGCTGGAAGAAGGCGCCATATCGCCCGAGGATCTCAATTTGTTCACCTACGTCGACGAGCCACAGGCCGCGTGGGACTTTATCAGGGCCTTCTACCGCTTGTAAAACGGCACCGTGCCAGGCTTATTTCGGCGCGTGGGCAGGCACAGGCACGGGCCGCATGTGCCAGGCAGTCCGAGCCATTGCGCCTACCACCGCGCCTACGGTCCAGAACACGACCGACACGCCGACCGCGGCGCCCACCGTGCCGAACATGACCGGCATCAGCACGCTGGACGCATTGATAACCATCAGCCGCAAACCCAGCGCTTCCCCATGGCGCGCCTCCGGCGTGATCTGGTGCAGGGTACTCATGATCATGGGCTGCACCGAGCCCAGCGCAATGCCCAGCACGACCGAAAACGCACCCATAGCGAGCGGCGTCTGCGTCAACGGATACACCGCAAACGCCACCGCGGTCACCAGCATCGCCGATGAAACCACGACATGTTCACGCAGACGCGACGCAAATGCGGGCATGGCCACGCGCACCAACGCCGCGGCGATGGCAAAAGCCCCCAGGATGGACCCAATTACCGAGGCGCTGAAACCGCGCTCGTGGCCAATCACGGGCACCACGAACATGTGCACGTCCCAGCACGAAGACAGGCACCAGTTCACCGCCATCAGCCGACGCATCATGGGTTCACGCATCAGGTCCCATACACGCGTGGGGCCGGAACCCGATGCCGGCAATACCGGGTGCAATTCGCTGACCTTGCGTATCAGCAGCCAGGTGAGCAGGGGCAACAAGGCCATCAGCAGGAAGGCGGCGCGGTAGCCCGTGGTGTCGCCAGCGATGGAGCCCGCGTAATCGATCAGCAGGCCAGCGGCAAAAGGCCCGAAGAAGTTGGACACCGCCGGTCCGATGGACAGCCAGCTGAATACCCGCTTGAGTTCGGTTGCGCCCTGTGCCGCGCGTCCTACATGGCGTTGCAGCGAAATCGATGCGGCCCCGGTTGCCCCGCCGGTCATCAAGGCCGCGAGGCACAACACCGGAAACACCGGAAAGGCAACTGCCAGTCCGGCACCCAAGGCGGCAACCGCCACCGCCAGCCCCACCGGTCGCCGCAGGCCGTGCCGGTCGGCAAAACGGCCGGCCGGGAGTGCCAGAAAAACCTGCGTCAACGAAAACAGCGCCAGCAACACGCCCATGGCGAGGGTGCTGTGCCCATCGCGCAAGGCAAGCAGTGGCGCCGCCAGACGGGTGCCCGCCATACAAGCGTGCAGGCAGATCTGCGCCGCAATCAAACGCCCAAGAGATCTAGATTTCATCCGCCTCTTTGTCGAAGTCCCGGTCTGCCGGAATCAGCGCCTGCGATTGTGTGTCCGGCAAGGCCTCCACCTGTTTCAATACACGCCCCAGGGCGCGGCTGCGGGTCTGGGCCGAGTCCAGAGTCTTGAGCACCGTCTCGGTCTGGCTCTTGACCCTGGCCAGCACGTCTCCGAACTTGCCGAACTCCGTTTTGACCGCGCCAAGCACCTGCCAGACCTCGCTCGCCCTTTGCTCCAGCACCAGTGTCCTGAACCCCATTTGCAGTGAGCTCAGCATGGCCAGCAGCGTAGTGGGGCCGGCCAGCGTGACGCGGTGCTCGCGCTGCAGTCCTTCCATCAGCCCGGGCCGGCGCAGTACCTCGGCGTAGAGGCCTTCAGTGGGCAAAAATAGGATCGCAAAATCGGTGGTGTACGGCGGCTCCAGATACTTGTCCGACATGGACCTGGCCTCCAGGCGGATGCGGGCCTCCAGGGCCTTGCCGGCGAGTTCCGCGCCGGCGACGTCCGCCCTGCCCTGTGCATCGAGCAGGCGCTCATAATCCTCGATCGGGAACTTGGCGTCAATCGGCAGCCACAGAGGCTCTCCGCTATTGGAACGGCCCGGCAGCTTGATGGCGTAGTCGACCACACTCTTGCTGCCGGGACGTGTTGCCACCTGCACCGCGTACTGGTCGGGCACAAACACTTGTTCCAGCAAGGCACCGAGTTGGGCCTCACCGAACATGCCGCGCGTCTTGACGTTCGTCAGCAGGTGTTTTAGGTCACCCACGCCCTGCGCCAGTGTCTGCATTTCCCCCAGGCCCTTGTGCACCTGCTCCAGGCGTTCCGCGACCTGTTTGAAGCTCTCACCCAGCCGCACCTGCAAGGTGGCCTGCAGCTTCTCGTCGACGGTGGCTCGCATCTCGTCGAGTTTGGTGGAATTGCTGGCCTGAAGCTGCGCGAGTTGCTCCTCCAGCGTCTGGCGCACTTCCAGCATACGCCTTGCATTCGACTCGCTGAGGTTCTGCAACTGTGTGTTCAAGGTGTCCGACAGCGTTTGCTTGAGCAGCGCAAGTTGCTGGCCAAACGCGTCGATCTGCGTGTTCTGGGTGCGGGTCGCTTCGGCGCCCTGGGTCAGCAAGGTCTGCTGGAACAGGGCAAAACTCTGCGACAACTCCTGGCGCGCACTGCGTGAGGACTCCCCGATCTCGCGGCCCAGTTCACGCTCGAGCCGGTCCAGCCGGACAGCGTTCGACTGCTGTGCAGCCAGTTGTTCCGCACGTCCCGAATCCATCGCCTGCACCAACCGGTCGCCGGATCGGCGCGCAACGAGCCATAACAAGGCAATCAGATTGAGCACCCCCAACACCAGCAAGCCCCATAACAGGAACTCAATGAAACCGGCCTTGTCCATCCCCCTTGCGCCTAAGACCTGGCCAGCACGGAGGGATTCAACGCAGTCAGCGGTTTGCCCACTGTAAGAAACCCGATCAGGTTATCGGCAGCCAGGTTGGCCATGGCCAGGCGGGTTGGCACACTGGCGCTGGCAATATGCGGTGTGAGCACGACATTTGGCGCACCAAGCAGTCCCGGGTGCACCCGCGGCTCGCCGTCGAACACGTCCAGCCCGGCAGCCGCAATGCGCCGCTCCAGCAGCGCCCGGGCCAGGGCCGCATCGTCCACAATGCCGCCGCGTGCGATGTTGATCAGCGTCGCGGTGGGTTTCATGCGTGCAAGCTCGGCAGCGCCGATCAGATGGTGCGACTCCGCCGAATAGGGGATCACCAGCACCACATGGTCCGCGTTTGCCAGCAGTTCATCCTTGCTTACGTATCTGGCCTTGCACTGGGCCTCGGTGGCGGCATCCAGGCGTGAACGGTTGTGGTAGATCACCCGCATGCCGAATCCGTGGGCACCGCGGCGCGCAATACCCTGTCCGATACGACCCATGCCCATGATGCCCAGGGTGGTCCCGTGGATGTCCGCGCCGGCAAACATGTCATAACTCCATCGTGTCCACTTGCCGGCGCGCAGGAAGTGTTCGCTCTCGGTGACACGGCGCGCCGTTGCCATCATCAACGCGAAGCCGAAGTCGGCCGTGGTTTCCGTCAGTACATCGGGCGTATTGGTGGCCAACACTCCGGCCGCGGTCATCGCATCGATGTCGAAATTGTTGTAGCCAACCGCCATGTTGGCGCAAATTTTCAAGTCGGGGCAGGCCGCCAGCAGTGCGCCGTCCACGCGTTCGCTACCCGTGCAGAACAGCCCGGCCCGGCCTTGCAATTGGCTTGTCAGCTGTGCCTGGCTCCATAACTCGTCGGCCTGGTTGGACAACACATCGAAATGCCGCTGCAGGCGTTCGATCACCTCGGGAAATACCGCACGCGCGACCGTAATGCCAGGTTTATGCATGTTTCAGACCAGCATGTTTCAGACCACTTGCGGGATATCAAATACCTGGCGCAGGTAAGCCATATAACGTTCATCGTCACACATATTCTTGGAGGGAGTGTCCGACAGCTTCGCCACCGGCTGGCCGTTGCAACGCACCATCTTGATAACGATCTGCAATGGCTCGTACCCCAGGTCATTGGTGAGGTTGGTACCGATGCCAAACGCGAGCTGGCATCGCCCGCGGAACTGCTGGTAGAGCTCAATGGTGCGCGGCACCGTCAGTCCATCGCTGAAGATCAGCGTTTTGGTCCTTGGATCCACCCGGTTTCTGGCGTAGTGCGCCAGCATACGTTCGCCCCAGCTGAACGGGTCGCCGCTGTCATGCCGGGCACCATCAAACAGCTTGCAGAAATACATGTCGAAATCGCGCAGGAATGCGTCGATGCCGTAGACGTCGCTCAGTGCAATGCCCAGGTCGCCCCGGTACTCCTTGGCCCAGGATTCGAAACCGTAAATCTGGCTGTCACGCAGCCTGGGTCCCAAAGCCTGGCAGGCCTGCAGATACTCGTGTGCCATGGTGCCGAGGGGCGTGAGACCGAGCTTCATCGCGAACAAGACGTTGCTGGTTCCCGCGAACTGGCCCATCGTGCCGGCTGCATGCCCGGGGCTCTGGGCAGTGCCCAGACGCACCGCCAGAACACGCAGCACCTCCTCATGCCAGGCCTGGCTGAAGCGCCTGCGGGTTCCATAGTCGGCGATCTTGAGATCACTCAGGGTGTCGCCACGCAATTGCCCGATCTTGGTGTCCAGCCTCTTGCGCCCCTCCACCAGGTCGGGCAGCCTGTGGGTATTGCGAAAGTAGACTTCATTGACGATGGCCAGCACCGGGATTTCAAACAGAATCGTATGCAGCCAGGGGCCCTGGATCGTTATGTCTATCTCGCCGCTGGGCAGGCCTCTGACCGTGATGTACTTTTCATTGAGGTGAAACAGTCCAAGAAAGTCGACGAAGTCGCTCTTGATGAAACGCATGGAGCGCAAATACGCTAGCTCCGCATCGTGAAACTGCAAACTGCACAACGACCGGATCTCGTCCCGAATTTCGCTCACATAAGGCGCCAGGTCAAAGCTCGGGGCACCGGGTGCCGGCTCCTTTTGCGCGTTGCGGCACTTGAACCGGTACTCCACCTGCGCGCCGGGGAACTGGTGCAGGACCACCTGCATCATGGTGAACTTGTAAAGGTCGGTGTCGAGGAGGCTCGTGATGATCATCGATAAGGTCTTCGTGGTCGGGAAACGCCCGCCCTGCCATGCCGGCAGTGTACGGGAATGCTCAGGCGGAAACGGCCTCGCGCGACAGCCCTGGCGGCGTGAAAACACGCATTGACAGATGCGAGGCAATCGCGCTTTCCATCACGGCATGCTCCCCTGAGCCTGGGCCCGTCTTTCGGCCACTGCCGCGTCGTTGAAAACGCAGCATGGGCCAGCCACGGTTGCGGTAAATGTGATGAACGCCTCCGGATGTCCTTTCGCGATTTGCACCGTCCGATGCAGCTATCGAAACGCTGTTCGTAGTGACCTTGGAGCGCGGCGTCCTTACAGGGGCGACAAAGCCCATCGGTCGGTGTAAAGCACACCTTCATTGCCCTATCGTGGCCAAGTGCCATTAGAGCCTCGCTCTAGAAGCCGGCCTCTAATATGCTGCACTGCAACAAAAACAACTTGCACTGGCGTATAGCGTGCCTATAATTCATTCATGCTGCACTGCAACATAGATTTCGCGAAAGCGAAGCCTCGGAGCAGATACCGGTTTATTCATTTACTTTTACTGGAGAAATTCACATGTTGACCGTTGAACAAGTCATGGCGTCCCACAAAGCCAATATCGAAACCCTGGTTGGTCTGACCAGCAAGGCTTTTGAAGGCGTCGAAAAAATCGTCGAACTCAACCTGACTGCATCCAAAACGGCTTTGGCCGAAATTGGCGACCACGCCAAGGCAGTTTTGAGTGTCAAGGACGCGCAAGAACTGCTGACGCTGCAATCCAGCATGATGCAACCTCTGGCCGAGAAGACTGCTGCTTATAGCCGCCATCTGTACGACATCGCCTCCGGTTCCACGGCAGAATTCAGCAAAGCATTTGAAGAGCAAGCTGCCGACACCCAGAAGAAATTTATGGGACTGGTGGACACCGCAGCGAAAAACGCTCCCGCTGGCTCGGAAACTGCTGTAGCAGTGATGAAAAGTGCCGTGGCCGCCGCCAACAATGCACTCGAATCGGTGCAAAAGGCTGTAAAACAAGCCACTGAAGTTGCCGAAAGCAATTTCAACACGGTTGCTGCTAACGCCGTCAACGCGACGAAGACCGCTACCAAGAAGCGTTAATTTGTTACGTATTTCCCACGCTTGCAAGAGTTGCAGCACTTTTGGCAGCCTCAACGCTGTACAGCAAGGGAAAACCCTGACATACTTTAGCCATATTTAGCAAACAGATTTTCTGGTTGTCTCCTCGGGTCCTTTCGTAACCTACAGGTTCAGGGATCCCTTCAAGACCTCATCGCAAGATGGGGTCTTTTTTTTGGTTGCGCTGCAGCAATCACCTCTGCCTGGCGGCAGTCAGGCTACGCGGCGGTACAGGTGGTACTGGCCGTCGTCCGGGCTTTCCGGCAAGGCCAAAGGTTCAAGCCCATTCAAAACAATAAGTTGGTCGCAAGCCAAATAACCGCCCGGCGCCAGGATGCCCAAAAACGTTGGCGCAAGATCAGCCGCCAAGCGCAAGGACTTCGCTTTGTTTGCGCTGCCGATGTCCGCATGGATAAACACGGACGCCGCCTGCTTTTCGGCAAGGTAGGCCGGGACGGACGCGCGAAAATCGCCGAGCCGCAAAAGCCTGTCCGGTGGAATACAGTCCGGGTGGGCCGCGACTTCGCGGTCGAATACAAAAATCTCCCGGTCGGGAAAACGGTCACGCAGATGGTCGTAGGTTCTTCCGTTGCCCAGACCTACCTCCAGTATCTGCCCCTCCAGACCACGTAGTTGGCCCGCAACCATGTCGATGCAGGCCCGTTGCGCCTGCATTCGCCGAATAAAGACGTCAAGACGAGTCATGAATTGCAGGCTTTCAAATCGATGCCGTTCGAGAAATCGACCGCAGGCGGATTATCGGTCAGACATATCCGCATCAAGCGTTGCGGGGCTTCACCAGAGTGCCGACGCCAGATCTCCTGATGCGACAGGTAAAATTTGGCGGTGATTGCAGACACCACGGCACCGGTCATAGTCTCACTGCTTGCGGTCGGTATGGCCTTGTCCTTTATTCTGGCCGACCGGCACTCTCTGACCAGCCAGGCCCAGGCGCTGTTCCTGGCTTGTGTGGGAATCTCCATTTCGATCGATGTGTTGCTGGTCCTGCCGATGCGCGTCGCCAACGGCGTGGCTCCCTGGGAAGGAATTTTCGCCCTCCCCCAGGTTCTGGCATTCCTGTTCGCGTATGAGTGGGTTCTGCGCGTGCGACGCACTATCCCGGCTGGTGATCTGAACACCCGCGGCCCCGACCGTTTGCTGCGCGCCGCCCAGGGATTGGCCCTTTTTTATGGTTTGGCGGCGCTGGTGTTTCCCGAGCTTAAGGCCGAGCATTTCGGCAACCTGACGCTTGACCCGGGCGAGCGGCTCCATCCTTCGTTCTGGCTGTTTTCCGTCCCGCTCGGGATTTCACTCACACTCGGCACGGCAGCCACGCTGTTCACGCTCAACCGTCGGCCGGACCGGGCCGAAGCGAGGCGTTTGATCGCCTTTGCCATCAGTGCTCCGATCATGGCATCTTCCCTGATTGTGCCACCCCATATTGCACCCCTCTGCGGTGCGGTGGGCCTGCTGGTCCTCCTGGTCGGTTCGGTGCAATACCACGTGACCCAGGGCCAGCGCGCGCAGTTTCTCTCGCGCTTCCTGGCTCCCCAGGTAGCCGAGTTGGTGACGCGGCGCGGATTGAAAAGTGCGACCGAAGAAAAGACGCTGGAGCTGTCGGTGGTGTGCTGCGACCTGCGCGGTTTCACCGCGTTTTCCGCTGCCACATCGTCCAAACGCGTGATCGAGATCTTGCGTGAGTACTATGACGCGGTGGGCGCAGCGGCAGCGGCCTGTGGCGGCACCATCAAGGATCAGGCTGGCGACGGAGTGCTGATCCTGGTGGGCGCGCCGATTGCGTTCCCCGACCATGCCCAGCGCGCACTGGAACTGGCGCGACGGATCCGCGCGGTCGGTATTGCGTTGACGAGCCACTGGTCCAACGAAGAGATGCAGCTTGGAGTGGGTGTCGGTGTTGCAAGCGGGTTCGTCACCGTGGGAGTGATCGGCGGCGCATCCAGGCTCGAATACACTGCGGTCGGCTCACCGGTCAACCTGGCATCACGGCTGTGCTCCGAGGCATCACATGCCGAGGTGCTGGTGGACAGCCGCACCATGGAGTTGTTGGGCACCAGCACGCAAGGCTCCGATCTGCGCGCAGGTCAGGCGCTGCAACTCAAGGGTTTTGCGCTTCCCATGCAGAGTTACGTGTTGCAAGCCGCATGAGCCGCCGGGCCGCTCCCAATGCTCATAACACCGAAGTGCGCAGCACCAAGGTACTCCAAGAGATCCGGACCATGCAACCCGCACGGCTTCGCGTGCGACGCAGACACAAAGCGAAGGCCCGCCTGGTGGCCAGGCCAGGGGCTAACTCGCCACGGGTTGCGGTGACTGCGCCAGGTGTGCCGTTGTGTTGGCCAGCCGTGCCGACAGGATTCGGATCAGCTCAATGGCGGCGTCGGGATTCTCGCGAATCACGCTTCGGAACAGTTCCGCGGAAATACGCAGTACCTCGATCCGGGTCTTGGCCGTGGCCGTGGCCGTGCGCGGAACGTGCCCAAAAATCGCGATCTCTCCAATGATTTCGTTGCGGCCCATGGTACCGATCACCAACGGCCCTTTTTGTCGATCAACCGATATTTCCACGGTGCCGTCAATGACGACATAACAGGCATCCCCCACCGCTCCTGCATGGAAGATCTCCTGACCCGCGCTGTAGGTCAGCCGCTCGCTGCTGAAGCAAAGGAGCTTCTGCTTTGCGGGAGCAATCTTGCTGAATATCGGGAATCTGCGGATCAGTTCCACTTCCTGTTCCAGGCTCATGGTATGCCTCCTTTGCCGGCACTTAGCCGGGTTTAAGTAATTTGTGCAGAGCCCCATGCCTGCCCATCAGCTCGTCAAAACCACCCCGTTCAACCAGTTGCCCGCGCTCCAGTACCAGCACCTGGCCAAAACGGTCAGCAAGGTCAACTCTGTTCAACACCCAGAATACGGCACACCCGGTGCGGGCGTCCAGCACACTGCTCACCAGCCGATTCTGCGCCGTCGGGTCGAGCACTGCAGCCGCCTGGTCAAGTATCAGCACCGAAGGACGCTTCAGCAGTGCACGCCCGATGGCCACCTTTTGGCGATCCGGAATCGAAAGCCGGGTGCCGCCGGTGCCAACCTGGTAGCCCAGGCCGATCATCAGGATCAGCGGGCGCAAACGCAATTCGTCGAGAATCTGGCGCATCAAACCCCCGATCTGGGCGCTGCCGCCGGCCTGTCCGGTAGCAATTTTCCCAAACAGAATATTGTCCTGCAGGGAAGCCGCGCCGTTGTAACGCTGCGGGTCGAAAAACTCGATGGCGCCACGCGACTGCTGCGGTAAGTTGGTGGCAAACAGCCTGCGTGCCTCAAGGATGCGCGTTTCAAGTACCTCGTCTATCAGGCCCAAACGATGTTTGGTAACCACCAGCTTGAACGGCAGGGTCAACAGCAAACTGCGATCCGCATCACTGATGCGCTCCAGCCCAACTGCCGCGACCCTGGAGAGAATGTCCTTGACTTTTGGCAGATCATCGTAAGCGATAAAGCTGAAACGCTCGAACAGCTCATGCCCGGGAGGCAGGTCGCTGAACAGTTCCAGCATGGTCTCGGCAAGCTTATGCCCTACCTTGAGCAGATCGGCAGAGAGGCCCATATCGTCGAGCACCTTGCGCACGTAGGGATTGGCCGCCAGATTGTCAGTGTCGAATGTCTTGCCGACCGGTGTGCCAAACAACAGGTTCTCGGCCATAGTGGCATTGCGGTTATAGCGATGCGGGTCAAAACGCTCTACCAACTCCATCAGTTCCGGCTGGGCCAAACGCTCCCGCATGGTGTCGCGCGCGCGCAGGATATTTTCCTCCAGCCCTGACGTACGCACCGCGCCGACCGCGCTCTTGAGACCAATTTCAAACAGCGTTTCCTCAAGGTCCACCGTCTTGAGGATTTCCAGAATGCGAGCGTCCATTTCGTGAGCCCCCGCAACGCCGGCTGCCTCATAGTCCAGCCATTGGTCCGCGATGTCCAGCGTGGAGTTCCCAGCACGGGACGCTTCGCGGACTTGGCTGTCCCGCAAGCGCCGGGCTTCGCCTTCGTAACCAGCCGCACTAATGGGGCGATGCTTAAGCCCATAGACCAGGTTCTCGCGCACACTGACCGGAAACAGGTAGGAGGCCGAACCAACGTAGGCGATTGCTCGCCCCGTGACGGCTTCGGGCGCCCGAGTGATGTCGATACCACCCATTTCTATCGTCCCGCCAGCCGGTACTTGCAGCCTCGCCATCAGTTGGGCTAACTCGCCGACGCCGGAGCCATTGGAGCCGACAATGGCCACGTGTTCATCCAGACCGGTCTCAAACGAAACGCCGTCAACCACCTTGGCGCCCGATTCATCCAGCAGCGAAAGATTGTTTGCACGAACCAGGCCAACGCCGGGAAGTTGCGGCGCGTCTATCAACTGTTGCTGCGCCACCGGTGCCAGATCATCAACTGAGAACTGTTCTATGACCTGGCTGTATTTGATGCTGGTGTCCATGCGCTCCTGGTCCCAGTCGATCAGTTCCTTGACCGGCCCCGGCAAGTCTTTGTACGCGGCAATAACCGCCACCAGTGCGCCGATGTCGAGTCGCCCGACAATCGCCAGGTAACCACCCACCAGGTAGAACAGGAACGGGGTGATCTGCGACAACAGGTTATTCAGGAACTTGATCAGGAACTTGCGCTGGTAGTGCTCGAACCGGATGATGAAAAGCCTGCCCAGACGGGCTGAAAATTCGGCCCGTTCGTAGTTCGACGTGTCGTGTGCGTGAATCTCCACCACGCCATCCACGCACTCGGCGATCCTGCCGGCAAGTTGGCGCGCGGCAATCTGCCGCTCCCTGGACAAGACCAGAAGGCGCCGACGCATCTTGGGAATGATCACGGCCTGCACCAGCACCATGCCAAACGCCACCATGCCCAGATAGACGTGCTGGAACAGAATGAAAAACAGGGCCGTCAGGGCCTGGCCACCCAGGTACAGCGGCGTGATCAATGCCTCGCCCACGAAGCCACCGAGCGGCTCGACCTCGTCCTTGATCATGGTCGCCATCTCGGCGGATTTGACGCGGCGGAAATGGGACAGCGGGAAACGCAGGATATGGTCGAACAAGTCGTAGCGCAAGCGGCGCAGCATGCGTTCGCCCATCCAGCCCTTCATCGTATTGATCTGGAACTTGATCAGGCCACTGACAACAATGAAGACCAGAAACGTGAAGGTCAGCGCCAGCAGGTAGGACGTTCGCTCAAGCTCGAAGCCATCAAAAACACGTACCGTCTCCCCACCCAGAAAGCCCGGCAACTTGAAAGTGAACCTTAGAAATGCGACGGTCGAATCCGGGCTGGGAAAACCTTTGCCCTGGATTGGCTGGTTAATGATGGTTTTGGGCAGGTCCAGCGTGACGTAGTAAAAAAGCATCGACAGCAGCACCAGCGGCACGATCATCAGCTGATCCCGCTTGCTGTACTTGATGATGAACCCGAACAGGCCGCGTTCCATGGTGCGCCTAGTTATAGGGGTCGGCCGCATCGCGCAGCCCGTCGCCCAGGAAATTAAACGCGAGCACCACCACGAATACCGGTACCACGGGCAGCATCAACCAGGGATACAGAGCTACCACGTTGATGTTTTGGGCCTCATTGAGCAACACACCCCAACTGGTGATGGGCGGACGCAAGCCAAGCCCCAGAAAAGACAGAGCGGTTTCACCAAGAATCATGCTCGGCACCGAGAGCGTAAGGGACGCAATCAGGTGGCTGGTAAAACTCGGCAACAAATGCCGGCCGATGACGCGCGCCGGACTGGCCCCCATCAGCACGGCTGCAACGGCGAAATCCTCTTCCCGCAATGCAAGAAACTTGGAACGCACCGAGCGCGCCAGCCCGGGCCAATCGAGCAGGCCCAGAATTATGGTGATGCCGAAATAGATCAGCACCGGGCTCCAGGTGACCGGTAGCGCCGCCGACAAAGCCATCCATAGGGGCAGTTCCGGAAACGAACGCACGATCTCTATCAGGCGCTGGATCACGGTATCGACCCAGCCGCCGTAATACCCGGAAATACCGCCCAGCGTGATGCCGATCAGAAAACTGACTGCAATGCCCAGTAGCCCGACCGTAAGCGAGATACGTGTACCGTAGATGATGCGAGACAACATGTCACGGCCGAGCCGGTCGGTCCCGAACAGGAACAGCGTACCGCCTTCCGACGGACACACCAGATGAAAGTCACCGTCCAGCATTCCCCAAAACTCGTAGCCATCGCCATGACAAAAAAATCTCAAGGGCTCGATCTTTTCCTGATCCGACGTGAACTCCCGCTTCATCGTGTCCATGTTGAGCTTCATGCTGTAGCCATAGACAAACGGCCCCACCAACCTGCCATCGTGAAACAGGTGCACCGGCTGCGGCGGCGCATAAATATGGCCCGAGTCGCGCGTATTGAGCCCATAGGGCGCAAGTACTTCGCTTACCAGCGCGGATGCATAAAGCAGCAGCAGGATACCGGCGCACCACACGGCAATCCGGTGGCGGCGGAACTTCCACCACATGATGCGCCATTGGGAAGCGCGGTAAAACTCCTCCTGTTCGGCGCTGAGCGTCTCGATCGCCTGAGGCTCAAAAGCTGCGGAGGATACGTAATGCTCGAGCGGCGGACTGTCTTCCGGCACACCACTCATTTGGCGACCTCGCCGGTAAGCCGGATACGCGGATCAAGCGCCGCCAGCAAGAGATCCGACACAAACATACCCATCACCGTCAGCAAGGCCAGAAACATCAGAAAAGAACCCGCGAGATACTGGTCCTGGCTCTGCAGTGCGTCAAGCAACATCGGGCCTTCGGTCTGCAACGACAGCACCACCGACACGATGGCCGATCCGGAAATCACGGCCGGAAGCAGGTTGCCGATATCGGCAACAAAAGGATTAAGCGCCATGCGCAGGGGGTATTTGATCAGCAAGCGCGTCTGTGGCATGCCCTTGCTGCGCGCGGTCACTACGTACTGCTTTTGCAGCTCATCCAGCAGATTGGCGCGCAAACGCCTGATCATGGCTGCCGTACCCGAGGTGCCGATCACCAAGACCGGAATCCACAAATGCGACAGTACCGAGCTGAACTTTGCCCAGCTCATGTGCTGGTCCAGAAATTCTGGAGCCATCATCCCGCCAATCGACAGCCCGAACTGCACGTTGGCAAAATACATCAGCACCAGGGCGAACAGGAAATTCGGCGTCGCGAGCCCCACATAACCGAGCAAGGACAAGCCATGGTCGCCCCAGCTGTACTGG
>JANLPN010000359.1:0-12444 GCA_031367285.1 Betaproteobacteria bacterium | reverse complement strand
GGCGGGCTGGACCATCTGGCGCGTGTCCGCGAGTTGTGCGAGCCGTATCTGGACTGGGGCGAAGCGCTCTGGGCCACCGAGATTGGCCGTTATCGCGCGCTGATTGACGCACACTACAGCGTGCCTGGCGCAACACCCAAGGCAACACCGCCATGAACAAGACCTGTCTGCTGGCCATAGACAACGGCACCCAGAGCGTACGTGCGCTGCTGTTCGACCTGCAGGGCAATCTGCTGCACAAAACCCAGCTGCCCATCACCAGCTACCAGACGCTCCAACCGGGCTGGATGGAAAACGATCCCGAGGCTTTCTGGCAAACCTTGTGCAGCGCCTGCCGGCAGTTGTGGGCCACTACCAGCGTACCCAAAAGCGCCGTGGCCGGTGTCGTCATCACCACCCAGCGCGGCACCACCATCGCGCTGGACAAGCTGGGCCAGCCATTGCGGCCGGCCATGGTCTGGCTGGACCAACGCCGGGCCGACAAAATTCCGAAACTCGCCTGGTGGTGGGAAACCGCTTTTCGTGCCATCGGCATGCGCGAGACGGTGCGCTTTTTCCAGCAGGAGGCTGAGGCCAACTGGATCGCCCAGCACCAGCCCGAGTTATGGGCCCGGACCGACAAGTACCTGCTGCTGTCGGGCTACCTCAACTACCGTTTCACGGGCCGTTTCGTCGACTCGGTGGCTTCGCAGGTGGGCTACATCCCGTTCGACTACAAGAAGGGCCGCTGGGCTGCCGCCGGCGACTGGAAGTGGCAAGCCATGGCCATTACCGCTGCCATGTTGCCGGAGCTGGTTCCGCCCGGCACGACCATCGGCACGGTCACGGCCGAGGCGGCACAGGCCACCGGTATCCCGCAAGGCCTGCCGGTCATCGCAGGCGCAGCCGACAAAGCCTGCGAGGTGCTGGGCGCGGGTTGCCTGACGCCCGAGATTGCCTGCCTGTCGTATGGCACGGCAGCCACCGTCAACACCACCACGCCGCATTACCTGGAGGCCACGCCTTTTATCCCGCCCTACCAGGCCGCCGTGCCGGGCCACTACAACACCGAGATCCAGATCACGCGCGGCTTCTGGATGGTGAGCTGGTTCAAGGAGCAGTTCGGCCTGCTGGAACAGCAACTCGCCGGCCAACGCGGGGTGCCGGCAGAGACCCTGTTCGACGCCCTGGTCAACTCGGTGCCGCCAGGCGCGCAGGGGCTGATGCTGCAGCCGTTCTGGAACCCCGGCATCAAGGTGCCCGGTCCCGAGGCCAAGGGCGCCGTAATCGGTTTTGGCGACGTGCACACCCGGGCCCACCTGTACCGTGCGATCCTGGAAGGGCTGACCTACGGATTGCGCGAAGGCAAGGAACGCATGGAAAAACGTGGTGGGCAAAAAATTGTCCGGGTACGGGTGTCGGGCGGCGGTTCGCAGAGCGATGCGGCGATGCAGATCGCGGCCAATGTATTCAACCTGCCGTGTGAGCGGCCGCACCTCTACGAAACCAGCGGACTCGGCGCCGCGATGGTGGCGGCCGTGGGACTGGGCTTGCACCCCGGCTACCCCGCTGCGGTACGCGCCATGACGCGTATCGGCGATGTTTTTCAGCCCCAGCCGGAACACGCCGCCACCTACGAACAGCTCTACCGGCGTGTTTACCTGCGCATGTACAAGCAACTCCAGCCCCTGTATCGGGACATCCGCGAAATTACAGGTTATCCGGACCGGTAAGCGATGTCGTTTCGGTGCACGCCGAAGCATTCGCGGTTTGGCGCAGCCTAAAGTCTGTTCCTTACCCAAGGACACACACCATGACCATCACCTGCATGATCCGTTATGAAATCGACCCGTTCCAGAAAGATGCCTTTGCTACCTATGCCGAAAACTGGAGCCGCATCATCCCGCGCTGTGGCGGGCATCTGGTGGGCTACTACTTGCCACACGAAGGCACGAACTACGAAGCCTGGGGCCTCATCAGCTTCGACGACCTGGCCACGTACGAGGCTTACCGCGCGCGCATCAGGGCCGATAACGAAGGCGCACGCAACTTTGCCTGGGCGCAAGAGCTGCGTTTCATACTGCGCGAGGAACGCAGCTTTGTGCGTGCCGTGCCGTGTACCCTGAATCTGCTCCCACAATAAGCTTTATGCCAGCCGCCGAGCCCCGCTTCTTCCGGATTGCCGCCGTGATGGCCGACCCGACACGCTCGCGCATGCTGGCAACCCTGCTCGGCGGCGAACACCGCAGTGCCGGCGAGCTCGCCCGTGTGGCCGGCGTCACAGCGCAGGCGGCCAGCACCCAGCTTGCACAGTTGGTGGACAGTGGCCTGGTGACCGTGCGCAGCCATAGGCTTGGCTGCAGGCAGAATTGGCACCATGCCTACCTCCCGCATCCCCACTTTTGAGTTACCCCCGCACCTGGACACGCCCGCCGCCTGGTACGGTCCTGCGATGGCCGCAAGTTCGGATTGGATAACACGGTTCTCGGGCGCGGAGTTGGCCGAGATCGAGAGTGCAGCCCAAAACCTCTGCGAAGCCGGTACTGACCTGGCTCAACTGAACGCGGCGCACCACCCCCTGCCCGTGCTTGCGCCCAGGCTGCGCCGCATCCTGCATGACGTGCTTGACGGCCGCGGCTTTGTGCTGCTGCGTGGCCTGCCAGTGCAGCGCTGGAGCCGGCACCAAGCGGCTGCGGCTTTCATGCTGATCGGCGCCCACCTGGGCCGCGCCCGGCCGCAAAACGCCAAGGGCCACCTGCTCGGCCACGTCAAGGATATGGGCCTGAACTCCAGCGACCCGGCCGTGCGTATCTACCAGACCAGCGAACGCCAGACCTTCCATACCGACTCGGCCGATATCGTGGGCCTGTTGTGCCTGCAGACCGCGCGGTCCGGCGGGCAGTCGGCCCTGGTGTCGTCCACCACGATGTTCAACGAAATGCGCAAACGCCGGCCTGATCTGGCGGCGCTGTTGTTCCAGCCGCTGGCCACGGACCGGCGTGGCGAAGTGGCGCCCGGGCAGCAGCCTTTCTTCAGCATCCCGGTGTTCAGCTGGTACGCCGGAGAGTTGTCGGCGATCTACCAGCGCCAGTACATAGATTCGGCCCAGCGTTTTGCCGATGCACCGCGCCTCACACCGGCCACGGTCGAGGCGCTGGACCTGTTCGACGCCTTGTCCAACGACCCGGCATTGAACTTCCTGATGGATCTGGAGCCGGGCGACATACAGCTGGTGCACAACCACACCCTGCTGCACGACCGCACCGCTTTTGTGGACTGGCCTGAACCCGAACGCCGGCGCCATCTGTTGCGCCTGTGGCTCGCACCACCCGAAGCACGGATGTTGCCGCCGGTGTTTGCCGAACGTTATGGCAGCGTGGCGCCGGGTGAACGTGGCGGTGTCTTGCTGCCCGCGGCCCCACCCAATACGCCGCTGGACGCGGCATGACAAGGCCGGGCGTGTTACGTGCTAGCTATTGCCCGGAGAAGTAGGCGCGGCGCAAAGCCCGGTCGGTGCCGGCGTCGAAATAACCCTTCCCTGGACCTGCGCCGGTGACCCAGTCGGTAGACGGAATCAGGTACTTGCGCAACAAGGCCTGGGCCGGGCTGGTGGCGCCCTTGAAGGTCAGCGACTCGCGGAACGCGTAGTGGGAAAACAAGCGCATGAACTCGCCCATGTACACGTCCGCCACCGCCGTATTGCCCTGTATGACCAGCATGTTTTCGTCGTTGTCGGTGGTGGAGGCGGCCGAGAAATTGGCCGAACCCACGATGACCAGCGGGTGTTTGCCCAGCGGATCGACCAGCATGTATTTGGTGTGTACGTACAACACGTGTGCGTCGCCCACGATACGGTCCATCTCGGCCAGCCAGCGGTCAAACAGGTTGATCTCGATATGGTTGCCCACCGAGACGGTGACGTTGGGGCGGCGCCGGATGCGGTCTATCTCGGCGGCCTGCTGTTTGTAGGTCGCGCCGGTTCCTTTCTTTTCCATGAGGGCGAAACGCAGCACGCCGTCGGTAACGTCATAAGCCGGTACGAAACGGCTGTTCATGCCGAACGCAAACGTGGCGAACAGGCCGCGTGCAGCCCCGGAGGCTCGCTTGGCATACCAGTCCAGCGCGTCCAGCGTCGCGCGCGGAGAGAACAACGCGACGACTTCATTTTTCCAGCCGTCGGCGGGCATGGGCGACAGCAGCTCGGCCGCTTGCGCGGTTGGCTTTTTGGTCTTGTCGCCATTGAGCACTTCCCAGTAGTCGGCGTATTTTTGCGCAATGCCGACGCTGCGCACAATGTGGGCATTGTTGGAATGGCCATACATGCCGTTTTCGCTCAGGTTGGTCGATCCGGTCCAGACCTGCTGTGCCTTGCCGGCGCGTTTAAGCACCAGGAACTTGTTGTGTGCAAACCCGCCTGAATGTTCCCGCGCCTTGGTCAGGGCCTCCATGCCCTGGCCCTTCAAGGCCTTCTTGTTCTGGGCGCCCTGGTCATCGCCGTCGTACAACACCGCAACGGCGGCACCACGTGCGCTGGCGGCTTTGAGTGCGTCGTAGATAAGCTTGCTTTTGAACTCGTAAAAGGCGCCGACCAATCCATCATCCGCACCGGCCTGGGCAATGAACTCCTGGAGGCCCTCGACCAGCCCGCGTGACAGCCAGTCGTAGGCGGCCTGCCCCACCTCGGGCGGTGGTTGGTTGTGAAAACGCCGCGCGTACTCCTGCGAGCCGACCGCGCCGCGGTTGAAAAATACCGCGTGCCGGCCCTGGTCGACACGTTCGGTGGTGACTTTCAATTCAACGGAAGGCCCGGGCACCAGGGCAGCCGGGGCCCCGGTCATCGCAACCAGCGTATAGGTGTAGGTCTGGTCGGGAGACGCGCTGTAGTCGGCCCATTGGAAGGTCTGGAGCGGATGCTTGAACGAGGACACCGGCTCGCCCGGCGCCGGATGCGGCTCCACCACCTCGAAGGTCTTCATGCCGGAGAGCCAGATCTTTTCCCCGTCCTCGTGCCGCAGCCGCTGCAGCGCGAAACCCAGCACGCCCTTGCCCCGGATATCCGGCTCGGCCATGTCCCACCCGAGCAGGACCACATAGGTGCCGGCGACCGCCATGGCGGTGATACCGCCACGCTTTTTCTTGACGCGCATTGTCAGCTCCTCCAACTACCGCTTTTCAGCAGGTGTCCAAGGTTAAGCCACTTGCGGCCAAGCCACAACCGGCCACCATGCATCCATCCCCCAATCTGGGGAAACCGGACTGTGGCGTATTGCCGCGCCACCCCGGTTCTACACTAGCAACCGCACTCAACCCTTGTTGCCGGAGCGCTTGCCACATGACCGTCCATCTCAAAAAGTCCATCCCTGCGGCAGCCGTCGCCATCACCGTGGTAGACCGCGCAAGCTTCCCCACCCTTGCAACGCACTTGCCCACCGTTACGCGCAACTGGCTGGAAACGACAGGGTTCACCGGCGCCGCGGACAGCCTCGTGTTGCTGCCCGGCGCCGACGGCACGCTGGCCCAGGTATTTGCCGGTGTTGCCCGCGCCGACCACCCGTTTGGCCTGGCATCGTTGCCGATGGCCTTGCCTGAAGGCAGCTACCGCTTGTCCAGCTTTGGCCTGAATGTGCCGCCGGAGCAGGCCGCATTGGCCTGGGCCCTGGGCGGCTATGAGTTTGACCGCTACAAGCCGCGCCGTCGTGCACCGGCACAGCTGGTGCTGGAAACCGGCTCCGAAGCCAAACGCGGTCTGGCGCTGGCCAACGCCATTGCCGCTACGCGCAACCTGGTCAACACGCCGGCCGAACACATGGGGCCACAGGAGCTGGCCGATGCAGCCAGGGCCGTGGCCAAACAACATGGCGCCCGGTTCAAACAAATCGTGGGCGATGCGCTGCTCAAGAAAAACTTCCCCGCCATCCACGCCGTGGGCCGTGCCAGCACACGGGCACCGCGCCTGATCGAGTTGAACTGGGGCAAGAGCGGTCATCCGCGCCTGGCCATCGTGGGCAAAGGTGTGTGTTTTGACAGCGGCGGGCTGGACATCAAGGGCCCCGAAGGCATGCGCCAGATGAAGAAGGACATGGGCGGCGGCGCACACGCGCTGGCGCTGGCTTCGCTGGTGATGGATTTGAAGCTGCCGGTGCGGCTGCAGGTGCTGATCCCGGCCGTGGAAAACGCCATTGCCGGCAACGCCTACCGCCCGGGCGATGTGTTCAAGACGCGCAAGGGCGTACACATAGAAATCGGCAATACCGACGCCGAGGGCCGTGTGATCCTGAGTGATGCCTTGGCTTATGCGTCCGAGGCCAAACCCGAACTCATCATTGATCTGGCCACCCTCACCGGTGCCGCACGCGTGGCGCTGGGCCCGCAATTGCCCGCGCTGTTTTGCCGCAACATGGCTACCGCCCGCCACCTGGTGGACCTGGGCCTGAAACTGGACGACCCGCTGTGGCATATGCCGCTGTGGGCGCCTTACCGGAGCGGTATAGAAAGCAGCGTGGGCGACATCGTCAACACCGGCCGAAACGCCATGGCCGGTGCCATCAACGCGGCGCTGTTTCTGGAGTATTTTGTGGAGCCGGAACAGGATTGGCTGCATGTGGACCTGTTTGCCTGGAACGACGCGGCAAGGCCGGGCCGTCCGGTGGGCGGCGAGGCCCAGACCCTGCGCACGCTGCTGGCCTACCTGGAGGAAAGGTTCGCATGACCGGCCTGCACCGCGTAATGCCCGGTGAGCCCTTTGCGCCTGGCCAGGCGACCATGAAAGCGGTGCTCACGACCGGCCACGGCGGTTACGACAAGCTGGTGTACTGTGATGTTGCACGGCCGGTGGCAGGGCCGGGTGAAGTCTTGCTCCAGGTGCTGGCCGCCGGGGTCAACAACAACGAGATCAACACCCGCCTGGGCTGGTATTCGGATTCGGTCACCAGCGGCACCGCCAGTGCGGCCCGGGCGCAGGAAGGCCGCGCCGAGGCCAAAACCGATGGCGGCTGGAATGCACCCACGCCGTTTCCGTTCATCCAGGGTACCGATTGTTGCGGCCGGGTGGTCGAAGCCGGTGCCGGTGTGGACAGCGGCCTGACGGGTAGTCGGGTGCTGGTGCGGCCCTGCATGCGGGTGCACGGATTCGGGTCCATGGAAACGGTCTGGATGGGCTCGGATTTTGACGGCGCTTTTGCCCAGTTCGTCAAGGTGCCGGCCTCCGAAGTGTTTCCGGTTGACTGTGGCTGTAGTGATGTGGAGCTGGGCTCCCTGCCCTGTGCCTACGGCACTGCGGAGAACATGCTGCACCGCGCCGGGTTGCGCAGTGGTGAACAGGTGCTGGTGTGTGGTGCCTCGGGCGGCGTGGGTTCGGCCGTGGTGCAACTGGCCAGGCTGCGCGGCGCCCGGGTCAGCGCCATCACCGGGCGGGCCAAGATGGCGCAGGTACGCGCCCTGGGCGCCGACCAGGTACTGGAGCGCGACGACGACTTGCTGGCCAGCCTGGGCCAGGACAGCGTGGACCTGGTGGTGGACAACGTGGCCGGGCCGGCCTTCGGCAGCCTGCTGAAGCTGCTGCGCCGGGGCGGGCGTTATGTGTCCTCGGGCGCCATCGCCGGGCCGCTGGTGGCACTGGACATGCGCGTCCTGTACCTGAAGGATCTTCGCCTGATCGGCAGCACGGCCTGGGACGAACCGGTTTTCCCCCGGCTCATTGGCTGCGTGGAGCGCGGCGAGATACGGCCGCTGGTGGCCAAGACTTTTCCGCTGGACCAGATCGCACTTGCACAAGCCGAATTTATCGAGAAAAAACATGTGGGCAACTTCGTGCTGGTTCCCCCGGCGCTGGAGCTGGCATGAACGACACCGCAATTCCCAAAGTCGATGTCGGTGCCCTGTTTGGCGGCGACCCGGCGGCCCGTTCCACCGTGGACGACGCCATCTGTAGCGCTGCCTGCAACCAGGGTATGTTGATACTTGCCGGCCTGCCGCGGTGGGCCACGCTGGACCCGGCGCAACGCCGGCAGCTATTGCGCATTTTCTCGTTGCCCGAAGCCGAAATCCGCAAGCTCTGGCGCTGGAATTTCGACCCTGCGCAGCCCAATGTGTACCGCGGCTGGTTCCCGCTGCAAGACGGGCAGGTGACCTACAAGGAGGGCATAGACTTCGGCCCCGACCTTGCACGCGGCGCGGCGGCGGTGGACCCCACTGACCCGCTGCGCGAGGCCTCGCCCGTGCCGGCGGAAGAAGCCCTGCCCGGCTGGCGCGCTGCGGCGCAGGCCTATTACCTGGCGATGTCGCGCCTGTCGTTCACGCTGATGCGCTCGATCGCGCGCGGGCTGGGTCTTGCCGAGGACATATTCGACGGCGCATTCGTGGGTGGTGTATCGACGCTGCGTTTGCTGCATTACCCGGTGCGGCCCGCGTCGTCGTTTGCAGGCGCCGACGCCAACGAGGTCTGGACGCAGCAGCAGGGTGAAGCGCGTTACCTGCTGGCGCGCGGCCACGTGGATACCGGCTTTATGACCTTGCTGGCGCAGGACGGTGTACCGGGCCTGCAGGCGCAGCACCGTGACGGTAGCTGGCTCGACGTGCCGCCCGAGGAGAACACACTGGCTGTCAACTTCGGCAAGGTGCTGGAGCTGTGGACGGCGGGCAAGGTCCGCGCCACGGTGCACCGCGTGATAGGTACGGGCCGCGAGCGTTATTCCATCCCGTTCTTCTACGAGGCCGCCGTGGATGCCGTCATCGCGCCACTACCGCTGCCTGATGCGCCGCCGTTCGAGCCGTTCTACTTTGGCGACTACCTGTGGAACACCACCACCAAGTTCGTCGAGCAGCGCGGCATCGCCCACTTGCGCACTCCGCGCGGCAAGCCTAGTTGAATCACCGCCTCACAATGCGGTATTGCTCAACATTTCGTAACGCGCCCGGCCCAGATGTTTGGCGCGGTACAAGGCCGCATCGGCACGCTCGATGAGGGACAGCGCGGGGCGCGCTGCGTTAACCTCGACGCTGGCAACCCCGATGCTCACGGTCAGCCACGGCCCGACCGGCGACGTGGCATGCACCATCTGCTCCTGGCGTACCGCGTCCAGGCAAGTCTGGGCAACTTTGCAGGCGCTGGCCAGGTCGGTTGCTGGCAGCAGAATGGCAAATTCCTCGCCGCCGAAGCGGCTGACCAGGTCGCCCGCGCGCCGCGAGCAGCCGGCCAGCAACTGCGCAACCCGGCGCAGGCACTCGTCCCCACCGGCATGGCCGTAGTGGTCGTTGTAGAGCTTGAAATGGTCGATATCTATCATCAGCAAGGCCAGTGGCTGGCCGGATCGCGCACCACGCAGCCACTCCGCCTGCAGGGTCTGGTCAAACAGGCGCCGGTTGGCTATGCCGGTGAGGCCGTCGGAGAGCGCCATACGCTCGAGCTTCTCGCCGGCAATTTTCAAGTCGATTTGCGACTGCTTGCGCCAGGTCACGTTTTTAAGGGTTCCGGTCAGGCCCACGGTCTTGCCGTGTTCGACCACTGCTTCGCCCTGGGTGCGAACCCAGATCACATTGCCCCTGGCCGTGGTCATTTGCAGTTCCATGTCCCACGGGGTCTGGTGCTCTATGGCTGCGCTGCGCGCGGCCGCCAGCAGCACCCGTGACTCTGGCAAATACGCGCCCATCACGACGTCCTGGTCGGGCTGCACCGAGGGGTCGAGTTCGCGGATGCGGAACATCTCGGGCGACCAGGTGCTGCGGCCGGTCTTGAGGTCGTGGTCCCAGCCACCGGTGCGCGACACCCGGCTCATACGCGCCAGCAGCTCCGCCGAGCGCTTGATCTGTGCCTCGGCCGCCAGGCGCTCCGTCACGTCCAGGTAGGTGCCCGTGATACGCAGCGCCCGGCCGTTGGCGTCGCGCCGTGTCACCTTGCCGCGGCTGTGCAGCCAGACCCAGTGGCCATCCCGGTGGCGAATTCGATAGTCCGCCACCAGCGACTCGGTGCGGCCGGCCTCATGCTCTGCGCGCGCCAACTGCCACGCGCCCCGATCATCGGGATGCACCCGCGCAGCCCATTGCGCGATGTCTTCCACGGGGTCGCCCAGCCCATGACCCACCATCTCCTGGGCCCTGGAATTAACCGTACGAATGCCAGTCCCAACCTCCAAGTCCCACAAGCCAAGATCGCCGCCCGCCAGGGCCATATCCAATCTTTCAGAATGTTCGCGCGACTCCTGCTCGCGAGCCGCCTGAAGCTCCGCCAACGCCTGTCGCTTGTGTTGCTCCAGCCCCGCAGTGATCAGGACCGTGGCAGCCAGAAGGCAGTACATCAGCACATACAGCTGGGTCAGGCCGCGCCAAGGTGCCAGCACCGCCGGAACCGGGCGACTCATGGAGGCGACCAGAGGCTGGTCCATGTGCAAAGCCAACGGCTGCATGGTGCGAAAGGCAACGATCCGCTCTTCGCCCGAGGTGTTGGTGGCGCCCATGAAAAGTCCCTCGCGAAGCCCGGAATCACGATGCAACTTGAAGAATGCGTCGACATCGGCCGGGCTCGGAGTTTTGGCAATATCAGTTGCGGACAGGCTCATGAACACCTGGCCGTCGCCATGCATCAAGCTGCTGCGCGTCTCGTCGGCGTACAACACCGAACGCAGCAGCACCTCGAAATACTCGGGGTCAAGGGTGGCAGTAACAATGCCCGCAAACTGACCTTTGTCGTCCATCCATACCTTTACCAGATTGAGGGAAAACACATTCAGCGTGGTCTTGAACGGTTCAGAGACATAGAGGGTGTCGAAAACCGGCTTGGCCTTGGCCACCTGGAAGTAGGCGCGCTGGGCCAGATCAAGCCCAACCAGCTCCGCGCGGCTGGCCGCGAAAACCTTGCCCGCGGCATCGATTGCCAGCATGGTACGCACACCCGGCATGGCGTCGGCGAGAGCCTTCAGGCGATTGGCAATCTGTTGCACCTGGCCCGCTTCGATCAGCGCTGACATGTCGCCGCGCATATTGGTCAGCGCGGCGTTTGCGCCCAATAACTGTTGACCGACATTTTCGTCAATCACCCGCGCATGCGCCAGCAGGCTGTCACGTTCACGCGAAAGGGTGAGCTCGTACTCGCGGTACACCAAGTATGCGAACACAGCGCCCAGCGCGGCAAGCAGCAGCACAGCCAGGATCCACTGGCTACGTTGCCGGCGGGGAAACTCGGGGGTCTGCTGCGCCATGGTTGATCACATCATAGCGATGACGCAGGTGTCGATGACCTGCCTTTTCATCCAGCGTACTACCCGATCTTCGGGGTCAAAGCCCAAAAGGCGCCAAGCATCGCCGTGCCCTGCGTCAAACCCCTCCAGTGCCATGGGGTGTGCCATCGCGCTTCAACACCAGCTCCGTAAAGCGCAGGAATTCGGACAAATGCAAGGTGATCACATTGACCGTAATGGCCAGTTGAAGGCTCTGGTAATCATGCACTGCAATGTTGCGGAACCCGACCATACGCTTCAAGGCGTCAGCCAGCGCCTGGTCAATCCATCCCCAACGCGCAAGCAGCTCAAACACATCGCGGGCGCTTTGCGGCACTCCCAGGCCCTCGCGGCGGGTAAGGTGTTGCGCCATATCCAACGCCGCTTCACAAGCACGCTGGACGTTCAGAATCGCGGCATCCTGCCGTGTGAAGTCGGTGGCAAAAGTGCCCGGGTCCCGGTCGTACTCTTCACGGGCGCGTGCGACGCAGCGCTCGATGGTCGCTGCCTTGTTAATGAGAATGTCATCTGGCATGGATCCGCCCTGTTTTCTGAATGTCCAGCAACAGCCCGGAGCGCGCTTCATCCAACGCGGTTTTCTCGCTCAACACGAAGCATTCAAACAAACCTGCCTCAAGACTGCTGGCCCAAAGCCGTTGCCCTGTCATGACAACCTGGTATTGCATCACGGTAGAGGCCGCGCGCAGGTCCAGCAGGTCTACCGGGCATCCGGCCAGGTCAGCCAGAGAACCCGCCAGCTCCCACAACTGGATCGGGTCCGCATAACCGGCCACCAGTACGGCCAGGTCAAGGTCGCTGTCGGGCCCGGCCGTTCCCTGCATCTGGCTTCCAAACGCGTAGACCGCCAGCGCGTTTGGAAATCGCGCCAGAATGGCTTTCAATACCGGGCCTTCCGCAGCCAAAGCGGCATGCAATTGCGGTGGAAATGCGGCTTTGTCCATGCGCCAACTTTAACTTGCTTATCTGGCCTCGCCAAAGTATCCGATGCGCCCTATCCGATGGCGCTGCCAGGCACCCAGTCAACCAAAGAAGCAACCGTAATCGTCCTGATCAACTACGTTGAGAAAGGCCTCCGGGGTACGGACTTCAGCATTCGGTTCGTAGCCATGCCACTTGAGGTCCCGACGCATCCGGAACACTTTCCAGACGCCTTAAGTTCAAACAAAGGTAGCCTTGGCCACAGCGCCTTCATGCATCGTGCTCACGACCTTTCATCAGGCCCATGCGCTTGGCC
>JANLPN010000357.1:0-17979 GCA_031367285.1 Betaproteobacteria bacterium | reverse complement strand
CATACATAGGTGGCGCGGATCGCGTCGGGTGAAGCCGCAAGCGCCACCAGCCTGGATGCGTCCCCCTTGTTGACCAGGGTTTCCTCGGCCAGGAACGGCCCGCGCCGCGCCCAGTCCACCACCGCCTCACTCGTCACCAGTGGTGTGTTGTCGCTCCACTGCACCTTCAGTTCCCGCGCTGCGCGCAACACGGCCCATTCGTCACTGCCCACCACGCCCACAAAGTCAATACGCCGCACCACACGCACACCCGGCAGCCGGCTGACCGAGGCTTCGTCCACCGACACCACTTTGGCGCCTACCGACGGTGGCCGCACCACCCGGCCGTGCAACATGCTGGGCAGCCTGAAGTCGTGCACGTAGACATGCTGGCCGGTCACCTTGGCGGGAATGTCCGGGCGCGCCAACGACTGGCCCACCAGCGTGTATTGCGCCGGGTCCTTGAGTGCCGCCTTGGGGTTCATCTTGAGGTTGAAGCTGCGTTCACCCAGCAGGTCGGCCACCGTCACCTTGCCGCCGTCGCCGGCCAGCACCATGCCGTTGACCAGGCTCAAACCGGCCACCGGCTGGTTCAGCCGCTGCGCGCCCATAACCAGCAGGCCTTCGCGTGCCGTGGCTGCCGCCTGGCGCAGTTCCATGCCACCGCGCATCACGCCGCTGCTGCCGGCCGTGGGGCCCTGGTTGGGCGTAAGCGCGCTGTCGCCTTCGACCAGGTCAATACGGTCCACCGGCAGCGACAACTCTTCGCCCACAATCTGGCGCATCGCAATACGGTGCCCGGTACCCAGATCCACCTTGCCGGAATACACCACCACCGAACCGTCCTTGCGCACCGCCAGGAAGGCATCCACCTCGGTCAAGGCCAGTGTGCGCCCGGCGCCCGCCGCAGCCGTCTGTGCCCGCGGCAAGCCGGCAAATGAAAAGCCGACGACAACGGCGCCGGCCTTGAGCACATCACGACGGGACGGCGCGGCCGGCAACTCATGAGAAAACGCCGGGCCGCTCCCAAGTTTTCTTGCACCCCCTCGGGGGGCCTGGCGAAGCCAGGGCTGGAGGCGCTCATACTTGGTCATGGTCAAGCCCTCCCCTGGCCGGATGCGCGCGCCACCGCCTTCAGCACCCGGTCGTGTGATCCGCAGCGGCACAGGTTGCCGGCCAGCGCGCCTTGCGCCTGTTCACGCGTGGGCTTGGGGCTGCGGGCCAGCAGACCGACGACGGACATCACCATGCCGTTGGTGCAGTAGCCGCATTGGGCTGCCTGTTCGGCAATAAATGCCGCCTGCACCGCATGTGGCTTGTCGGGCGTGCCCAGCCCTTCGGCGGTGGTGATACGCCGGCCCACGGCGTCCGACACTTTGAGCAGGCAGGAGCGGGTTGGCAGGTTGTCCAGCAACACGGTGCAGGCGCCGCATTGCCCCAGCCCGCAGCCGAACTTGGCCGCATGCAGCCCCAGGCTGTTGCGCAGGGCGTACAGCAGGGGCATGTCCGGGTCCCAGGCTTCGACCGCCGTGGTCGTGCCATTCACGCTTAATGGGTAACTTGCCATGCTCTTGCTCCTGTCTGCGTGTTCAACGCCTGGTCCACTCGACAAATTTTGGCTCGTAGCCACGCGACTTCAGCCAATCAGCCAACGCGTAACCGGTACCGGCCGGCCAGCACAACACGTCTTCATGCCGGTACAGTTTGTAGTCCACCAGCTCGGGCGACAGGCGTACCTCGCCGCTGCACACCGCGTGGTAGGCAATGATGACCTGGTTCATGCGCTGGAAATCGTACACGCCGATCAGGTTCAGCTCGCTGGCAACCAGGCTGGTCTCTTCCAGGATTTCGCGCGCGATGCCTTCCTTGGGCGACTCCGCCGCTTCCATGAAGCCGGTAATCAGCGCGTAGGCCTTGACGGTCCAGGCGGCGTTGCGGGCAAGTAATATCCGGCCTTCGTATTCGATCACCGCCGCCAGTACCGGCGTGGGATTGTTCCAGTGCGTGTAGCCGCAAGCCACGCAGCGCAGTCGCTCCTTGGCGCCGCCGTCTTCCAGCAGTGCGATGAACTCCAGCGGTGTGGCGCAGTTGGGGCAGAACCTGAATTCGTGGGCCATGGTGCATCCACCGGTCAGGCCGGGAAAACGCCAGTGGACAGATAACGGTCGCCGCGGTCGCATACCACGAACACAATCGTCGCATTTTTTTCGCGTTGGCTGATCTGTTGCGCCACCCAGCAGGCACCGGCCGCCGATATACCGGCGAATATGCCTTCCTCGCGCGCCAGACGCCGGCACATTTCTTCGGCGTCCACCTGGCTTACGTACACCAGCTCATCCACGGTGCTCGGATCGTAGATCTTGGGCAGGTACTCTTGCGGCCATTTGCGGATGCCGGGTATACGCGAGCCCTCTGACGGCTGGGCGCCGATGATCTTGATCGCCGGGTTCTTCTCCTTCAGGAACTTCGACACACCGGTGATGGTGCCGGTGGTTCCCATGGCGCTCACGAAATGGGTCACCTTGCCTTTGGTGTCGGCCCAGATTTCGGGGCCGGTTGCCTCGTAATGCGCGCGCGGATTGTCGGCATTGGCGAACTGGTCGAGCACCTTGCCTTTGCCGGACTGCTCCATCTGTTCGGCCAGGTCGCGCGCGTATTCCATGCCACCGCTCTTGGGTGTCAGGATCAGCTCGGCGCCAAAGGCCTTCATGGTCTGCACGCGTTCTATCGACAGGTCTTCGGGCATGATCAAAATCATGCGGTAGCCCTTGATGGCCGCCGCCATCGCCAGCGCAATGCCGGTATTGCCCGACGTGGCCTCGATCAGGGTGTCGCCGGGTTTTATCTCACCGCGCTCCTGGGCCCGCACAATCATGGAAAGCGCCGGCCTGTCCTTGACCGAGCCGGCCGGGTTGTTGCCCTCCAGCTTGCCCAGAACAACGTTGCCGCGCGCCCTGTTGTCGGCGGCACCTATGCGTTGCAGGGCCACCAGCGGCGTTTTCCCGATGGCGTCTTCAATGGTTGGGTAGTTCATGACCTGCACTGTGCCATAATTTCGCTCTTCTCTCTCCGCTGCCGGAGTGGTGAAATTGGTAGACGCACGGGACTCAAAATCCCGCGGGGTAACACCCGTGCCGGTTCGATTCCGGCCTCCGGCACCATACAACTGCTACCCATTTTGGCGTCAAGCTGTTGCCCTTGAAACCAATTTTTTCTGATGTGTGAATGCCTGGAACTTGCAGCGTGGCCTGCGCCATCTCCACGGTCGTGCCAATGCAGAACCAGGAGCAGCGTCAGTCGGCAACTATATTGGCTGACTTGATGACGGCTGCCCACTTGACGACATCGTCGCGCATATATTTGTCGAACACTTCGGGCGATATCACCATGGGCGTGGCGCCCTGTTTGGCCCAGGTCAACTTGACCTCGGGTTGACTCAATATTTTCGACACAGTCTCGTTGAGTTTGTCCACTATGGCTTTGGGGGTACCCTTGGGCGCCATCAGGCCGAGCCAGATGCCCGACTCGTAACCAGGCACCCCGGCTTCGCCAAGCGTCGGGACGTCAGGCAACACGTCGGAGCGTTGGCGTCCAGCAGTGGCAATCGCCCGTACCTTGCCAGATTTGATCAGTTCCAACATGGTTGGCACGGCGTCAAACATCAAATCCACTTGGCCACTGATGAGATCCGAACGCGCACCCGTGCTGCCGCGATAGGGAATGTGCACCAGGTAGACGCCCGCCATGCTCTTGAAGAGTTCACCTGCCATGTGGTAGGGAGTCCCCGGGCCGGACGATGCGTAGTTGAGTTTGCCTGGCTGCGACTTTGCGCGGGCAATCAGCTCCCTCAGGTTTGCCACGGGCAGTGAAGGATGGGCGACCAGCACCAGGTCGGACGAATTCAAGGGTGCCACCGCGACCAGATCGCGCATCAAGTTATAGGGCTTGTTGGCAATCAGCGTCTCGTTAACCGTGTGGGCGCTGGAAATTACGAGCAGGGTGTAGCCGTCTGGCGCTGCCTTGGCTGCGGCATCCGTGCCGATAACCGATCCCGCCCCCGGCCGATTTTCAACCACGAAGGACTGGCCAAGTGCGTCCTGCAAGCGTGGTGCCAGAAAGCGCGCATGGATGTCTGCGGGGCCACCGGCGGCAAACGGGACCAGAATCTTGACAGGCCTGGAGGGGTAGGCCTGCGAAAACACTGCACCAGCAGTAGCGAGCCCCATTACCACAAGCGCAAACCGAAAAGTGGGGCTCATGATTTCTCCTGTGATGGCTGCCGGGCTGGGGGGTCTGAAGCCCGTGAACGGACTGAATTTGACCGCCCCACTTGCATCCTAGCCGGTTTGCGCGCATTCTTTGTCTTGTCACCGTGCAACATTACAAAGGGTCCATTATGGGTGGTTCATATCGTTGGCGCGCCTGGTCGGGTGCTGTGTTGCTGGTGGGGCTTGGCGCCGCAGGTTGGGCACGATCCGCTACGCCGGCGGCAATTCCAGTCCAGACGGCAATCGGTGCATTTGCCAAGGCCAATGCAGCCGTGGTGGGTATCAAGGTGGGCGTGGCCGACGACGCGCGTTCGTCCGAGACCCTGGGCAAGGAACGCACCGGTTCGGGCGTAGTCATAGGCCCCGACGGGCTGATACTGACCATCGGTTACCTGATGCTGGAAGCCCAGTCGATACAGATCGTGACGCAGGACAACAAGACCCTGCCGGCCCAGGCCGTGGCCTATGACCTGGCTACCGGGTTTGGCCTGATCCGACCCATCATTCCGTTGCGCGGCATTGAGCCGGTGGCGCTGGGCAGCCTGAAGGATCTGCAAACCGGCGAGGCCATGATGGCCGCCACCGGCGCGCAGGGAGAGGGAGAAGACGGCGAAGTCAGCATGACGCAACTCGTGAGCAAACGCGCCTTCTCGGGTTATTGGGAGTACCACATCGATGCCGCGGTTTTTACCAGCCCGCCGATTGGCAACCATTCGGGTGCGCCATTGTTCAACCAGAAGGGGGAGTTGGTCGGCATCGGCAGCCTGTTCGTGAGTGACGCGATGGGTGGTAACCGGCGCCTGCCGGGCAATATGTTTGTGCCGGTGGATCTGCTCAAGCCCATCCTGAGCGAAATGCAGCAGACCGGCAGCACCAAGGTCAGCCGCAGGCCTTGGGTGGGACTGTCATCCACCGAGCAAAGCGGGCGGGTGCAGATCGTGCGCGTCAACAAGGAAAGCCCGGCCCAGCTGGCGGGCCTGGAAGCCGGTGACCTGGTGCTGGCAGTGGACGGCACCAAGGTCGCCACGCTGGAGGAGTTCTACAAGAAGTTGTGGGACAGGGCCCGGCCCGACGCCGAAATTTCGCTCACCGTATTGCATGGTGCCGACCTGAAAACCATCGTGCTCAAACCAGTGGACCGCATGAGCACCATGCGCAAACCGGCCGGGATATAACTTCAGGCCAGCAGGCCAGTTGCCACCGTGGAATGAAGCAGGGCCAGCCTGAGCTCCCGTTTCATGCGCGTGTTGTCCATGCGGCGCGATTCCCCCATGAAACTCAGCAGCATCAGCGAGAGTTCATTGTGGGCAGTGCTGCGCGCCACGCGAGGCGGCCGAGGCAAGCCATAGAGGTCGGCAGCCAGGTCAAAATAGTCGCCCATCTTCAGCTGGGTATCGTCGTTGACGTTGTAGACCCGCTGAGGGCGGCCACGCCACAAAGCGGCGATGCAGGCACGGGCCAGATCGTCGGCGTGGATATGGTTGGTGTAGACATCGTCCTGGGCCAGCAGTACCGGGGTTGCTTTTTGCAGGCGCGTTCGCGGTGTACCGCCGGGGCGGTCGGGCGCGTAAATACCCGGGATGCGCAGGATGCTGCTGCGTACGCCGCTGGAGCGCCCCAAAAAACGCACGGCGCGCTCGGCGTCAAGGCGCCGGCCGGCCCGCTGGGTGCCGGCCCGAGGGGGTCGTGTTTCAGTGGCCAATGCGCCGACGCAGTCGCCATACACGCCGCTGGTGGAGCCATACACCAGTACGGCTGGCGGCCTCCTGCGGCGCAAAGCCGAGACCAGAGCGTGGGTACGAGGGTCACCCCAGCACTCTCCCGGCGGCGGCGCCAGATGCACTACCCGTGTCGCCACGCCGGCCAGTCGGCGCAAGGAGTCGGGCTGGTCCAGATTGCCCACCAGTGGCTGGATACCGAGTCTGCGCAACTGACCCTGCCGCCCAGGGTTTGAGGTCAGCGCCAGCAGCCGTACCTTGCCCGCCAACCGGCTTGCGACCCGCATACCTATGTCGCCGCAGCCCACGATCAGCACACGCTCGCGGCGAAACCGCGCCGGCAAGGCGCCTAGGGGGCTTTGGTTTGAAGGCAAAATCGGGAGTCTGCAGCAGAAGTGATCTTCTGAGGATAACCAAAAGCCACTTTCAGCGAAGACCAACATTTGCGGAGCATGTTGGTCGCAGCAAAAACGAAGTTTCAAAGAAGACTCACCTGTACTCAAGCCAAGGCGTAACAAAAAGATGACATTCCAGATTTCCGTCCAGCCAAGCGGGCGAACCTTCACCGTCGAACCCGATGAGGCCATGTTGGGTGCCGGCATACGCCAGGGTATTGGCTTGCCTTACGGCTGCAAGGATGGCGCCTGCGGTTCCTGCAAATGCAAGAAACTCGAAGGCACGGTCATACACGGGCCGCACCAGAGCAAGGCACTGAGTGACGAGGAAGAAGCCAACGGCTTTGTGTTGACCTGCTGTGGTGTGCCGCAAAGCGACGTGGTGCTGGAGTCGCGTCAGGTGACCGAAGCCGGGGCCTTTGCGATCCGCAAGATGCCTGCGCGCGTGGCCTCGCTGGAGCGCAAGTCGCACGACGTGATGGCCATCAAGCTGCAGCTTCCGGCCAGTGACCCTTTTGTGTACCACGCCGGCCAGTACGTGGAGTTTTTGCTGCGCGACGGTTCCCGGCGCAGCTACTCCATGGCCAATGCGCCGCACAATGGCCCGGGCGTGGAGTTGCATATCCGCCACATGCCGGGCGGCAAATTTACCGAACATGTGTTCGGCGTCATGAAAGAGAAGGAGATTCAACGCATCGAAGGCCCGTTCGGCAGTTTCTACCTGCGCGAAGAGTCCGACAAGCCCATGGTGCTGCTGGCGTCTGGCACTGGTTTCGCGCCCATCAAGGCGCTGATCGAACACATGCAGTTCCAGGGCATTACGCGCCCCGCCACACTGTACTGGGGCGGTCGCCGTCCGGAAGATCTGTACATGGACGACTGGGTGCAGGCCAGACTGCTGGAGATGCCCAACCTCACTTATATACCGGTGATTTCCGACGCCACCGCTGAAGATGCCTGGACCGGCCGCACCGGGTTCGTGCACCGCGCAGTGCTGGAAGATTTTCCCGATCTCTCGGGCTACCAGGTGTATGCCTGCGGTGCTCCCATCGTGGTGGACTCGGCACGCAAGGACTACAGCGAATTGGGCGGCTTGCCGGAAGAAGAGTTTTACGCCGACTCGTTTATTACCGAAGCCGACAAGGCCAGATCATGAGCGCCGTGCCGGATCGCTCCCAGACTAGCTCGCACCGCAGCCCGCGGGGCGAAGGTATTCCAATGAAACATGCTGTGCGCCGCAAAGTCCTGCTTCTATGGGCCGTCGCCGGTGTAGCGGCGCTGGTTTCGGGCAGCGTGATGGCCCAGGCTTTTCCGTCCAAACCGATACGCTGGATCGTGGTGGCACCGGCCGGGTCTTCGCTGGACGTAATAGCTCGCTCCATGCAGGACAAACTCAAGGACATACTGGGTCAGCCCATCATTGTGGACAACCGCCCCGCAGCCGGAGGAACACTGGGAACCAATGAAGTCGCCAAGAGCGCTCCCGATGGTTACACCTGGGCCATGTCGTACAACGGGCCGCTGTCTTATGCGCCTTTTCTGTATGGCAAATTACCGTACAACCCGGCGCGTGATCTGCAGCCGGTGGTGCTGACAACCTCCCAGCCCAACCTTATCGCGGTCAGCGCTGGCTTTCCCGCCAGCAACATGAAGGAGTTGGTCGAGGTTTTGCGGGCCAATCCCGGCAAGTACAACTTCGCGTCAGTCGGCAATGGCAGCTCGTCGCACCTGACGATGGAATACGTAAAGGCGCTGACCGGAACTTTTGCGGTACACATCCCGTTTAACGGTGGCCCGCCCGCGGTGTTGGCTACGGCCAGCGGCGAAACACAAATCCTGGCCACCGTGCCCACCGTCATCACGCCGCAGATCGCGGCCGGCCGCATGAAGGCGATTGCCGTAACCGGCACACAGCGCTACGCCTTGACCCCCAATATACCCACCGTCTCGGAGAGCGGCATCAAGGAGTTGAAGAACTTCGAGGCCATTGCCTGGAACGGTGTGCTGGTGGCTGCAGGCACACCGCGGCCCATCGTCGAGCGCATCAATGCGGCCATCAATGCCGCGATGAACGACCCCCAGGTCAAGGAGCGTTTCAAGACCGCCGGGCTGGATGCGGCGGGCGGGACGCCGGAGCAGTTTGCGAAACTGATGGCTGACGAATCGGCTAAATGGGAGCCAGTAATCAAACGCACCGGCGCCAAACTCGATTGAGCACGCCCGTTGCGGCCGCGCCGGTCAAACGGCCGGGGCCACTTTCTGGCGGTCGTGTTTTTGGCGGGCGATACGTTTGCTGGCCACGTTCTCCCGGTGTTTCAGGACTGTCCGTTCTTTCTTGGTCACCACACCGTCGGCCTTGGCTTTTTCTTCAACTTTGGCCGTGCGTTGCAGCTCTGCCGTGAGCCGCGCGGTTTCTTTGGGTGTCAGGCTGCCGGAAGCCACGCCCTGGTCGATGCGCTTTTGCTGGTTGACCTGTCGTTTGTCTATGCGTGGCGTGGCGGTAGGGTCCGTGGGCGCAGCAGGCGTGGTTTGGGCGAAGGCGGCACCGCCAACTCCGATAGCGGCAAGCAGCAGCAACGTGTTGATTTTCATGGGCGTGTCCTGTTCATGCGTGGCATGGAAAAATCTCCATGCCCCGTTAACGTTTGCCACACCGATACGGCGACACGCAGCAGGCAGTGATGTGTAACTCAGGGTAAACCTGCAAGCACCAACGGCCCGATCCATTGGCACCGACCCGATTGGGCACAATGGCGGCATGAAATTCACATTGCTCGCGGTGCTGGCACGCGTAGCCGTCCTGGCCGCAACCATTAACCTGGCCCCGCAGATGGCTTGCGCCCAAACCCGGCCGATACGCATCATCGTGCCGTACGCTGCCGGTGGACCGATCGACGTAACCGCACGTTTGCTGGCGGAACGCGTCAAGGACAGCCTGGGCCCCGTGATCATCGAGAACCGGCCCGGAGGCGGCGGCAACATTGGGGTTGACCTGGTTGCCAAAGCTGCCCCCGACGGGCTGACCATAGGCATCTCGGCATTGGCCACCCACGCCATCAATCCTTGGCTGTACAACAAGATGCCGTTCAACGTGATGACCGACTTTGCGCCGGTCACGCAGATGGTGCGGGTACCCAATGTGCTGGTGGTCAACACCGACACGGCCAACCGGCTGGGGATCAACAACCTGGCCGACCTCATAAAATACGCCAAGGCCAACCCCGGCAAGCTCAACTACGGGTCCGGCGGCAATGGCAGCGGGGGCCACCTGGCGGGCGAGATGTTCAAGGCGCAGGCCGGTATCTTTGCGGTGCACATTCCCTACAACGGTGGTGCTCCGGCGCAACTGGCGCTGCTCTCGGGCCAGGTGGATTTCAACTTCGACAACCTGGCCAGCGCAGCCACCAACATCAAGGGCGGCAAGATCAGGGCGCTGGCCGTGACCACCGCGCATCGCAGCCCGGCGCTGCCCGATGTGCCGGCCGTGAGCGAGGCGCTGAACGGCTTTGCCGTGGATACCTGGTGGGGCCTGGTGGCACCGGCCGGCACCCCGAAGGAAGTCATTGCCAAACTCAACCAGGCCTTTGTCGCCGCGCTGAACAGCCCGGAGGCCAAAAGCCGCTTTGCCGCGTTGATGGCTGAACCCGTGCCCACCACACCCGAGCAGTTTGGCGTATTCATGAAAGACGAGCTGGCGAAGTACGAGAAGGTCGTCAAAGCGTCGGGCGCCAAGGTGGATTGACAGTCTATCTGCGCGCCAGGAACGACAGGTCCACGCAATTGTGCCCGTTCTCCCATGCATAGCGAAAGTCTTCCGCCAGCCGGTACACCATCAGCAGGCCAAGCCCGCCCACTGGCCTGTGTTCGGCCGGATTCTGGATCAGTTGCAAGGCCGACTCGATAACCGGCAAAGGATCGAAAGCGGGGCACGCATCTTCGTAACGCAGCCTCAAAACCTCACCGTGAACTGCGACCCCCAGCCAGACCGATGCCGATACAAGCTGCCCGGCACCACCATGCGTCACACTGTTGGTTAGCAGTTCTTCAAGCGCTGTTTCGGCGCGCAAGGCCGTTGCAGGGTCGGCGCCCGATGACGCTTGCTTCAGGTAGGCCAAGGCGGGCGCCAGGGATTCCATTCGCGCGGGGAAACTGTATAGTGGTGCGGCAGACATCGACTATGGATTAGAACAGTCAAAAGGAGGCAGATCAAATGAAGCTGCGCAAACTGGCGGGCTGGGCCTGCGTGCTGGCGCTTTTGGGCAATGTCGCCTGGGCTGCGGATGACGCAGGCATCGTCAAGACCAGCAAGGGCAATGTCGCGGTAGAGCGCGGCGGCCAGAAGTCCGATGCTCCGGTTGGGACCCGCATATTTGCCAGTGACCGCATAGTTACCGGTACGGACGGCTCGGTGGGCATTACCTTGCGCGACAACACGCTGTTGTCCGCCGGACCAAACTCGATCGTGGATCTGAATAAATTCGCCTTCAACAGCACCACCCATGCGGGAGCCATTGACGCCACGGTTAAACGAGGCACGCTGTCGGTGATATCCGGCAAGATCGCCAAGGCCACGCCTGAGGCCGTGAGTTTTTCGGCTCCCGGCATGACACTTGGCGTGCGCGGCACCAGCTTTGTGATCGACGCTGGCCAGTAGGAGCACAAGGATGAAACCCCCACGCTCACTTCGTTCGCTGTCCCCCAAGGGGGCGCTCAGCACCTTCGGAACGGCCGGGAGGTACTGACATGGGTGTATTTGCGATTGGCATAATCGCTCTGGTGGCTCTGGCCCTGAACTCGCACCCAGCCAGCAAAGTTGTGCTGTTGCCCGACGCTGATGGAAAGGCCGGGGCGGTGGTGGTCAAAAGTGACAACAACCAACAGACCTTGTCTACCGCGTATGCCAGCGCCAGCGTTGAAAAAGACGGTGCGATCAAGCTGCAAAACGAAGATGGCGCGGAAATAGCGCAACGCTATGCCACCACACTGGCCGCCCGCCCACACGCCCCGGTGTCTTTTGTGCTGTATTTCGAGTTTGGCTCTGCGGTGGATATTGCCCCCGCCTTCCTGCCGATACTGGACCAGTTGCTGGCCGCGCTGGGTTCTTACCCGGCGCCGGAAATTACCGTGATCGGGCATACGGACCGCATGGGCTCGCTCGAATCCAACGACCTGTTGTCGCTGCAGCGCGCCGAAACCGTGCGTGACCTGATTCTGCGCACCGGCATCAAGGCGCCGGTGGAAGTGAGTGGCCGGGGCGAGCGTGAGCCGCTGGTTCCCACCGCCGATGAGGTGCCCGAAGCAAGGAACCGGCGGGTCGAAATCAACTTGCGCTGACCGGCTGCGGTCCGATCCAGTGCAGCACCAGGATGGCCAAATCATCCGAAGCTTCGGCACCGGCTACAAATACACCCACGTCCTGGCGTACCTGGCGTGTGATGTCTTGCGCCGACGGGCTGGCGCCCAGGCTGGCCATCGCCTGGCGCAGGCGCACGCTGCCGAAGAGTTCGCCGGCGCTGTTGGCAGCCTCGGTAATGCCGTCGGTAACCATGCACAGGCGGTCCCCCGGCAGCAACTGGATCCGTTGTACGCCATAGGCATAGTCTTCTACCATGCACAGAGGCGGACCACCGCCGACCTCCTTGGCCGCCAACTGCTCCAAAGTGCCATCGGCGCACAGGCGCCATGGTGCATCGTGGCCTGCGTTCACGAGCTCCAGCGCACCGGTGTCAACGTTCAGCACGCCCAGCAACAAAGTCACAAAAAGCGCCTCAACGTTATCGCGCGACAGGTCCAGGTTAGCCGCTGAAACAATTTCCGCCGGTCCGCCCGCCAGGCGCGTCGCAAAACTCCTCGCCAGTGCCCTGGTCACGGCCATGAAAAGGCTGGCTGGCACACCTTTGCCGGATACATCACCAATCAGAAAACACAGGCGGCACCGGTCGATCAGGAAAAAATCGTACAGATCGCCGCCAACCTCGCGTGCCGGTTCGATCAGCGCGTCGATGGCGAATCTTGTTTCGCCGGGAAACGCCCTTTGCGCATTGGGCAGGGAACCGATTTGTATTCTGCGGGCGGCCTCCATTTCGCCGGCGAGGCGCGCGGATTCCTCGCGCAGCTGCTGCCGCTCGTCCGCAAGGCGCCGGTTGTCGCGTTCCACCTCGATGGTGGAACTGGAAACCAGGCTGGCCAACAAGCCGGCGAAACCGACCGACATGCTGGCGCCATCAAACAGCAGGCCTTGGTCCCAGAACAACCCGAAACCCGACGCAAGCAAGACAGCGATGATGCCCGTCACCCACCATCCTACGTGTTTGGGCCGGCGACGGCGCACGCCGCCCGAGCTCAGCAAGGCATTGGGAACCACCCAGATCATCCACAGGCCAATGCCGATCAACAGGGCCAATTCAATCCACTTCATCCACCAGGGACGCAGGAGCAGCCGCCCGTCCAGCAAACTCTCCAGCACCTGCGCCTGGATTTCGATGCCAGGCACCTGCTCGCCCAAAGGCGTCGCGCGGCGATCGTTCAAGCCCTCACCAGTCAAGCCGATCAACACCAGCTTGCTTTCCAGCGCCTTGCCGGAAACCCTGCCGGACAGCAAGTCCGCGGCCGAGATGTTGCGCCGGGCTTCGGCGCCCTGAGCCTGGGGAGCAAAGTGCAACCAGATGTCGCCGCGCGACTGGGTTGGGAAGGTCAGATCATTGACCGCTACCGAACGCACGCCATGTGTATCCACCTCAACGTTGATCGCCGCGGCGCCGGTGGCCACCCTGATCATTTCCATGGCCAGCGACGGCACAACCAAGTCGCCCACCGCAGCCACCAGAGGTATGCGGCGCACCACCGTATCCTCTTCAACCGACACCAGCGCCTGGCCGTCCGCGGCCGCCTGCAGAAGCGGCAGACTCACCAACACGAACGGGTAGCGCCGCAGGTAGGGCAAAACGTCGCCCCCGTGCACTTGAACCGGCATGGTTTTCAGCCCGGCGCTGGTGCTCAATGTCTTGAAACTGAATCCGGCAGCGCCGAGCACCGTTGGCGCGGCATGCAGGGCTTGTGCCAGTCGGACATCGTGGCTTGGCAACTTGAACAGCGCTGTCGCCAGCGCATGGTCCTCCAAACCCAGCCGCTCTGCCACCTGCTCGGGCGACGTCTGGTCCGGTTCGGGCATGTAAACGTCGAGGCCGATCGCCGCCGGCTGGTAGGACGCGATGGCATCGATCAACACTGCTATCCTGTTGCGCGGCCAGGGCCACTGCCCGACCGTACTGAGGCTTGTTTCGTCAATCGCCACGATGGCAACGGTTTGCAGATTCCGCTTGCGCGGAAAGCTGCGCTGGTAGCCATCGAAAAGCAGTTGCCGGATCGCCGCCATGGGGGCAGAGGTCGTCCTAGCCAGATCGGCTACCGAGCCGTTTAGGACACTGCTTGACTCGAACCTGACTTCACCCAGGCCTAAAAGGGCGGTAAAAAAAAACAGAATCGCAAGTGCCGCGAGACGCCCACGCTGGTACAGGAAGGCCTTGCCAAACAGCGCTGTCCATTGGCTCACAATGCAAGCTCAAGACCGTCCCAGGCGGACAGCACTTCCAGCGCATGGGCGCCGCGGGTAATCTGCTCGAAGCGCCGTGTTTCCTGCAGCACGCGGGCGATCTGGGTATCGTTGTAGGCGGGCTCATGGTGAAAAAGGATCAGCTTGCGCACCCGCGCAGCCTGGCACAACTCAACACCCACGATATTGCTCGAATGGCCCCAATCAGCTTTGACCGAGATCGCGTCGGCGAGGGAATACATGGCGTCAAAAATCACCACGTCGGCACGGTCAAAGAACTGGATAAAGCCTGCGCGCTCGTCTTCGTCTTCGAGCCGATGTTCGGAGTCGGTGGTGTACACCAGCCGCTTGCCATCACGCTCGAATCGCCAGCCGAAGGAGTCACCCGCATGGCGCTGGGCATGGGCCGTCACCAGGGTGCCTTCGATGTCCACCGTGTGCCCAGGAGTCATCACATCAAACTCGAAGCGGGCGGCAAACTGATCAAAGCGTACCGGGAACGAAGGTTCCGCCTGCTGGCGCCGCAGCGCGAATTCCACGTGGGGATGACAGCTATGGATCACGATCCGGTTACCGGGAATGTAGACCGGGGTAAAAAACGGCAAGCCCATGATGTGGTCCCAATGCAGATGGGACATGAACACATGGTAGGTCTGTGGCGCACCGGCGCCAAAGCGCGCGAGCATGCTCTGGCCGAGCGGGCGCACCCCGGTACCCAGGTCCAGGATGAAGTGCCCGGGGCCTCCAGTTTCGAGTTGCACGCAGCTGGAGTGGCCGCCAAAGGTTCCGGCGACGTCAAAACCCAGTCCATCCACGTAGGCTTCCATAGCGCCGGGCGCGTCGAAATTGAGCCCACGCGCGCCCTGCAAGGCGCTCAGGATCTTGGCTCGAACGTCCGGCGCCGTGAGCGAGACCGGGATCGACCCGCGTGTTCCCCAGAGTTTGACCTTCATGGCGCTCTGTTCAATGCGCAGCCAACTCGGCTGCGGCTGCCGCAACATCCGGGAACACCTGGAGCACAAGGTTGAAATGGCTGACCTGGAATACCTCGGTGACGATGGGCGTCAGCGCCGCGATGGCGATCCGGCCCTGTTGTGCCTTGACCTGTCGGGTAGCCAGCAGCAGAACGCGCAGTCCAACGCTGCTTATGTAGACAACGCCGGAGAAATCAAGTACCACCGGCGATCCCGTCAGTGTGCAGTCCACCAGATGCGGCGCCAGCGCGGTCTCGAATTTTTTGGCGTGGTCGTGGTCCAGTCGCCCGACGACCGCCACCACGAGCACCGACCCCAAGTAACGGGAAGAGAGTTCCACGCAGACCTCACAACGACACAGAGCCACAAGTATAGCCACCGCAGGCACGCGCGAGCCGCGGATTACCGACCCTTTTTCCGGACGGGTCGCCAGGTGCCGACAGGTCCGGATATAGTTCCGGCTCCACCTCCCACTGCCGCATACCACCATGAAAACCAAAGCTGCCATTGCCTGGAAATCGGGCGCTCCCCTGAGCATTGAGACGGTTGATCTGGAGGGGCCCAAGTTGGGCGAAGTGCTGGTCGAAATCAAGGCCACCGGAATTTGCCACACCGACTACTACACCCTCTCGGGCGCCGACCCCGAGGGCCTGTTCCCCGCCATTCTTGGGCATGAAGGCGCCGGTGTAGTGGTGGACGTCGGCCCGGGCGTGACCAGCCTGCAAAAAGGCGACCACGTCATTCCGCTCTACACGCCAGAGTGCCGGCAGTGCAAGTTCTGCCTGTCGCGCAAGACCAATTTATGCCAGCTGATTCGCGGCACCCAGGGCAAGGGGCTGATGCCTGACGCCACCAGCCGATTCAGCCTGGACGGCAAACCCATCTTCCACTACATGGGAACCTCGACGTTCAGCAACTACACGGTGGCGCCGGAGATTTCGCTCGCCAAAATCCGCAAGGACGCCCCGTTTGACAAGGTCTGTTATATCGGCTGCGGCGTGACGACCGGCATTGGTGCCGTGCTATTTACGGCCAACGTGGAAACCGGCGCCAACGTGGTCGTATTCGGTCTGGGCGGCATTGGCCTGAACGTGATCCAGGGCGCCAGGATGGTGGGCGCCGACAAGATCATAGGGGTGGACATCAACCCGGCGCGTGAGCAGATGGCGCGCAAATTCGGCATGACGCATTTCATCAATCCGAAGGAGCTGGAAGCGGCCGGCGGCAACATGGTGGACCTGATCGTGCAGCTCACCGACGGCGGCGCCGACTACAGCTTTGAATGTATCGGCAACACCAAGGTGATGCGCCAGGCGCTGGAGTGTACCCACAAGGGCTGGGGCCGAAGCATCATCATCGGCGTGGCCGAAGCCGGCGCCGAGATCAGTACACGGCCATTTCAGCTGGTCACGGGGCGCAAGTGGGAAGGCTCGGCATTTGGCGGTGCACGGGGGCGTACCGATGTTCCAAAAATCGTGGACTGGTACATGGAGGGCAAGATCAACATCGACGATTTGATCACCCATACCATGCCGCTGGAGGATATCAACAAGGGCTTCGATCTGATGAAGCGCGGCGAGTCGATTCGCGGCGTAGTGCTTTACTGAGGGACACGCACCGCGATGGCGACGGCACTTGGCCGGGCGCCGGTGCGGTCAATGGGCGGTACGCTGCGGCCCCGGGCCGCGACCGGCAATATGGCGGAACGTGATGCGTCCCTTGCTCAGGTCATACGGCGAAAGCTCTATAGATACCTTGTCGCCGGCAATGATACGGATATGGTGCTTGCGCATCTTGCCACCCGTGTACGCCACCAGCTGGTGGCCGTTGTCCAGCGTCACGCGGAATCGCGAGTCCGGCAGCACTTCGGTAATCAAACCACTCATTTCAATCAGTTCTTCTTTGGCCATGGCCGTTTCTCCAATGGGGTTGCTTCAGCCAGAATGGGCAGCAGCCATCCGGGTGCGTCTGCCCAGGCATCGCTGCGGGGCTGGCACGCGGCAGGCACAGTCAAATGGGATGACCGTACAACACGAATACAGGGCTTGCCCCGTGTCGGGCCAAATGCTTTGTCCGCCATTGGCCTGCCAGCCCAAGAGTATAACGCGCGGCCGTCGCGCACCGGTGCCGACACGACGCCGATGCCAGAGTACACGGTGGTTGCGAGCGGGCGCGCTCAGGTCCTGGCCCGATGCGCCATGGCTTTTGCAAGCTCGTTGCTGCCCTGCGCGGCACCGCTCTCGGGCACGGTTTCGCCAAGGCGATTGCGCACCTCGGCCAGGCGGTGCGTCAGTTTTTCCGGGGTTTGTTCATCGGCGCCAATCCACAGGCCATTGGTCAGCGTGATGTGCGCCGCCTCGAAGGTGCCGGCGCCCGCGCACAAGATGCAGCGATTGGGCGCGTCGCGCGCGGCCAGCACCAGCATGGCCGGTACCACGGCTTCGGGCGTAAGGGCCTGCAACACCGCGTCGGGCATCAGGCCTTCGGTCATGCGGGTAGCGGCGGTAGGCGCCAGGCAATTGACGCGTATGTCGTTCTTGGCGCCTTCGATGGACAGCGTCTGCATCAAACCCACAAGGGCCATCTTGGCCGCCCCGTAGCTGGACTGCCCGAAGTTTCCATACAGCCCGGTTGACGAAGTGGTCATCACAATGCGCCCGTACTTTTGCGCCGTCATGATCGGCCAGACTGCCTTGCTGCAATGCACCGCGCCCATCAGGTGCACGTCCATCACAAGCCGGAAGACTTCCAGTTCCATCTTGGCGAAACTCTTGTCGCGCAAGATGCCGGCATTGTTGACCAGGATATCGACCCGCCCCCAGGCGTCCATCGCCTGCTGGACCATGGCCTGCACCGATGTGTAGTCGGTCACCGAGGCACCGTTGGCGATCGCTTCGCCCCCGGCCGCGACGATCTGGTCCACCACGGCCTGCGCCGCTCCTGCGGAGCCGGCGGACCCGTCACGCGCCGCACCCAGATCATTTACCACCACCTTGGCGCCGCGCCTGGCCAGCGCCAGGGCATGTTGTTGGCCGAGGCCGCCGCCCGCACCCGTTACGATGGCCACACGGCCCTTGAAATCAATCGTCATGC
>JANLPN010000355.1:0-2018 GCA_031367285.1 Betaproteobacteria bacterium | reverse complement strand
TCCTGCCATCGGCGCTCAAGGAGTGGCAGGCGCTGGACGGCTCCGTCAAGGAGCCGTTGCGAAAGTTGCTCCAGAAACGCTTGAAGAACCCGCGCGTGCCGGGCGGGGCCTTGCATGGCGAACTCAGCGGCTACTACAAGGTCAAGCTGAACAAACAAGGCATCCGCTTGGTTTATGGCGTCGAAGACGACGCAATGATTGTGATGGTGATGGCCGTCGACAAGCGCGAGGATGGTCAGTTGTACCGGTCGGTCGTTGCCCGTGTCAGCGAAATGGCTGCCGCGACTGAACCCGTCAAGAAGAGTCGCACCGCCCGGTAGGCCAGAGTCAGGCTTCCGTCAAATCAAAGCTGGTCGTGATGGCCGCCGTCTTGCCCAGCATGATCGTGGCCGAGCAGTATTTGTCGTGGCTCATCGCAATGGCGCGTTCCACCGCTGCCGGCGGGATGCCTTTGCCCGATACCTTGAAATGCATGTGAATCGCGGTGAACACGCGGGGCTCCACCTCGGCCCGTTGGGCCGTCAATGTGCAGGAGCAGGCACGCACGTCGTGGCGTCCGCGTTTGAGGATCAGCACCACGTCGTAGGCGGTGCAGCCGCCGGCGCCGGCAAGCAGCGTTTCCATCGGCCGCGGCGCCAGGTTCTGGCCGCCGTTTTCGGGTTTGGCGGCGTCCGGTGCGCCGTCCATCACGAGCGTGTGGCCGCTGCCGGTTTCGGCCAGAAAACCCATTCCCGAGCGCGTACCGGTAGCTCCGGTCCAGCTGACTGTGCATTCCATGGTGGTCTGGTCTCCAAAAACAAGGTCGGTTGCGCCAGCGCCCAAGTGCGCCGGCCCGTGCGGGCGATTTTGCCAGTGCGCCACGGTGGCCCAGCCACCGGCCGTCGGATGCGCTTGCGCCGCTTATCATCGACGACCAGCCACAGCCCCCCATGAAGACCAAACACCTCACCCCGGCCGACTACCTGAAAAAGATACTGACCGCGCGCGTCTACGACGTGGCGATCGAATCGGCCCTGGAACCGGCGCGCAACCTGAGCCGCAGGCTGCACAACAAGGTGCTGCTCAAGCGCGAAGACCAGCAACCGGTGCGCAGTTTCAAGCTGCGCGGCGCCTACAACATGATGGTGCATCTGAGCCCGGAGCAACTGGCCAAGGGCGTGATCTGCGCCTCGGCCGGCAACCATGCGCAGGGCGTGGCCCTGGGCGCGCACAAACTGGGCTCGCGCGCCGTGATCGTGATGCCCACCACCACGCCCCAACTCAAGGTCGAGGCCGTCCGGGCGCTGGGCGGCGAGATCGTGTTGTTCGGCGACAGTTACTCGGACGCCTACCAGCATGCGGTGCAACTGCAGCAGCAGCAGGGCCTGACCTTCGTGCACCCCTTCGACGACCCGGACGTGATCGCCGGCCAGGGTACGGTGGCGATGGAGATCCTGCGCCAGCACCAGGGTGAACTGCACGCCGTGTTCGTGGCCATCGGCGGCGGCGGCCTGATCTCGGGCGTGGCCAACTACATCAAGGCGGTGCGCCCCGAGATCCGCGTGATCGGCGTGCAGATGAACGACTCGGACGCGATGATGCAGTCGGTGGCCGCCAGCAAACGCGTCACGCTCCATGACGTGGGGCTTTTCTCCGACGGTACGGCGGTCAAACTGGTGGGTGAAGAAACCTTCCGCATCAGCCGCGAACTGGTGGACGAGTTCATCACCGTCGATACCGACGCCGTCTGCGCCGCGATCAAGGACGTATTCGTGGACACGCGCAGCATCGTCGAGCCGGCCGGCGCGCTGGCGGTGGCGGCCATCAAGCACTACGTGGCGACGCACAAGACCAGGGGCGAAACCTACGCCGCCATCCTGTGCGGCGCCAACATGAATTTCGACCGGCTGCGCTTCGTGGCCGAGCGGGCCGAAGTGGGCGAGGAACGCGAGGCGCTGTTTGCGGTGACGATTCCCGAGCAGCGCGGCAGCTTCAAGCGCTTTTGCGGCCTGATCGGCGAGTTGCCCGGCGGGCCGCGC
>JANLPN010000330.1:0-20345 GCA_031367285.1 Betaproteobacteria bacterium | reverse complement strand
GTTGCTGCTACAATCGCGGCTCTCGAACACCCTTAGGCGCGTAGCTCAGCTGGTTAGAGCACCACCTTGACATGGTGGGGGTCGTTGGTTCGAGTCCAATCGCGCCTACCAATTCCGATTTTCGATGTTCAGGGTAAACCTTGGGGCCGGGTTGCGGCACCCTGCCTAGAATCCGTCGCAGGCAATCTGGTTCAAAGGAAGCCCGCAATGAGCAGCAAAAATCCCGAGGTCTCGCGCAAGACCCAACGGGTGATCAAAAAGTATCCCAACCGGCGACTGTACGACACCGACACCTCGAGTTACATCACGATGTCGGAGGTCAAACAACTGGTGATGGATTGCGAACAGTTCGTGGTCTTTGACGCCAAGACCGGCGAAGACCTGACGCGCAGTATTCTTCTGCAGATTATCCTGGAGCAAGAGGCCAATGGTTCACCGATGTTCACGGCACCGGTATTGTCCAACATCATCCGCTTTTATGGCCACACCATGCAGGGCTTCATGGGCGGTTATCTTGAAAAGAACATGCAGACCTTGATGGAGATCCAGACCAAATTGGGTGAGCAGTCCAAGGCGGTCAGTCCGGAGATGTGGACACAGTTCATGAACATGCAGTCGCCACTGGTGCAGGGCGTGATGGGCAGCAGTCTGGAGCAATCCAGGGCGCTCTTCACCCAGATGCAGGAACAGATGCAGAAACAGGCGGAGCAGGTTCTGGGCAGCTTTGGCTTGAAACGTTAAGCTTGTCTCAGGCCGCAAAAAAACGAAGTTTCAGAGAAGATCGGCTTGTGTCCAAGTTACGTTGTATCTGTCCAATACCCGGATGAGTGAAGTTCTGTCCCCCGTAATCAAGAAGACGCCCAAAGTAGGCTTTATCAGTCTTGGCTGTCCCAAAGCCCTGACTGACTCCGAATTGATACTGACCCAGCTCAGTGCCGAGGGCTACCAAACCTCCAAGACGCTGACCGGCGCCGATCTGGTGATTGTCAACACCTGTGGCTTCATTGATGATGCGGTCAAGGAAAGCCTGGACTCCATCGGTGAGGCACTGGCCGAAAACGGACGGGTCATCGTGACCGGTTGCCTGGGCGCCAAGGCGGGTGCTGACGGCGGCAATCTGGTGCGGCAAATACACCCCAAGGTGCTGGCCGTCACCGGGCCGCATGCGACACAGGAGGTGATGGATGCGGTGCATGCCAACCTGCCCAAACCACATGATCCGTTCGTGGACCTGGTGCCGAACTCGTTTGGCATCGCCGGTATCAAACTCACGCCGCGCCATTACGCCTACCTGAAGATCAGCGAAGGCTGCAACCACCGCTGCACCTTTTGCATCATCCCTTCCATGCGTGGCGACCTGGTGTCGCGCCCCATCGGCGACGTGCTCAATGAGGCGCGCGCACTTTTTGAGGGTGGCGTGAAGGAGTTGCTGGTGGTCAGCCAGGACACCTCGGCTTACGGTGTGGATGTCAAATACCGCACCGGCTTCTGGGACGGCAAGCCGGTCAAGACGCGCATGCTGGAACTGGTGCAGGCGCTTGGTGACATCGCCGAGCCTTACGGTGCTTGGGTTCGTTTGCACTACGTGTACCCGTACCCCAGCGTGGACGACGTGATTCCCCTCATGGCCACTGGCCGCGTGCTTCCCTACCTGGATATTCCCATGCAGCATAGCCACCCGGACGTGCTCAAGCGCATGAAGCGGCCGGCCAGCGGTGAGAGGAACCTGGAACGCATCCTGAAATGGCGCGCGCAGTGTCCCCAGATCGTGGTTCGCAGCACCTTTATCGCCGGCTTCCCCGGTGAAACGGAAGCCGAGTTTTCGCACTTGCTGAACTTCATGCACGAAGCGCAGATTGACCGTGCCGGATGTTTTGCCTACAGCGCGGTCGATGGCGCGGTGGCCAACGATCTTCCCGGCATGTTGCCTGCGGAGCTGCGCGAAGAGCGCAGGGCGCGATTCATGGCAGTGGCGGAACAGGTGTCCGCCGCCCGGCTCCAAAAACGCGTCGGCGCCACTATGCAGGTGCTGGTCGATTCAGCGCCCGGCCTGGGCCGGCGCGGTGGCATGGGTCGCAGTTATGCGGATGCGCCCGAGATTGATGGCAACGTGAAACTGCTGGCGCCCGAGAAGATAAGCAAGACGCTCAAGGTCGGTGAGTTCACACGTGCGCGTATCGTTGGGACGCAGGGTCACGATCTGGTCGCAGTGCCTTTTTGAAGCATGGGCAGTCAACTGCGAACAGGCAAAAAAAAAGCCGCTGAATCAGCAGCGGCATTTCTATCAACAAATTACGTCAAAAAATATTGACATGGTGCCCAGGAAGGGACTCGAACCCCCACGAAGTTACTCGCTAGTACCTGAAACTAGTGCGTCTACCAATTCCGCCACCTGGGCATCTCAGGAAAGAGAGCGATTGTATCAAGAATATTAGTGCTCCCAGCGGATTGCTGGACGAAGTAGAAGGAACCATTCAAGGCCATCGCGATGGCCACGGATTTGTTTCTCGTGATGACGGCGAGTCGGATATTTATCTGCCGCCCAACGAGATGCGTGCCGTGCTGCACAAGGACCGCGTCAAGGTGCGCATCGTGCGCAGCGACCGCAAAGGCCGGCCGGAAGGACGGGTGGTGGAGATCGTGGAACGTCCGCGGCAGCCCATCATCGGGCGGCTGTTGCAGGAAGGTGGAGTCTGGCTCGTGGCGCCCGAAGACAAACGCTTCGGGCAGGATGTGTTGATACCCAAAGGCGCGACCGGCACCGCGAAGACGGGCCAGGTGGTGGTGGTCGAACTGGTCGAGCCGCCGGCCCTGTACGGGCAACCGGTAGGGCGCGTCAAGGAGGTGCTGGGCGAGATTGACGATCCGGGCATGGAGATTGAAATCGCGGTGCGCAAATACAGCGTGCCGCATGAGTTCTCGGACGCGTGTATCGCGCTTGCGCGTACGTTGCCCGACAAGGTTCGCCCCCAGGACAAGAAACACCGTGTTGATTTGACCGATGTTGCCTTGGTCACGATAGACGGTGAAGACGCACGCGATTTTGACGATGCCGTGTATTGCGAGCCGTCCACCAGCGGGCGCGGCAAATCCGCGCTCAAGGGTTGGCGCCTGCTGGTGGCGATCGCCGATGTAAGCCACTACGTGGAGACTGGCTCGGCAATCGATGTGGATGCGTACGACCGCGCCACCAGCGTATATTTCCCGCGCCGTGTGATTCCCATGCTGCCGGAAAAACTGTCCAACGGTCTGTGTTCCCTCAACCCCGAGGTTGAACGCCTGTGTATGGTGTGTGACATGTTTGTTGCGGCGGACGGCGAGGTCAGTGCCTACCAGTTCTATCCGGCCGTGATGTGGAGCCATGCGCGGTTCACTTACACCGAGGTGGCTGCGATCCTGGCCAATACCAAGGGCCCCGAGGCGCTAAAACGCAAGGGCCGCGTAGCCGATCTTATGAACTTGCACGACGTGTACCGCGCCCTGCTGGCCGCCCGCAACAAACGTGGCGCGGTGGATTTTGAAACGGTCGAGACGCAGATCGTGTGCGACGAGAGCGGACGCATAGAGAAGATTGTTCCGCGCACCCGCAACGATGCGCACAAGCTGATTGAGGAGGCGATGCTAGCGGCCAACGTGTGCAGCGCGGACTATATCTTGCAGAGCAAACATCCCGGCCTGTACCGGGTGCACGAGGGTCCGACGCCGGAGAAAAAAGAAATCCTGCGCAGTTACCTCAAGGCCACCGGTGTAGGCTTGAGCATCACCGACGATCCCAAACCGGCCGAGTTCCAGGCCATCGCCCTTGCCACCCGCGACCGGCCCGACGCCCTGCAAATTCATTCCATGTTGCTGCGCTCCATGCAGCAGGCGATCTACACGCCCAGCAATAGCGGCCACTTCGGACTGGCCTTCGACGCCTACACACATTTCACGAGCCCGATCCGGCGTTACCCGGACTTGCTGGTGCACCGGGTTATCAAGGCCATTCTGGGCAAAACCAGGTACCAGTTGCCGGCCCTGCCGACACCGGGTGAAGCCCATGCCAAGCTGTCCCGCAGGCTTGAAAAAGGCCTGGCTTCCAAGGTCAGGGAGCCCGGCGAGAAGCCGCAGAAATTGAATGCCGAGGGCCTGGCCTGGCAGGCCGCCGGCCTGCATTGCAGCGCCAACGAGCGGCGTGCCGACGAGGCCAGCCGTGACGTCGAGGCGTGGCTCAAGTGCAAATACATGCGCGAGCATCTGGGCGAGGAATACGGCGGGGTCGTGAGTGCCGCCACCAGCTTCGGAATATTCGTGACGCTGGACGCGATGTATGTGGAAGGGCTGGTGCATATCACCGAGCTGGGGGGTGAATACTTCCGTTTCGACGAGGTCCGCCAGGAGTTGCGCGGTGAACGCACGGGCATGCGTTATGCCATCGGTACCCGTGTGCGGGTGCAGGTCAGCCGTGTTGATCTCGATGGCCGAAGAATCGATTTCCGGCTAGTGCGCGAAGGCGATGAGTTGCTGGCAAGGGCGATGAAGGACAAGGGTGCGACGCACGACGTTGTGGTCCGTGGCGGTCGTGATGACGGGGTGCTTGTCGGGTCGCCTGCGCGAAAATCCAGAGAGATTGCCGAGCCGATGGCGCGCAAACGCAAGGCTGCCGGCGCCGGTGGCAAAGCTTCGCCGAGCAAGACCACAGCCAGCAAACGCGGCCGGCAGTCGCGCCACTGAGGCAAGATACAGACTTCAGGTCCACACCAGATTTTTTTCAAGGAGCAGAGCTGCCATGTCTTCACAAGCGAGAGTTGCAATCGTCACCGGGGCCGGAAGCGGAGTTGGGAAGGCTGCCGCGCTGGCCCTGCTCAAAGACGGCTACCACGTGGTGCTGGCTGGCCGACGGTCGGAACCCCTTGCGGCTGTCATTGCGCAAAGTGGCGCCGGGGACCGAGCGCGCGCGATTCCAACCGACGTTGCCGATCCGGAGGCGGTACGGCTGCTGTTCGAGACAACCGTGGCCGCCTTTGGGCGGATTGACGTGTTGTTCAACAACGCCGGCGTCAACACACCTGGAATTCCCCTGGAAGACATCACTTTGGCGCAATGGCGTAATGTGGTGGACATCAACCTGACCGGCATGTTCCTGTGTATCCAGCAGGCGTTCCGGTGCATGAAGGCACAGACGCCGCGCGGCGGGCGCATCATCAACAACGGCTCGATTTCCGCCCATACGCCAAGGCCGAATTCGATCGCCTATACCTCGACCAAACACGCGGTCACGGGACTGACCAAGACCGCGTCCCTCGATGGTCGCAAGTACGACATTGCGGTCGGCCAAATCGACATCGGCAATGCTGCCACGGAGATGGCGCAGCGTATGGCCACCGGCGTCATGCAGGCGAACGGTGAAATCGCCATTGAGCCTTTGATGGACGTGAACATCGTGGGTCAGTCCGTGTTGTACATGGCCAATTTGCCGCCCGAAGCCAATGTGATGTTCCACACCGTGATGGCCACCAAGATGCCATTTGCAGGGCGAGGTTGAGGCCTGGGTCAGGTTGTTGCATGTGCCGGGGCCTGGAGCGCTTGCGCCAGCCGTGACGCGGTAAGCGTCTGGTGCCCGGGCCAGCGGTCGGCGGTCTGCCCGTGCGTATACACGGCCTCACGGGCGGCCTGAAAAGCCGGTAGTCCGGCAGCCAGGCCCGCGCCTATGGCACCGGCCAGTACATCGCCGGTCCCCCCGGTGGCCAGCCGGGCGTTGCCGGTCGGGTTGATGACCGGCACCTGGGCAGGTGCTGCGATCACGGTGCCGGAGCCCTTGAGTACGACAGTGCACTGAAACGCCTGGGCCAGTTGCGATGCGGCAGCCCTGCGGTCTTGCTGCACCGCGCTGCTTGTGGCGCCCAGGAGGCGGGCCGCTTCGAGCGGGTGCGGCGTAAGAACGGTGTGCCAGCCACGGTTTGAGCGGGCCCGTAGCTGAACCTGCAGTTGCACGTCGACTGCAATTGCATTGAGAGCGTCCGCGTCCAGGACCAGGCGGGCAGCGGTAGACAACACTCTGGGCAAGTGGGCGCGGACCGCGTCGCCGCCGCCACAGCCGCACACCACGCTCATGGCGTCCAGGTCCAATGCGTCCACGGGCCGCAGCATGAGCTCGGGTTGGCTGGTATCAACCGCCAAGGCTGCCCGATCAAGCAAGGCTACAAAGACGCGGCCGGCACCGCAATGCAAGGCCGCCGACCCGGCCAGCAGCGCTGCCCCCGCCATGCCGGGTGCGCCGCCAACAACCGCCACATCGCCAAAGCTGCCCTTGTGCGAGGCGTGCGCGCGCCTGGTCGCCAATGGCGCGCCTCCCAGCATCGCACACGGCAAAGTTGTCGTAGCCAGCAAATCGCCTGGCAGGTCGATCCCCAGGGAGTCAACCCATACTTGGGCCGTGGTATCCCGGCCATCGCAGGTAAACAAGCCGGGCTTGAGCGTCAGCAAGCACAGGGTAGCCAGCGCAGCAACGCAAATTTCCGCTACCTGGCCGGTATCCGCGTTCAGGCCGGTGGGCACGTCGATCGCGAGCACCGGAGCCCTGGTTGCGGACATGTGCCTGATCCACTGCGCCATACGTCCTGCAGGTGCCCGTGTGGCGCCGATGCCCAGCAGTGCGTCCAGGCACAGGTCAAAATGGGCGGGTGGCTCCGGCGCAAAAGTCACCCCTGCCGCCACCGCACGCCGCCAGGCGGCGGCGCTGTCCGGACTGGCCGACTCTGAGTTGCCCAGCCAGGTAACAAGCACCTGTTTGCCCCAGGCATGCAGGTGAAGCGCCGCCTCCATGCCATCGCCTCCGTTGTTCCCCGGTCCGGCGGCGACCCACACCAATCGCGCTTCGGGCGCCAGCGCCATGGCCAATCTCGCTACCGCAAGGCCGGCCCGCTGCATCAAGGTATGGGCGGGTATCTGGCCCAGCGCAAGCTGCTCTATGCGGCGCGTGGTTGCTATGTCGAACAGGGGCCAGGCGGCACCAGCCGGTTCGACTCTGCGCGGGCCCGCCGTCAAGTTGCGGGACCCGCGTCAAAACTCATACACATCGCCTTCGCGGGCGAGCCGGATATCGAGTTCCCCTGAGCGCACCGGATGGGCCGCCAGAACCTGTGCAAAAGCCGCCTCCAGCGCGTCATCGCTTCGGGTCGGCTCGTGGTGGGTGCAAAACAGCAGCTTGCTGCCCGCTTGCCGGGCGTATTCGACGCTGGAGTCGAAGGTTCCGTGACCCCATCCCTTTTTGGCCGGGTATTCCTGCGTGGTGTAAGAGCAGTCGGCGATAAGCACATCGACGCCCTGCATTGCGTGGGCGATGGCTCGCGCCTTCTCATCTACGAACTGCTGGTATTCGGAAAACTCCTCGTCGGTCGTTTCGTAGATGTTGTAAGGTGGTTCATGGTCACCGGTAAAAAATACCGACTTGCCCGCACACTCGATGCGGTAGCCGAAATTGATGACAGGGTGGTTAAGCAGGAAAGGTGTCACGGCAGCCGTGCCGATCAGTATGGTCTGCTCCGGCGTCAGCGTAACGTACTCCATGCGCGCCTTCAGTTCCGCTTCCCGAACCGGGAAGTAGCTGTATTGCAGCTGGACCGACATGACCTGCTCGATGCCGTTGCCCGATACGGGATCAAACGCGCCATGCAGACGCAATACGTTGCCGGGGATGAAATTGGGTATAAAGAAAGGAAGGCCCTGGATGTGGTCCCAGTGCGAGTGGGTGATCAGCACATTGGCGGTCAGCGGCAGCTCGGCAAGCAGCGATTGCGAAAGCGGAAAAATGCCGGTGCCAGCGTCGATGATGATGAGTTCGTTGGTGTCGGTCCGAATCTCGATACAGGTCGTGTTGCCGCCGTATCGCACCGTCTTGGGCCCCGGCGATGCGATGGAACCACGAACTCCCCAGAATCGGATCTTCATGCCTTGCCTTCAAGCTTTGGAGAACAGTTTTGCTTCCTCAAACATCGGTTCGAGGTCACCCAGAGACACTATTACTTCCTCCAACGTGCCGCCCAGCCGCCGGGCTATCGGTGCAGGCAACTCCTCCACGAATGGATTACCGGCAAACCCGAAGTTCAGCTTCTTGCTGATCTGGTTGGCCGCGAACACGCAGGCGATCATCGCGGTGTCTTCAAGGTCAGGCCCATACTGGTTGCGCACGGTCTCGATCAGGCTGGGCGCGAACCGCCATTTCCCCAGCAGCATGGCGCCAATGGCAGCATGGTCAATGCCCAGCACGTGGTGCATGGCGGCGTGAAGAGAGCTGTCATCGTCGGCGCAGAGTTCCAGTGCTTGCTGCAATTGCACCGGTTTAAATCGGGCCAATACGACTTTGCCAAAATCGTGCAGCAGGCCAGCAACGAAACAGTCCATGGGGTCTGCATCCTGTACCCTGGCAGCCAGTTGCCTGGCGATGCCCGCAGTGGCCAGCGAATGCAGCAGGTACGCGTGCCAGTCGAAGCCGCCGGTCTTGTCGCTGGGCAGCATGCCAATGGCAGCCATGCCCAGCGCCAGGTTCTTGGTGGCGTTAAAGCCCAGGTAGACGACCGCTTGGCCAATCGAATTGATTTGCTTGGGCAGCCTGAAGTACGCGGAATTCACCACCTTCAGAATCTTCACCGTGAGGACCGGATCCTTGTCAATGACCAGCACCAGGTCCCTGGGGGTGCAGCGAGCATCCTGGGTCATTTGAAGTATGCGCTGCACACTTTTCGGAAAGGCCGGCATCTGATCGACGGCGCTGGCCAATTCCTGGGCGAGTTGTTGGTTCATCATGTTGACGTCGGTTGTCACAGTTGCGCATTGTGTCAGTAGATCGCGGATCAGGAAACCAGTCGGCCCAGCTCCAAGCCCTGCATATCCACTTCAGGCTGGTGGCCGAGCACCAGGTCCGCGACCGCGCGTGCCGACCCGCACGACATCGCCCAGCCGCTGGAGCCGTGCCCCAGGTTGAGCCACAACCCCGCAATGCCGCTGGGACCGACGATAGGAGGGCCATCCGGCAACATGGGACGGGCACCTTTCCACTCCTGGACGCCGCTGGTCTTGCTGGCTGCGCCTGGAAACCAGTCATGGAGTACCTTGTAAAGGGTCTGGATCGAGCCGGCACGTTTCTTGTCCACCGTGCCTCCCAGCTCGGCGCTTCCGGCGATCCGGATGCGTTGGCCCAGGCGAGATATGGCGACCTTGTAGTGCTCGTCCATCACCGCGCTGCGCGGTGCGTTGAGCGGTTCGCGGATTGCCGCGCTGAGCGAATATCCGTAGACGGCGGCCATCGGAATATGAATGCCCAGCGGTTTGAGCAGCCGGGCCGAGGTCAGTCCGGCGCACATCACTATGGCGTCGAATGTCTGGAGCACCGGGCCAGCATCCGCCACAATGGCCAGGCCGCGCGAGTTGTCCACCCGCGCTACGCTGGTATTGAAGCGGAACGACACACCGAGGCGCTGCGCTTCGTTTTTGAGCATCAGCGCAAACTGGCGGCAGTTGCCGACTTCATCATCGGGCAACTGAATCGCCCCCACGAATGCCGTATCCGGATTAAGCGCCGGCTCAATGGCTCTGGCCTGGTCAGGGTCGATCTGATGGAACGCAACACCGGCGTCACGCATTATCTGCAGGCTGGGTTGGGCCATCTTGCAGTCGCGCTCGGTTCGCAAAAGCACCATGTAGCCGTCGCTGCGATCGTATTCCAGCCGCAGGTGGTCCCGGATGGCGTGCAAGCGCGACCGGCTGTAGAACGCCAGCCGCTGCATACGCGAGCGATTCACCAGATAGGTGTCGAGCCGGCACGCGCGGTACCAGCGCCACATCCAGACCAGTTCCTGCATGCTCAGCGGCAGGCCGATTTTGATGCTGGCATGACGGCGCAACAATTGTTGCGCCAACTTGCGCGGCATTCCCGGTGCCGCCCATGGCGTTACATAACCCGGCGCAACGATACCGGCATTGGCAAAACTCGTCTCCTCGGCGGCGGCCCCACGGCGCTCAAAAACCGTAACCTCATGGCCATCGCGGCCCAACTCGTAGGCGGTGGTGACGCCAATGATGCCCGCGCCGATAACTGCAATTTTCATGGATCCCCTGTTCCGTTGGATGGTTGCCGGCAAATATGGCCGCCTTGGCCGGGCCGTGGAAGCGCGCCTGGATAATCCGCGTTCGCGGTTATTGCAGGCACACGCGGGTTACGCGACCTGCAAAAGCTTTTCGATCTGGAAAGCAATATTTAGCACGGCGTCGTCGTGCATTGGACCATGCCAGACCATCAGACCGACTGGCAGTTCGCCCGGCACGTGGCATGGCAAGGATATGGCGCAGCCATCGAACATGTTGACAACGCTGGTGTTGCGCAATAGTTGCCCGTTGACCTGAAAAAACGCGTCGTCCCGAGGTGCGCCGGGTGCCAGGGTGGCTATCGGCGGTGCGACCAGGGGAACAGTGGGGGATAACACTGCATCAAAGCCTTGAAGCCGCCGTGACATGCGTGTAATCCAATCGCGTCTGGCGTGCAACAAGTCCACATAATCGGCGGCGCCCATGGATGCGCCACGGCTAATCCGCGCCGCCACGCGGGGGTCATACGAAGCCGCGTGTTGAGCCAGCAGTTCACGGTGCCAGGCGTAACTTTCCGCCGCCGAAAATCCCCCGCTGGCATTGATGGCCGGCAATTCCGAGAGTTCGGCCAGCTCAATTTCCTCTACCAAGGCCCCGCCCTCGCGCAACTGCCGGAGCGTGCGTTGCCAAGCTTGGGCTACAGTGTCGTCCAGGCCGTCCTGCATCAGCGTGCCTGCAATGGCCAGCCGGTAGTCGCGCAGCGGAGCCGCGCTTTTGGTGACGACGCGCCGGGCAAGAATTTCGTGCACGATGATCGCGTCCGCCACGGAGCGGGTCAATGCACACACGGTGTCCAGTGTGGTGGACAGAGGGATGGCGCCCGAGGTGGGCACGAGGCAGGTGGTGTTTTTGAAGCCGACAATGCCATTCAGTGCGGCCGGGATACGGATGGAACCACCGGTATCCGATCCCAAACCGATATACGCGGCGCCGGTTGCAACAGAGACCGCGGCGCCGGATGATGACCCGCCCGGGATGCGTGCTTCGCTGCTGTCAGCAGGGTTGGCTGGTGTGCCGAAATGCGGGTTGACGCCAACGCCGGAGAACGCGAATTCGACCATATTGGTTCGGCCGATGACGGCGCCACCGGCCGCTTTCAGCCGGGCTACGGCCACGCAGTCTCGCACCGCCGGCGCATTACCCGCCAAAACCACCGAGCCGGCGGTAGTGACCTGACCCGCTACGTCAAACAAATCTTTCACCGATACGGCAAAGCCACTCAGCGGCCGCCGCTGTTGCATCGGATCCGCTGCAACAGCGCGTGATTGTTCAAACATTGTCTTCAGGAACACGTCTTTGCAGGAGGGCGCCTCCGCTACGGCGATACAAGCCTCCATGCTTGCCGCGGAACTGGTGTCCCCCGCGCGGACCCGATTGCGGGTGGTGGAGAGGTCCGCTGGGAGGGAAAAGGGGGCTGAAGGCATGGGTTTCGAGGGTGTCCGTGTGGTATAGTCTTTGGGTTTCGCCGCTGTGGCAATTTGGTGTTGTCACACTGCGGACAAATCGCAAACCGGCCCCGTCAAGGTGTTTGCACCGGTGCTCCGACATCATGCCAGTCATGAATTGCAAGCACAGGTGCGGATAGCGGGCTGGATTTTAGACCCAACCTTTGGAGTTATACATGCCAATCACCATGCGTGAAATGCTGGAAGCCGGCGTCCATTTCGGACATCAGACCCGGTTCTGGAATCCCAAGATGGCGCCATATATCTTTGGCCATCGCAACAAGATCCACATCATCAATCTGGAAAAATCCTTGCCGATGTTCCAGGATGCCGCGAAGTTCGTGCGCCAGCTTACGGCACGCCGCGGCACGGTGCTGATGGTGGGTACAAAACGCCAGGCCCGCGACACGGTTGCGGCGGAGGCGCAGCGCGCCGGTGTTCCTTACGTTGACCAGCGCTGGCTGGGCGGCATGTTGACCAACTTCAAGACTGTCAAGACGTCGATCAAACGGCTCAAAGAGATGAAGGTTCAGCAGGAAGCCGGGTTGGACAGCATGAGCAAAAAGGAGCAGCTCATGTTTGCCCGTGAGTTGCAGAAGTTGGAGAAAGATATCGGCGGTATCCAGGATATGGTGGCGTTGCCGGATGCGATTTTCGTCATCGACGTCGGCTACCACAAGATTGCCGTGGCGGAAGCAAAGAAACTGGGCATTCCATTGATCGGGGTGGTGGACTCCAACCACTCACCCGAAGGAATTGACTACGTTATTCCAGGCAACGATGACTCTGCCAAGGCGGTGACTTTGTATGCGCGTGGTATCGCGGATGCGGTGCTCGAAGGGCGCGCCAACGCGGTGGACGACGTGGTGAAAGCCGTGTCCGCCGAAACTTCCGATGAATTTGTTGAAGTGGACGAGGCGGCGGCTTGATATTTTCGGCGCCAAAAAAAATGGGGCTTCGTTGCCCCATTTTTTTAGTTTCGACCTAACTTGAAAACGCGGTTTCAGCGAAGACTAACATTTGCGAAGCATATGGGTCGCAGCTATTACAACTTAGTCTGCACTGAATCTGCGGTTTAGTTGCGACATAACTTGAAAACGAAGTTTTGGCTACCTATGAAATTTTGTCGAACCAAGTACGGAGAAAAGAGATGACTGCAATTAGTGCGAGCATGGTCGCTGAACTGCGCGGCAAGACCGATGCACCGATGATGGAATGCAAACGTGCCTTGACCGAGGCCCAGGGTGATATGGCCCGCGCCGAGGAACTGCTGAGAGTGAAACTGGGAACCAAGGCTGGTAAGGCCGCCGGCCGTGTGACTGCGGAAGGCGTGGTTGCGCTGTACCGGGACGGTGAAACCGGGGCATTGATCGAGGTCAATTGCGAAACCGATTTCGTGACCAAGAATGACAGTTTCCTTGCCCTGGCGAATGCTGCCGCGGGGCTGGTAGGTAAAGATAATCCGCTGGATGTCGCCGCGTTGGGAGCCTTGCCGTATACGCAAGACGGTTTCGGCCCCACTCTGGAAGACGTGCGCAGGGGACTGATTGGCAAGATCGGCGAAAACATGAGTTTTCGCCGCTTCAAGCGCTTCGCTTCGGGTGCCAAACTGGCAACCTACCTGCATGGCACGCGGATTGGCGTGGTGGTGGAGTTCGAAGGTGACGAAATCGCGGCCAAAGACGTTGCAATGCACGTTGCCGCGATGAAGCCGGTGGCCCTGTCCAGCGCCGATGTTCCGGCGGAATTGGTGGCGCGGGAGCGTTCCGTTGCGGCGGCCAAGGCGGCCGAGGATGCCGCGGTCGCCGTGGCGGCAGGCAAATCGGTGCAGAGCGCCGAGATCGTCGCCAAACGGGTGGAAGGTGGCGTGCAGAAGTACCTCAAGGAAGTCTCCCTGTTCGACCAGTCTTTCGTCAAGAACGACAAGCAGACGGTTGGCCAGATGCTCAAGGCCGTGAATACCAGCGTCAAGGCTTTCACCTTGTACGTGGTCGGCGAAGGCATCGAGAAGAAGGTGGACGACTTTGCCGCTGAAGTGGCGGCCCAGGTAGCTTCCGCGAAACAGTCGGGTTGACCGCGTCCGTGCGCGGCCCGCTTGCCGCGCGATAATTTTTGATGTTGAGCACAAACCAGGAGTTGTCCATGTCCGATGCCAGACCCGCCCATAAACGCATACTGCTCAAGTTGTCGGGCGAGGCCTTGATGGGTGACGACCAGTTCGGCATCAATCGCAACACCATTGTGCGCATGGTGGATGAAGTTGCGGAGGTGACCCGCATGGGTGTCGAGGTGGCTGTGGTTATCGGTGGCGGAAACATTTTTCGTGGTGTTGCCGGAGGCTCCGTGGGGATGGATCGGGCGACGGCTGACTATATGGGCATGCTGGCCACCGTCATGAACGCGCTGGCGCTCGGTGACACGATGAACAAGGCCGGACTCACGGCCCGCGTGATGTCCGCGATCTCCATTGAGCAGGTAGTGGAACCTTATGTTCGCCCCAAGGCGTTGCAATACCTTGAAGAAGGCAAAGTCGTGATTTTCGCGGCGGGTACCGGCAACCCGTTTTTCACCACCGACACCGCAGCTGCCTTGCGTGGCGCCGAAATCGGAGCCGAAGTCGTGCTCAAGGCTACCAAGGTGGATGGTGTGTATAGCGCCGATCCCAAGAAGGACCCGCTGGCCACGAGGTACAGCAAAATCTCCTTCGATGAAGCGATGGCGAAGAATCTGGGCATCATGGACGCGACGGCATTTGCGCTGTGCCGCGACCAGAAGTTGCCGATCAAAGTGTTCTCCATCATCAAACACGGTGCGCTCAAACGTGTCGTGATGGGCGAGGACGAAGGCACCCTGGTCTATGCATGACAATCGAACGCTCGTATTTGGCGGGTAGTGGAACCCGCCTGGTTTTTGCAGGGGTTGACAATGGACATTGCTGAAATCAGGAAAACTGCCGAGGCCAAGATGGACCAGTCCATCCATGCCTTCAAAGGCAACTTGACGAAAATTCGTACTGGTCGGGCCAATCCCGCTTTGCTGGATTCGGTGCAGGTGGACTACTACGGGTCCATGTTGCCCATCAGCCAGGTTGCCAACGTGGCGCTGCTGGACGCGCGCACCATCAGCATTCAGCCCTGGGAAAAAGGCATGGGCGCAAAAATTGAGAAAGCCATTCGCGAAAGCGATCTGGGCCTCAATCCGGCGTCCATGGGAGACTTGATCCGGGTTCCGATGCCCGCCATGACGGAAGAGCGGCGCAAGGAGTTGACCAAGGTGGTACGCGGCGAGGGCGAGAGTGCCAAGATTGCGGTGCGCAACCTGCGCCGTGATGCCAACGAAGCCGTCAAAAAGCTCGTCCGGGACAAGCTGGCCTCAGAAGATGACCATAAGCGCTCGGAGACCGAGATTCAAAAAGTGACCGACCGCCATATCGCGGCTATCGACCAGTTGGTGGCCGCGAAAGAACAGGACATCATGGCGGTCTGAGGCCAGGCCTCCAGCACCATCCCGTAGCGCATGAAATCCCCGTTCCCGGTTCCACACCACATCGCCATCGTCATGGACGGAAATGGCCGATGGGCAACGCGCCGGTTGTTGCCTCGCGTGGCGGGCCACAAATCGGGTGTCGACGCGCTGCGCCGCTGTGTCAGGGCATGTGCAGTGCGCGGAGTTTCCGTATTGACGGTTTTTGCGTTCTCGTCCGAGAACTGGAACCGGCCGCAGGACGAGGTGTCGGGCTTGATGGAATTGTTGCTGATTGCGCTCTCCCGGGAGGTGCCGCAACTTGTCAGCGACGGCGTCTGTCTGCGGTTTGTGGGTGAGCGGACCGCACTGGCGGCTGCGGTGAGCACTGGCCTTGCGCGGGCTGAAGAGGCCACGGTGGCATGCAAGCGACTCGTCTTGAACGTCTGCTTCAACTACGGTGGTCGATGGGATATTGCCCAGGCGGCGCAGCGCCTCGTGGCCGAAGGCCGGCCCATCACCGAGGAAAGCCTGGGCGGTGCCATGCAGATGGGCCGGGTTCCCGATCCCGACCTTATTATTCGCACCGGTGGTGAGCAGCGGATCAGCAATTTCCTGCTGTGGCAAGCGGCGTATTCGGAGTTGTATTTCACTGACAAACTCTGGCCGGAATTTGACGAAGAAGCACTGGACGCGGCGATAGCGGCATTCAATAGGCGCGAGCGCCGTTTCGGTAAAACATCGGAACAGATTTCGGCCCGGACCAGCAACCAGCAGGCGGCCTGAAACAGCACCATGCTCGGGCAACGCGTTATTACTGCAGTGCTGCTGCTGTTGGTCCTGCTGCCCGCCTTGTTTTATCCAGCGCCCGGGCCTTTCTGTGGGCTCACGATACTGTTCATTGCAGCCGGTGCCTGGGAGTGGGCACGTCTGTCCGGCTGCGGACCGGCCGCTTCACTGCTGGCGGCCACGTTGTGCGCCGTCGCCTGCCTGGCGGCGTGGGGGGGTGGCATGCTTGATCGGCGTTTGCAATCCTTGTGGGTCGTCTCAGCGGTGATCTGGGCCCTGGGCGGTGCCTGGTTGCTGCGTGGCGGTGTCGAATCGTGGCGCAAGCTGCCCCGGCCGGCGCGCCTGGCCTGTGGCCTGCTGGTTTTGGTGCTTGCCTGGCTGGCGGTGGCGCAAGCACGTATCGTGGGTATCAATTTCCTGCTGTCGGTCCTGCTCTTGGTCTGGGTGGCAGATATTTTTGCCTATTTCACCGGCCGTACCTGGGGTGGGCGTATTGCCAGACGCAAACTGGCCGCCACCATCAGCCCTGGCAAGAGCTGGGAGGGTGTCTGGGGTGGGATGGCCGGCGTGCTAGTGCTGGCATTGTGCTGGCGCTGGTCGGATGCGGCGGTGCACCCCGAAAGCCCCAGTTTGTACAGCCATTTGCTTGAAGGCAATCGGTGGTACATGCTTTTGGCCGTATTGTGGCTGGCGGGCATGAGCGTGGTCGGTGATCTGGTCGAATCGCTTATCAAACGCGCGGCGGCGGTCAAGGACAGCAGCCATCTGTTGCCCGGACATGGGGGCGTGCTGGACCGGATCGACGCATTGTTGCCAACATTGCCGTTGGCAATGTTGCTCTACCAGCTCTAGGCGGGTCTTCATGACTTCATCACAACGCATCGCGGTCCTGGGCTCCACCGGTTCGGTGGGCGTGAATACGCTGGATGTCATCAGCCGTGATCCGGAGCGGTTCAATGTGTTTGCGCTTACGGCCTCGACACGCGTGGACCAGCTACTGGAACAGTGCGTTAAATTCAAGCCGGTCTACGCCGTCATGGCAAGCGAGGCGCATGGCCGTGAGCTGGAGCAGAAATGCCGCGCGCTGGGCCTTGCGACGCGGGTGCTGATGGGCACCGAGTCCATCGCCCGGGTGGCTGGCGATGATCGGGTCGACACCGTGATGGCAGCGATCGTCGGCGCAGCCGGATTACAGGCTTGCCTGCATGCGGCGCGCGCCGGTAAACGCCTGCTGCTGGCCAACAAGGAAGCGCTGGTGGTCGGGGGCGACGTATTTCTGCAGGCGGTCACGCAAGGCGGCGCGAAACTGCTGCCTATCGACAGCGAACACTCCGCCATTTTTCAGTCCCTGCCGGACGACCCCGCAAGCTGGGGGCAGCAAATTGACAAGCTGATACTCACCGCATCGGGCGGGCCGTTTCGGGAGCGCGATCCGGCGACGCTGCGCGAAGTCACGCCTGAGCAGGCCTGCGCCCATCCAAATTGGGTCATGGGTCGCAAGATATCGGTGGACTCCGCCACCATGATGAACAAGGCGCTGGAGGTCATTGAGGCGCGTTACCTGTTTGGCGTCCGCTCGGGACAGATAGACGTGGTGCTCCATCCACAAAGCGTGATCCATTCGATGGTGCAGTTCAGGGACCATTCCATCGTGGCGCAGCTGGGAACGCCCGACATGCGTGTTCCCATCGCCTATGGGCTGTCGTGGCCGGGTCGCATGAGGTCCGGTGCGGCGGCGTTGAACTTCGAGACATTGGCCGCAATGACGTTCGAGTCCATACACGGCACGGCGCACCAGCAACGGTTTCCGGGCCTGAAGCTGGCTTGGCAAGTGCTCGAGGCGCCGGCAGGTACTCCGGCGGTATTGAATGCCGCGAACGAAATAGCGGTGGCCGCTTTTCTTGAGCGGCGGCTCCGCTTTGACCAGATTCATAGCATCAATGAGGCGACGCTGTCGGAGGTACGGGCTGTGGATGCCCGTTCCATTGACGACCTACTGGAGCTTGATCTGGAAGCGCGCCGTGTCGCGGCTGGTCTGATCCGGAATTTGGCCCGATGAAATGATGTATACCGCAAGATGCTGACCATTATTGCTTTTGTCGTCGCGCTTGGAGTGCTGATCGCCGTACACGAATATGGGCATTACCGCGTGGCGGTGGCTTGCGGCGTCAAGGTGCTGCGCTTTTCGGTGGGTTTCGGCAAGACCTTGCTGCGCTGGCAGCCCAAGGGTTCGCCCACCGAGTTCGTCATCGGCGCTTTTCCGGTCGGCGGTTACGTGAAGATGCTTGATGAGCGCGAAGCTGCAGTGCCGGAGGCCGAGCGCCACCTTGCTTTCAATACGCAGCCGCTTGCGGTACGGGCCGCCATAGTTGCGGCCGGCCCACTGGTCAACCTGTTGCTGGCCGTGGTCCTGTATTCGGTGGTCAACTGGAGCGGTGTTCAGCAGGCACGTGCGGTGCTTGCGGGCCCGGTGCCTGGTTCCCTGGCGCAGCAGGCCGGCCTGACCGGCGGAGAGTTGGTACTGCGCGGAGGTTTCGATGAACAGGCCTTGGAAGACCTTGCATCTTTCGACGAACTGCGCTGGCTGTTGGCCCGCGGCGCGTTGCAGGGTCGTGATGTGCGCTTGGTCCTGGCCAAGCGCTCGGGTGTGGGCACGCGTGAGGTCTTGCTCAAACTGTCCGAGGCGCAAAGCCATGACGTGGACGCGCAGCTATTCCGGAAAATTGGCATCGTCGGGCCCTTGACCAAGCCCGTGATCGGCGAGGTGATGCCGGCCGGCGCGGCGGCAGCCGCGGGTTTGCGCGAAGGTGACTTGGTGTTAAAGCTGGACCAGACCGCAATCGTCGATGGGCAGCAATTGCGCGACTTGATTCGTGGCTCCACGCGTGATGGGCTGCCGGCCGCATCGGTCTGGACCGTGCAGCGCGCCGCCAGGCAACTCGAGCTCGCCGTCAAACCGGAGCTTGTCCGGGAGGGCGGTCAGGCAGTTGGAAAAATTGGCGCCTATGTAGGCGCCCCGCCAGAGATCGTCACCGTCCGCTACGGGGTAGTGGATGGCTTGTGGAATGGCGTGGTGCGGACCTGGGAGGTGTCGAGTCTCAGTCTGCGGATGATCGGCAAAATGCTGACCGGCGAGGCTTCGCTCAAAAACCTGAATGGCCCGTTGACCATTGCCGACTACGCCGGCAAGTCGGCCAGCCAGGGTCTGACACAATACTTGTTGTTTGTGGCCCTGATCAGCGTAAGTTTGGGTGTATTGAACCTACTGCCGCTGCCAGTCCTCGATGGTGGGCACCTGATGTATTATCTTTGGGAGGCCGTGACTGGCAAAAGCGTGACCGACGCATGGATGGAGCGCTTGCAGCGGGGCGGTGTTGCAGTGCTGCTTATGATGATGACAATCGCGTTGTACAACGACCTGGCCCGACTCCTGGGGTAGATTTCCTTGTGCCGGCATGCCTTGCTGGACAGACTCTTACAAACAACAATGCAATTCAAACGATTTCGCCGGGGCTTCTTTTCCCTGGCCTTTGCCGCCAGCGTTTTCTCAAACCCGGTGTGGGCGGTCGAGCCCTTTACGGTTCGCGACATCCGCGTGGAGGGTCTGCAGAGGGTGGAGGCTGGCACCATCTTCGCGTCGTTGCCGGTCAGAGTCGGGGACGCCTACGATGACGAAAAAGGCGCCGCCGCGATCCAGGCTCTTTTCGCGCTGGGATTGTTCAAGGACGTGCGGATTGAGGTCAGTGGCAATGTGCTGGTGGTGATTGTTGAAGAGCGCCCCACGGTTGCCGACGTTGACTTCAGTGGCAACAAGGAGTTCGACAAAGACGCATTGACAAAGGCATTGCGCGATATCGGACTGGCGGATGGCCGGCCATTTGACAAGGCCCTGCTGGACCGCGCCGAGCAGGAGCTGAAGCGCCAGTACATCAACCGCAGCCTGTACGCCGCTGAGGTGGTTACCACCGTGACACCGATCGAGCGCAACCGGGTCAATCTTTCGTTTACCGTGACGGAAGGAGAGCGGGCCAGGATCAAGGAGATTCGCATCGTGGGCAACACGGTGTTCAGTGAGTCGGCTTTGCGCAACCTGTTCGACCTCGATACCGGCGGCTGGCTCAGCTGGTACACCAAGTCCGACCAGTATTCCCGCGCCAAGCTGAATGCCGATCTCGAAACCCTGCGCTCGTACTATCTGTCGCGCGGTTATCTTGAATTCAAGGTCGACTCGACGCAGGTTGTAATTTCCCCGGATAAGCAGGGCATCAGTATTGCAATCAATGTCACGGAAGGCGAGCGCTACGTGGTGTCGGGCGTCAAGCTCGAGGGTAACTACCTTGGCAAGGACGATGAATTCAAGGCATTGGTGACCATACGTCCTGGGCAGGCATATAACGCGGACCAGGTGGTACAGACCACCAAGGCCTTTACTGACTATTTTGGCAATTTTGGTTACGCCTTTGCCCAGGTGGAGGCCCGGCCCGAAATTGACCGCACCAACAACCGCGTGGCCCTGGTGTTGCAGGC
>JANLPN010000308.1:0-21532 GCA_031367285.1 Betaproteobacteria bacterium | reverse complement strand
GCCAACAAATGCCACGAGAGCCGGCGCATATACGGCCTGCTCGCGCTGCGGCCCTGGGACCCAACCCCATGAGCCGCCAATATTGGCCCAGCGGCCGTAATGCGAAACCGCGAAGCCCCAGGGCGCGTCGTCTATCCAAGTCCAGCCCCAGGGGTCAACCCAGGACCAATGTCCGTTGCGGTACGGAGTCCAGCCCGCGGCTACTCGAGTTGGGGTCCAGACGTTGCCGTAGTTCGGGTCCGCACGCCAGGTACCGTTTGCATCGAGGTCTTCATAGCCGACCACTTCCGATGAAACATAACGCGCCGATCTCGAATTGTCGACGCGCCGGTCGCGCTCGCGTGACCAGCGGTCCAACGCGTCGTCGCGCCGCACTGCAAGCCGCTCATAGTCGGACAAGCCGGTGCCGTAAAAGCGATAGCTTTGCCGTGAATTGACCACGTACGAGCTACCTTCGCCATACACCTCTGCCTGCCCGCTTTGCACAATCACCGACGTAGCGTCGTCGCCAGTATCCACGTCAATGCGGTATTCACCAGGACGGCGAAAACTGAGTGCCAGGTTGGGCGTATCCACCTCAAAAGTCTGATTCGGTCCCATGCGGCGCACCCGCACTTTCAGCGTTCCTTGTGACAACCGTACCTGAGCAATGCGGTTGTTGAGATTGACAAGGGTCACGTTGGTAGTTGCGCCCAGGCGCACCGAGGCTCCGCCGATTTGCACCTCGGCACGTGAGCCTGTGTCCGCCCAGAGCCGGTCTCCACTGGTGAGTGGCCTGTTTACCACCGCCCGAAACCAATCGGACTCACCGGCCGGTGAGAAACTAACGGTTCCACTGATATAGCCCAAACGTGCGGCGCGCGACGGTGGTTCCGCTGCGGCCAGGCCGCTGAATGTCAATGCCATGACGCTGGTGACTATCAGCATCATGCGGCGAGGGACTAATTTGTGCATGGAAAGCTCCTTCATAAAATTTGACTGGAGCACCGGCCCAGCATTCGATTCGCGTTGATCACGCTGATCGTGCTCGGGCTGGTGCCACGAGACAAGCAGTCAATGTCGCCGGTGGTCGTAGTAAAAATCCTACGAGCGCCCCGACCTGGTCTGCGGTTGTTTGCAACGATCCTAGTCGCGGTCGCGCGATTGGTACGGATCCCAATCATGGTGGTGGTGCGTCCAGTAGCGGTGCTGCCACTCCGCGCGGCGACGGGCGCGCTCATCTTCGTAGCTGTACTCGTAGGTTGGGGGCGCGCGGCGCGCGTATATCTCGGTGCCGCGAGAAATTTGGTGCGAATGAAGAGTTTCATGACAAGCCCCTTGGGTTGGTATGGAGCTCATCTTGCATTTATGCAAGTGAACACACGCTGAACGGATTCAAGAAGATTTTGATTTGGCTGAGCCCCTTGGCCGTTGATTGCCGCGCGCCGCGAAACCGCCCTCGAGCGAACTTGCGATGAAATCGAATGTCTGTGCGTTGTCCCACATAAGGCTGGCATTGGGGCGCATCCGTGGTAAACGCCGCAGGCAGAAGTATCTTTGTGAAAAAGAGCTCAAAGATGGTAACGGCGCTTGTCTATTGTCGGCATCGGTCTACCATGCCCTTAAGTCCGTGAGCCGGTGACGCACACTGAACTTGTACCGCTACCGCGCTCGACGGACTCGCATCTCAACTTCCACATAAGGACTCTTTATCATGCTCAATCGTAAAAGCAAATTGGCCCGTGCGGCAATCGTCGCCTTCGCATGCGTGTCCACATTTGGCGGGCTGGTTCAGGCGTCGACCACTACCGCCGTCACCTCAAGCAGCACGTCTTCCAACAGTACCCCCTCGGCCGATCAGCTCGCCGACACCTTCAGCGCGTCCGTAGGTTCCAGGACTGACGCAGCGACGCTGATCGAGGGTATGCGCGCGGGCAAGGACGTCAGAATGGCTGACGTGACAGTATCGGGAACGGGAAAGACCATGGGGTACGGCAATGTGAACATTGCATTGTCGTTGGCCAAGGCCGACGCTGGCGCTACAGCGACCACGAAAGGTTTCCTGTCGTCACTCGACAAGGTTATGGACATGCGCGCCAGCGGGATGGGCTGGGGGCAGATAGCCAAAGATCTTGGATTCAGGCTTGGAGAAGTGGTTAGCGGGTCCAAGACTCCAAATTCATCGTCGAAGGCCAGTCATTCGGCGAAGTCCGACAAGTCCGACAAGCCTGGCAGCGTGGCCGATGCCGGAAAGGCTAATGGCCAGGGCCATGGGGTAGCTGGTGGACAAGGCGCGGGCAGCAATGGCAATGGAGGCAATGGAAATGCGGGCGGCGGTGGCAACGGCGGTGGCGGACACAAATAGACAGCCGCAAACCTGCTAGCTGCCCCGCCGCAAGTCCGTCAATTGATGACAACTCCATCCACTGCGTGTCTGGCTCCCCATCAACGTGTTTATTTCTCGTGTCGCGCCATGGCCACCACGACGACTCAGAATCGTCTTCGATGACATCTGGAATGGATATCGGATCGCCTCGCTCGGAAGGTATCTATTGTTTCGCGCGGGAACCCAGGAATCTCGTAAGACGTCGGGCAAAATCTGGAATGGATTCACAGGTCCTCAGTCAGTCGCAGTTTTGATGACCAAAACGCTGAAGCTAATGGCCGTTGTTGATATTGGCGTCCGTTCGATGTCTGCGGTGAAGCGGCGACATTTAGACACTGCTGATTGTCGAGATAGGCCGTGTATTCTTGAATATCTTCGAGATCACCCGGCAACAAACCCCGCCTCCTGAAACCCCCTGAACCTCGCCCTCCCACCTCTAACCGGCTGCCCCGTCAACCGATACTCCGGAAACCGCGCCAGAAACCTCCCAATCGCAACCCGCCCCTCCAGCCGCGCCAAGCTCAAGCCCGCGCACTGGTGGATACCCAGGCCAAAGGCCAGGTGGCGGTTTTCCTGCCTATGGATGTCGAGCTTGTTGGGGCTATCGAACTGGGCCGGGTCGCGGTTGGCGGCGCCTATACACAGCGTCACCAGCGCGCCGCCGGGCAGGGCCACGCCGCCCACGGTGGTGGCCTGCAGGGCACGCCGGTTGCCGAGCTGGTTGGACGACTCGAAGCGCAGCAACTCGTCCACGGCCGTGGCCATGAAGGCCTCCAGCGCGGGCGCATCCCTGGCCAGGCGCTGCATCTGTGCCAGCAGTTCGGCGCGTGCCCAGGGCCACTCCTGCAGTGCGACCAGTGCATTGCCTATCAGGTTGGTGGTGGTCTCATGGCCGGCGTTGAGGATAAAGATGCAGTTGTGCAGCAGCTCGGCCTCGGACAACTGGCCACCGTCATCCGCGTTTTCCCCCTGCACCAGCCGCGTCAGCACATCGTGCTCGGGGTCGCCCGGGTGGCTGCGCCGCTCGGCCACCAGTTCTTTGAGGTAGGCGCAGAACTCGGTCACGCTCCGGTTGCCCAGGGCCTGCTGCTGTGGCGTCAATACCGGCTCCAGCGCGCCCAGTAGGGCCAGCGACCAGCTGCGCAAGGGGCCGCGGTCGGCATGCGGCACGCCGAGCAGGTTGCCGATGATCTCGACCGGTATGGCGGACGCATAGTCGCTTATCAAATCACCGCCGCCTTGGGCCTCGATGGTGTCCAGCAGCCGGTCCACCAGTACCACCAGGCCTGCCTCCATGTCCGCAATGGCGCGCCGCGTCAGGGCCCCCATGATGAGTTTGCGCACGCGGGTGTGCAGGGGCGGGTCGCTGAACACCAGGCTGGTGGTGTGGTGCGCGAACAGCGGGGTGCCAGGCCCGTATTTGGGCGCGAACTCCACCTTCTTGTCCGAGCTGAAGGCTTGTGCGTCGCGGTACACGGACACCAGGTCTTTATGCCGCGTCAGAAAATACGAGCCATCGGGCATGTGCCGCACGGGATGGTTGTCGCGCAGCAGGTCGTACACCGGATAGGGGTTGGCATAGAAGTCCGGCGGCAGGGCGCGCAGGTCGAAGCTGGCCGCAATCTCTTGCGCACGCGCGGCGGTCATGGGCAGTGTCGCAGGCTGGTGCTGGTGCTGGGGCCCGGCGCGGTTGGTTTGCATGGTGTGAAGCGGTTGCCGGCACAGGTACGTTACCTCGCCATTGTGCGGCAAGAAAGTCTTGCCATGTATGGCCGGCACACGGTCTTGCTCGGGCACAATTCCCGGTTGCCGGGCCAGGGTGCCCGATGAATGGAAGATCGATGCCCAAAGTAGATATCTGGTCGCGGCTCACGCCGCAAAGCCAGGCCGCGGTGGAGAAAAGCCGCGAACAATACGCCGCGTTCAAGACGCAGTCCACCGACGCGCTGGCTGTGATGCGCGAAGGCTACAACCACGAGCGGCGTTACTGGAATTCGTTCCGTGTCGAGTTGCCCTCGGTGCAGGACCACACGCTGGACGCACCGGGCAGGCGCATCGTGCTGCGCCTGTACAAGCCGCTTGCGGAAGGGCCGCTGCCGGTGCTGCTGTATGCCCACGGCGGCGGCTACATCCTGGGCAACCTCGACACGCACGACCGCATCTGCCGCCTGATGGCCCTCAAGAGCGGCTGGGCGGTGCTGGCTGTGGACTACACGCTGGCGCCGGAGAAGCAGTTTCCGGTGCAGCCCGACCAGATGCTGGCGGCCCTGCGCCATGTGGCCGCCAACGGCGCCGCCATGGGCCTGGACACGCGCCGCATCGCCGTGGGCGGCGACTCCGCCGGTGCCCATCTGAGCCTGGGCGTGGCGCTGGATGCGCGCGCCGCCGGTGTGCCGTCGGTCTGCGCGCTGCTGCTGTACTACGGGGGCTTCGGCCTCAAGGATTCGGCGTCCAGGCGGCTGTACGGCTGGGCCGACCTGGACGGCCTGGACGAAAAGGACAGCGCCCTGTACCGCGACCACTACATGGCGAGGCCCGAAGACCGCGACCACCCGCGCGCCAACCTGCTCAAGTCCGACATGGCGGGCCTGCCGCCCACCTTCATCGGTGCGGTGGCCTACGACCCGCTGCGCGACGATTCACTGGTGCTGGCCGAGTTCCTGAAAGAGCGCAAGGTGCCACACCGTCTGGTGGTCTTTGAGGGTGTGCTGCACAGCTTCCTGCACTACTCGGCACTGGAGCCCAAGGCCATGCAGGCGATAGAGGACGGGGCCGCGTTTCTGCGCGAGTTGCCGGCAGCTTGACCGGGTCAACGGCCGGCGCCTGACGGCTTGGCGTCCCTTGGCCCGTAGCTGCGCCGTTCAAGCGTCCAGAAAATCGCGGATCGCAAACAACACGGCATCGGGCGCCTCGGTCATCATCTGGTGGCCAGCGTCCACCAGCACGACTTTGCTGTTTTTTGCGCCGTGCACCAGTGCCTGCGCGGCCTTGGGCGGGGTCATCTGGTCGCGTTTGCCCAGGATGAACAGGATGGGCGCGGCCACCTTCTGTAGCGCGGCCTCGCCACCGGTATAAGCGTCGCAGGCCTTGAAACCCACGTAGAAAATATTCTCGCGCGGATTGCCGGCCAGCAGGCGCCGCATCAGCACCCTGGTGCCGCCATACAGCCAGGTGCCCGGCCCCAGCGCCGAGGGCGGTGGCGCCAGCATGGAATGCGAAAAAATAGTGACCATGGCTATGGCCTTTTGCGGTGTGTTGAGCGACGCGTCCAGCAAGGCGGGGGACACCTTCATCGGGAACGCCGTGCCCGCCAACACCAGGTGGCTGATGCGCGCGGGGGCACGCGCTGCCAGCTCCAGCGTTATCAGCGAGCCAAAGCTGTGGCCCACCAGCGCCGCGCGCTCCAGCCCGGCGGCATCCATCAAAGCCAGCGCAAAATCCGCCGCCGCCTCCACGCTTCGCGGGGCAGCACCCGCACTCTTGCCGTGGCCGGGCAGGTCGGGCGCCAGCACGTTCCAGCCGTGGTTGGCCAGGTAACGCGTCTGCAGAATCCACACGCTGTGGTCGTTCAGCGCGCCATGGATAAAGACGACCGTGGGCTTGGCAATGTCCGGCGCCTTGCCGCCGGTGTAGCAAAAGGTCTTGTGGCCGTTGACTTGCAGGTCCATCACACACCTGCCTTTTCCGCCGCCTTGAGGGCGCGCTTCAGGTCGTCGATCAGGTCGTCCGGGTCTTCCAGCCCGATCGACAGGCGTATCGTGCCCTGCGTGATGCCGCCCGCGGCCAGGGCCTCGTCGCTCATGCGGAAGTGGGTGGTACTGGCCGGGTGGATCACCAGGCTGCGGCAGTCGCCCACATTGGCCAGGTGGCTGAACACCTGCAGTGCATCGACAAAGGCCTTGCCCTGTGCACGGCTGCCCTTGAGGTCGAAGCTGAACACCGAGCCGGCGCCGCGTGGCAGCAGTTTTTGCGCCAGCGCATGGCTGGGGTGCGACTCCAGCAAGGGGTGGCCGACACGCCCCACAAAGGCATGGCCGGCCAGGAACTCCACCACACGCCGGGTATTGCCCATATGGCGCGACATGCGCAGCGACAGGGTCTCTATGCCTTGCAGCACCAGCCAGGCCGAATGCGGGCTCAAACAGGCGCCAAAGTCGCGCAGGCCTTCGCGCCGCGCGCGCAGCAGGAAAGCGCCTACGGTGGATTCATCGCTAAACACCATGTTGTGAAAGCCCTCGTAGGGCGCCGCCAGTTCGCTGAACTTGCCGCTGGCCGCATGCGAGGCGGCCCAGTCAAAACTGCCGCCGTCCACCACGATGCCCGCTATCACCGTGCCGTGCCCGCTCAGGAATTTGGTGGCCGAGTGGTAGACCAGGTCGGCGCCATGCTCCAGCGGTTTCAGCAGCCACGGCGTGGTGAGCGTGGAGTCCACCAGCAGCGGCACGCCGGCCTCGTGGGCGATGGCACTCACTGTGGCAATGTCCAGCACATCCAGGCCCGGATTGCCCACGGTTTCGCCAAAGAACAGCTTGGTGTTGGGCCGCACCGCCGCGCGCCAGCCATCGATGTCGCCCGGCTTGACGAAGCTGGTCTCAATGCCAAAACGCCGCAGCGTGTAATGCAGCAGGTTCTGCGAGCCACCATACAACGCGGTGGAGGCCACGATATGCGAACCCGCACCCATCACGGTGGCGATGCTCAGATGCAGCGCAGCCTGGCCACTGGCGGTGCTGATGGCACCTATGCCGCCTTCCAGCGCCGACACGCGTTGCTCCAGCACCGCGTTGGTCGGGTTGCTGATACGCGAATACACGTGGCCGGCGCGCTCCAGGTTGAACAGCGCCGCCGCGTGTTCGCTGGACTCGAAGACAAACGAGGTGCTCAGGTGGATGGGCACGGCGCGTGCGCCGGTGGCCGGGTCGGGCGCGGCACCGGCGTGTAGCGCGAGGGTGTCAAAGCCAGGGTCTGAATAACCGGGCATAGGGGGTCTCCGGGTGGTCTAATCGCTTGATTGTGGGCTATATTCCCCATGATACGAAGGCAAAAGCAGCAGGCCTTGCCGTCGCGGTTTTTTGCCACGGCGTTCTGTATTGCAAGTACCGGGGAACCATCATGAAAGTCAGCGATATTCTGCGCGTCAAGGGTGGCACCCTGTACACTGCCAAGCCCGATGATCTTCTGGAGCAGGCCACCGAACTGATGGCTGAGCGAGACATCGGCTCGCTGGTGGTGATCGAACACGGCGAGCTGGTGGGTATGCTGACCTTTCGCGAGGTAATCCTGACCCTGGTGAAGAACGGCGGCACCATTGGCACCGCATCGGTGCGCTCCGCCATGGACGACGCGCCGCTCACCTGCACCATGGAGACCGAACTCGACGAAGTGCGCCGCATGATGCTGGAGCGCCACGCGCGTTACCTGCCCGTGATGGACCAGAAAATGCTGATGGGTGTGGTGAGTTTCTACGATGTCGCCAAGGCCGTGGTCGACAGCCAGAATTTCGAGAACAAGATGCTCAAGGCCTATATCCGCGACTGGCCCGACGCGGAAGCGGATCAAAAGTAAGTGACCGGACCGGCATGAGTGGTAATACCTTTGGCAATCTGTTTGCCGTTACGAACTTTGGCGAGTCGCACGGCCCGGCCATAGGTTGCGTGATCGACGGCTGCCCGCCCGGCATGGCCCTGGCCGAGGCCGATATCCAGGGTGACCTGGACCGGCGCCGGCCCGGCACCTCCAAGTTCGTGACCCAGCGCAACGAGCCCGACGCGGTAGAAATACTCAGTGGCGTCTACGAGGGCAAAACCACCGGCACGCCGATCTGCTTGTTGATAAAAAACACCGACCAGCGCAGCAAGGACTACGGAAATATCCTGCAGACCTTCCGGCCCGGCCACGCCGACTACACCTATTTCCAGAAATACGGCATCCGCGACCCGCGTGGCGGTGGCCGCTCCTCGGCACGCCTCACGGCACCCATGGTGGCCGCCGGTGCCGTGGCCAAAAAATGGCTGCTGGAGAAATACGGCACCGTGTTTCGCGGCTGCATGACGCAGATGGGCGAGATGCTGATCCCGTTTGAGAGCTGGGACCATGTGGCGCACAACCCGTTTTTTGCGCCGCTGGCCGATGTGTCGGCGCTGGAGACCTATATCGAAGCCTTGCGCAAGTCCGGCGACTCGTGCGGTGCACGTATCCGGGTCATGGCGTCCGGCGTGCCGGTGGGCTTTGGCGATCCGCTGTTCGACAAGATGGACTCCGACATTGCCTACGCCATGATGGGCATCAACGCGGTCAAGGGTGTGGAGATCGGCGCCGGTTTTGCGAGTGTGGCGCAGCGCGGCACCACGCATGGCGACTCCTTGTCGCCGCAGGGCTTCGAATCCAACAATGCCGGCGGAGTATTGGGCGGCATCACCACGGGCCAGGACCTGGAGGTGGCGATTGCCATAAAACCGACCAGTTCCATCCTGTCGCCGCGCGCCTCCATCGACATACAGGGCCACAGCACCGCGGTGGTCACCAAGGGCCGGCACGACCCCTGCGTGGGTATACGCGCCACGCCGATCGCCGAGGCCATGTTGGCCCTGGTGGTGATGGAACACGCCCTTCGCCACCGCGCCCAATGCGGCGATGTGGCGAGCCCGCTGGCGCCTATCAAGGCGTCGTTCGCGGCGGGAGCTTAAGTCCGGGTTGGGTCCGCCGCCACCGAGCGCCGCAGCGGGTTGAAGCCCGCCACCAACAACGTGGCCAGCAGCACCAGCGCACCGCCGGCATACGAGGCCGGGGTAAAACTTTCCTTGAGTATGAGGTGGCCCCAGAACACACCGAACAGGGTGATCAGGAAAGTCGAACTCAGCGCGGCCACCGGGCTCACCTTTTGCACGATGCGCATATACAGCCAGTAGGCCAGGCCGGAGGTGACGATGCCCATGATGGCCACCGCTACCAGGGCGGTGGCCGTGAAGTGGGCCTGTGGCAGGGTCCACAGCGCAAACGGCAGCAGCCACAAAAATGCCGCGGCATGGATGGCGGCGGTGACGGCGATGGGCTCCATGCGTTTGGTGGCGCGCTTGAGCAGCGGCGCGGTACAGCCCGAAAGCGCGGAACCGACGACGGTGGTGATGGCCGCCGCAATCAGCTGCGGCGACGGGTGGATAGGGCCCAGCCGCACCACCAGCATCACGCCGGCAAAGGCCACGATGCAGCCCAGGATACGCGGCCAGGTCAGCGTGTCCTCCTTCAGCCAGGCAGAGGCCACTGCGCCGAACAACACGGAAGTGATGTTGAGCACCGCGCTGTAGCCGGCCGGCAGATACAGCGACGACCATGAGTACAGGAAGTGCGGGCCGGCGATGGCGGCTGCACCAAGCAGCAACAGTTCACGCCAGTGCTCACGCGGCCAGCGCAGCTTGAGGTGGCGCATGATGATGGCCAGCGTGACGGCACCCAGGAAGACGCGCGATGCTGCTGCGACGCTGGGGCCCAGCTGCGGCGCCGACATGCGGGTGAACAGGAAATTGCCGCCCCACAGCGCCGACAGGCCCAACAGCTGGAAAAAATACTTGTTCTTCATGGCCGGGCGGTTACCAGGCGCCGGAACGGGTTGAATCCCGTCACCAACGCGCAGGCCAGCAGGATAAGCGCGCCGCCGATCCACAAGCCGGTGCCTACCGTCTCATTCAGAAACACCACCGCCCACAACACGCCAAAGCCGGTGATGAGGAAAGTTGAACTGAGCGCGGCCATGGGCGATACGTGGCGCATGAGCCGTGCATACATCCACCACGCCACGCCGGAAGTGGCGAAGCCCATCAACGCCACCGCGGCCAGGCTGCCGGCCGTGAAGCGGCTGCGCGGCAAGTCGTACAGCGCGCCCGGCAGCAGCATCAGGAACGCGAGCGCATGCATGCCGGCCGTGATGGCCAGTGGTTCCATGCGTGTGATGGCGCGTTTTAGCAGTGGCGTGGAAGCGCCGGACATGGCGGAGCCGAGCGTCGCGGTCAACGCCGCAATGACCAGCGCCGGCGTTACCGCTACCGGTCCCAGGCGCACCACGAATGCGACGCCGACAAAACCGGTCAGGCAACCCAGCAGCTTGGGGCCCGTCAACACTTCCTCTTTCATCCAGGCTGCCGCGATGGCGCCGAACAGGACCGAGGTGACGTACAGCAGCGCCGCGTAACCGGCCGGCATGTGCAGCGCGGCCCAGGAGAACAAGACATGCGGTCCGGCCACGGCCAGCAGCCCCAGCAGCGCCAGTTCGCGCCAATGTTGCAGCGGCCAGCGCTGTTTGAGCGCCCGCATGATGGCCGCCAGGGCCAGCGTGGCCATGCCCATGCGCAAGGCCGCCACCATATTCGGCCCCAGAATGGGAGCGGCGAAACGTGTCAGCATGAACGAGGAGCCCCACAGGGCGGACAAGGCAACGAGTTGCAGAAAATAACGGAACTTCACTGCGCTTGATTGTCGCCCATCGCCCAACACCACCTGGCGATCGAGGCACGGAAAAGCCTCCCGGCCACTCCAGCGAAAATAGGCCGGTTCATACGTTTGGCAACAACAGCAAGATCATGGGCAATCCCAGCAGCAACAAATTCATTCTGGCCGGTGTCATGGGTTGGCCGGTGGCGCATTCGCGTTCTCCGGGCATACACAACCACTGGGTCCGGCAATATGGCCTGAACGGCGCCTATGTGCTGCTGCCAGTGGACCCGGCCAATTTGCCGGCAGCCATCAAAGGCTTGCCAGCCCTGGGTTTTGCGGGCTGCAATGTAACCATCCCGCACAAGGTGGCGGCCATGCAGCTGGTGGACCGGGTAGACGCTATCGCGCGCAAGATCGGTGCCATCAATACCATCGTGGTGGAACAGGACGGTTCGCTCAGCGGAACAAATAATGACGGTCGCGGTTACATCCAGAGCCTGCTCGATGCCTGGCCCAACTGGCGTGCCGACACCGGGCCGGCCACCGTGCTGGGTGCGGGAGGTGGCGCGCGGGCCGTCATCGTGAGTCTGGCTGAACAGGGCGCCAAAGAGCTCCGGGTATGCAACCGTTCCTTTGGCAAGGCGCAGGCGCTGGCGCAAGAGTTTGGCGCCCCGGTGCGCGCCGTGCCGTGGCAGCAGCGCCATGACGCGCTGGCCGACGCCGCGCTGCTGGTCAACACCACCAACCAGGGCATGGCCGGCCAGCCGCCACTGGACATCGTGCTCGACCAACTGCCCAAACACGCGCTGGTGTCCGACCTGATCTACGTGCCGCTGGAGACGCCGCTGCTGGCCGCCGCGCGCCAACGCGGCAACCGAACCGCGGGTGGCCTGGGTATGTTGCTCAACCAGGCGCGCCCGGCCTTCCAGGCCTGGTTTGGCGTGCTGCCCGAGGTGACACCCGAATTGCGGCGCATGGTGGAGGCGAGTTTGTGAACACCCGGTTCGCACCAGAAAACGCCGTGCCACCCCAGGTCACCGCCTGATGCCAATCACTCCACCAGACCCGGCCACGTCGGCGCGCCGGGAGCCGGAATCCCCCTTCGCTCCCTTGGGCAATCCGGTGTTTCGCATGTTGTGGTTCACCTGGCTGGCGGCCAACACCTCGATGTGGATGAACGATGTGGCGGCAGCCTGGATGATGACCTCGCTGACCACGTCGCCGATCTGGGTCGCGCTGGTGCAAACCGCCTCCACGCTGCCGGTGTTCCTGCTCGGCCTGCCCAGCGGTGCCCTGGCCGATATTCTGGACCGCAAGCGTTATTTCATGGTCACCCAGTTCTGGGTAGCGGCGGTGGCCTTGTTGCTGTGTGCCGCCATTCTTTCCGATGTCATGAACCCGGCGTTGTTGCTGGTCCTGATTTTCGCCAATGGCGTCGGTCTGGCGATGCGCTGGCCGGTGTATTCGGCCATCATTCCCGAGCTGGTGCCGCGCCAGCAGTTGCCCGCCGCGCTGGCGCTCAACGCCGTTTCGGGCAATGCCTCGCGCATCATCGGGCCGCTGGTGGCGGGGTTGCTGATTGCCAGCCTGGGCAGCATCTACGTCTTCCTGCTAAATGCCGTGCTGGCGGTTGCGTCGTCCTGGGTTATTTCGCGCTGGCAACGTGCGCCGGCGCCGCAGCCACTGGGGCGCGAGAAATTGCGCAGTGCCATGCGCGTTGGGCTGCAGTATGTACGGCAGTCGTCGCATCTCAAGGGTGTGCTGATGCGCATTACGGTGTTTTTCTTCCATTCCACGGCACTGCTGGCGCTGCTGCCGCTGGTGGCGCGCGACCTGCATGGCGGTGGCGCCGGCACCTACACCTTTCTGCTGGCGTCCATGGGCTCCGGAGCCATCACGGTGGCCATGTTCCTGCCGCGGCTGCGCCAGCGCTGGTCGCGCGACGGCCTGGTGGCGAGCGCGGCCCTGCTGCAGTCGGTGGCCATGCTCTCGGTGGCTTTCGCGCCCAGCCCCTGGGTGGCGGGGCCGGCCATGTTCGCGGCCGGCATGGCCTGGATCACCACCGCCAACTCGCTCAGTGTGTCGGCCCAGATGGGTTTGCCGGACTGGGTGCGGGCGCGCGGCATGTCGATGTTCCAGATGGCCATCATGGGTGCCAGTGCAGCCGGTGCCGCCATCTGGGGGCAGGTGGCCACCTCGGTAACGGTACAGGCCAGCCTGCTGGTCGCGGCGGCTTCAGGGGCGCTATGTGCACTGCTGGCCAACCGCCTGCTGGTGGACACCAGCGTGGAGGAAGACCAGACGCCCTCCAACCAGTTCCGGGTGCCGGTGGCCGACGCCCCGCCCGAGACCGGCCACGTGGTGGTGAGCGTGGAATACCACATCGACCCCGCGCGTGCCGACGACTTCCGCGCCCTGATGCAGACCAGCCGCAGCAACCGCCTGCGCCATGGCGCCTTGTCGTGGGAGCTGTTGCGCGATATTGGCGACCCGGGCCGTTTTGTGGAGCAGGTCATCGACGTGTCGTGGGCCGAACACCTGCGCCGATTCGACCGCGTGACCGCCGCCGACGTTGCCCTGCGCGACCGCAAATGGGCGTTTCACATTGGCGAATCACCGCCGGTCGTCACCCGCTGCGTGGTGGAGTCCACCATTCGCAACAAAGGCAACTGAGTCAGGCGCCGGCTTCCGGCTTGTGCGGGCGTCCGGCGCTGCGCAGCGCCGCGCTCACGTCGCGCTGGTCCATGCCGTACATGTCGCAGAACTCCGCCAGCGTCTTGCCGCTGCCATCGAAGGCGCGCAACAAGGCTTCCTGCCTGGCGGCTTTCTGGTCGCGTTCGGCAAAGGCTTCTTCCAGCAGCGTGTTGGCTTCTACGTCCCTGGTCTGGACCCTGGACAGGTAGTCCTGGCGCGCCAGGCCGGACGCTTCAAACGCGGCCATCAGCTGCACCCGCAGTTTGGGCCGCAAGTCTTCTTTGGAGCGGGCCTGGCGGCGACGAAACAGCTCAAGCAGGGCCCAGTACACATGTTCCGGCGCAACATCGTCCACCGCCGCGCCTTCAAGATCGTGGCGTTGGTTGCCGGCCGCCACACTTTGCAGGTAACGCGCCGAGCGGGTATGTACGCCGAGCGCGGCCTTGAGGGTTTCGCGTTTGAAGTCGTCGGGGTGTCTGGCCAGCAGTTCCTGGAATATGCCGAGTTTGAGCGGCAGGAACACAGGCCCAAAAAGATGCGGATAGAGCTGGAACAGCTTTTCCAGAACCGAGTGCACCGAGGGCGGGCGACCCGCATTTGCGCCGGGGTCGTGTGCCTGCACGGGCTGGTCAGCCGGCGTTACTGCTTCTTCAGGGGTGTCGATGGGGATGCCGGTCATGGGAGGGTAGGTGAGGTCAACCCGCGATTGTCAACCAAGTGGCGTGGTTTTCCGGTGCGGCGCAGACGCAATTTATGCAGCCTCATCCGGCAATGCGGGACCGCGGTGCGAGTCGTGTTTGGCAAGCACGGTGGCAACGGCGCGCTTGAGCTTGCCTACCGCGCCGGTGATGGCTTGGTGGGCGTTGGTGGCATGGTCTTTCACGACCACGGGATCCAGCCCGACCAATCTGGCTTCGAGCGTGCAATGGATCTCATCCGGATTGGTCTTGACGCTGTTGGCATCGGTAAGGTGGGCCTCCACCCGCGTGATGTGTTCGCCAAACCGGCCCAGCGCGTCCTTCACCACGGTCTCCAGGTGTTCGGCCATCTGGTGGCGCCCGTCAACGTGGGGGTCGGTGTTCAGCAAGACTTGCATGGGCTTCTTTCGGTTTGGAGTGGGCCGGGGCTACGTTGCCCGGCGCCCATCATGCACGTATTTCCCCGGGTGTGCGGCCAGTGCACACGGCGTTCGCCTGTAGGCTCGCTAGCGTGTTCCGGCCAACGGGCAACTCCGTACGGCATCGAACAGATGCCCTGCCGGCCGCCATGCGATGATGGTCCATGGCACAGACATTCGGCATCGCATTGCCCGGCAAACACAGCCACGCGCCGTACCGCGCGCCGGCGCGCTACCTCGTGATCATCGAAGCCGCCGGCTCCATGGTGGCGCGCTTGCTGTCGGCCTCGGGAGACCAGGTGGCGGAGTTCGATGCCGGCACCGAAGAGGTCGCAGCCATGACCCTGGGGCTGTTGCCCGCCACGGGTGCCGAAGCAGCACAGTGGAACCGCGCGCTCGAAGGCCATAACACTGCAGAGCGTGTTGCCGCTCTGGTCTACACGCTCGACGTTTGACGCGACAGGTGCCGCTGCCTGCGGCCTGTGTACTTCGCACCACATTGGTGCGGCAACTGATACACTGCCAGCCGCAAGCATGGCCGGGCTCCACGAGGCGAGTGGTACCCGAGGCCGCTTGCAGGCAGTTCCATCAAATTCAAAACAAGCCGGAGACACACCATGGGCATTCAAGCTACTTTTTCGACAGCGGGCAAATCGTTTCTGGGTCTTGCGGCGGTAGCCGTACTGGCAGGCGCAGCGCGCGCCGACGTTCTTGACGACGTCAAGGCCAATGGCGTGGTCAAGTGCGGTGTTACGCTGGCCGCCGCCGGCTTTTCGGCCGAAAACAATGCGGGCAAACGCGAAGGTTTCGACATCGACCTGTGCAAGGCCATCGCCGCCGCTGCGCTGGGCGACGAAACCAAGATCCAGCTGACGCCCATGAATCTGCAGACCGCGTTCGCCAGCCTGCCCACAGGTGCCGTGGATGTACTCACGCACCGCTTTACCTGGACACAAAGCCGCGACGTGGGTGGGCTCAAGTTTCCCAAGGTCATGTTCTTCGACGGCCAGGGTTTTGCCGTGACCAAGAAATCCAAGGCCAACAAGCTGGCCGACCTCAACAACGCGACCATCTGCACCGTGCAGGGCAGCACCTCGGAGCTGATTGTTGCGAGTTATTTCGGGTCGCACAAACTCAAGTACAAAATCGTGACCTTCGCGTCCGCGGAGCTGGCCTGGGATGCCTTCGTGGGCAAACGTTGCGACACCACCATCAACGACCGCTCAGGCCTGGCGGCGCGCCTGGCCAAGCTGCCCAACCAGGATGACTACAAGGTGCTGGCCGAGACGGTGTCCAGCGAACCCATAGGACCCATCGTGGCGCAGGGCCAGCCGCGTTGGGAAGCGCTGGTTCGCTTCACCTTGAACGCGCTGGTGGCGGCCGAGGAAATGGGCGTAAGCCAGGCCAACGTCGATGCACAACGCAGCTCGCAGGACCCCGACGTGCAGCGGCTGCTTGGCGTGACGGGCGACTTCGGAACCAAGCTCGGTGTGGCCAACGACTATGCCTACAAAGCCATCAAGGCGGTGGGCAACTATGGCGACGTGTGGGAACGCAACGTCGGCGTCAAGTCGCCGTTGCGCCTGGAGCGCGGGCGCAACGCACTGGTTGCCAACGGCGGCGTCATGATGTCGATTCCGATCCGCTGATCGCATACCCGGCCTCGACCAGAACCGTGGCGCGCCCGGCTCCCGCATGAAGGCGCTTGCGACCCCGCGGATGTCGCGCGCCGTGCTGATGGAGCGCCTGCCGGGTTATGCCGGACAGGCCGCCCTGCTGGGCCTGGTGGTCTGGCTGGCTTGGCGCGGCTTTTCAAATTTCCAGGGCAATCTGCATGCGCTTGGAATTTCCGCCGGTTATGGCTTTCTCAAAACCCAGGCCGGCTTCCAGATATCGCAGTCGCTGATTGCGTTCAGCCCGGCGTCCTCGTACCTCGATGCCGTCGCCGTGGCCACGCTCAACACCTTGCTGGTGATTGTTCTGGCCGGTGTGTTCAGCACCCTGATCGGGCTCTGCGCGGCATTCGGCCGGCTGGCAACACACGACTTGATCCGGGGCGCGTGCTCGACCTACGTCGAGGTGTTTCGCAATATTCCGCTGCTGCTGCAGGTATTTTTCTGGTATTTCTCGGCCATTGCGCTATTGCCGGGTGTGGGCGACAGCTACCAGCTTGGCCCTGTGCTGCTGAACAACCGCGGGCTGTTTTTTCCCCGCGTGCTGGCCACGCCGGCAGGGGCGGCGGCGGTTGCCGCGGCGCTTGTGGCCTGTGTCTTGCTGTTCCTGCTGGTGCGGCGTGTGCTGGTATCCAGGGGGATGGCGGGCCCTGGCACGGGGGCGCTCGCCGCAGCCGTGTTTGCCATGCTGTGTTTTGCGCCGCTGGCGCTGTTGCAGGCCCAGTTTGCCCTGGACAGCCCGCATGCGGAGGGTTTCGACGTTGGGGGCGGCTTCGCGGTATTGCCCGAATTGATGGCGCTGACGCTGGGCTTGTCGATCTACAACAGTACCTTCCTGGCCGAGATTTTCCGTGCGGGTATTTTGTCGGTGCCGCGCGGACAGTCCGAGGCAGCCGCCACCGTGGGCCTCAGTGGCATTCGTGCGGCCGTGCTGGTCATCTTGCCCCAGGCCCTGCGGGTGGCCTTGCCCGCGGCCGGCGGGCAGTACCAGACCCTGGCCAAGGCCTCCGCGCTGTCGGCGGCCATCGGTTACCCGGACATCATGCAGATCGTGGGCGGCACCGTGCTGAGCCAGACCAGCCAGGCGCTGGAGGCGATGGCACTGGTGATCCTGCTGTATGCCGCCATCAACCTTGCCATTGCGCTGGTCGTGGGCCTGGCTAATCGCCGCATGTTGCAACGGGAGCGCCGTTGACATGACGCGTTTTGTGCGCCAGACGCTGATCCTTCCGCGCGCCCTGCCCGCGCCTGCCGCGGCGCCGCTCGTTCGCTGGCGCCGGGCCTGGGTCCCGACACCGGCCATGGGTATTCTGTCGATTCTGCTGCTGCTGGCGTTGATCATGCTGGGCTGGCGTTTTTTCCTGTGGGCTGTCGTGGATGCACGCTGGCGCGGCACTACGAGCGAGGCTTGCCCGGGCGACGCAGGCGCATGCTGGTCCTTCATACGGGCGCGCTGGAAACCCTGGCTGGTGGGCGACTATCCGTCGGACCAGCTCTGGCGCGCCTGGACCTGTTTCGCGGCTTTCGCGCTGTTCTGGGCCTGGGTGGTCCGGCGTTCGCAGGCAGCGAGCCTGCAGCGTGTGCTGCTGGGTTTCGTCCTGCTGCCGGTTGCGTTCTTCGTATTGCTGGCCGGAGGCGGGCCGCTGGCCGTGGTTGCGCCAACGCATTGGGGCGGGCTGCTGCTGACGCTGGTGGTCACGCTGCTGACTTTTGCCACGGCCCTGCCGATCGGCCTGGCCCTGGCCCTGGGGCGTAGATCGCAGCTCCCGGTGGTGCGCTGGTTGTGCGGGGTTTTTGTGGAAGGCATGCGTTCGGTTCCGCTGCTGGCCTTGCTGTTTATCGCCGCCACGCTGGTGCCCATGTTCCTGCCCGCCGGCTGGAACATCGGCTTGTTCACGCGTGCCGCCATGGCCTTCGCGTTGTTTAACGCGGCGATGGCGGCCGAGGTGTTTCGCGGCGGTCTGCAATCGGTGGGCCGGGGCCAGCTGGAAGCCGCCACCACGGTCGGCCTGAGCGATTTGGCGGCCTTGCGCCTGATCGTGTTGCCGCAGGCGGTGACGGCCGTGGTGCCGGCGCTGGTGAACATCATGATCGCCGTGATCAAGGAGACCACCCTGCTGTCCGTGATCGGCGTCAACGATCTTCTGGGTGCCGTGGAAAACGGCGCCAAATCGCCGGAGTGGATGGGAGAGTCCAACATCCTGACCTCGGGCCATGTGTTCCTGGCACTGGTGTATCTGTCGGTCTGCTACGGGTTGTCGCGCTACAGCCGGCGGCTGGAAGCCCGGCGCTGAATCTGTTCCAACGGCCATGACCAACACCTCTCGCGCGACACCCGCCACCGATACCCCCGTGGTGCGGATGTCGGGCATCAACAAATGGTACGGCAGCTACCACGCCCTGCGCGACATCGAGCTGCAGGTGGCGCCGGGGGAGCGCATCGTGGTCTGCGGCCCTTCGGGCTCGGGGAAATCCACGCTGGTGCGCACCGTGAACCTGCTGGAGCCGTTCCAGCAGGGGCGGCTGCAGGTCTGCGGCGTGGAGGTGGGCGCCGATGCGATCACACGCGCCGCGCGGCTGGCCGTGAACCGGCACGTGGGCATGGTGTTCCAGCAGTTCAATCTTTTTCCGCACATGACGGTGCTGCAAAACCTCACGGTGGGCCCGGTATGGGGCACCGGTGTGAGCCGGCACGAAGCACATGAGCGCGCAAACCACTACCTGCGGCGGGTCGGGCTGACCGACCACGCGCACAAACATCCGGGGCAGCTCTCCGGCGGGCAGCAGCAGCGCGTGGCGATTGCGCGCACCTTGTGTACACAGCCGCGGCTGGTGCTGTTTGACGAACCCACGGCCTCGCTGGACCCGGAGATGGTGAACGAGGTGCTGCAGACCATGGAGGCGCTGGCGGCGGACGGGATGACCATGGTCATAGTCACGCACGAAATGGGGTTCGCGCGGCGTGTGGCGGACCACGTAATCTTCATGGACCAGGGACAAATCATCGAGACCGCGCCACCCGGCGACTTTTTCGACAAGCCGCAAAGCCCGCGCCTGCAATCCTTTCTGGGCCAGCTGCTGACGCATTGAAGGCATAGCCGCCGACGGATCAGGCCCGCTTTTTCACCATTGCCACCGAAACTACACAGGGAGATACAGACCATGACCGTCATTGACGTCCATACCCACATGTTCACCGCCAAATGGCTTGAGCTGCTCAAGAGCGAAGGCGGCATGTACAACATCAAGACGCGACCGGATGGCCAGCAGGAAATCTTCCGCGGCGATACACCGGTGGTGATTCCGCAGCGCGGCCATTTCGACTACGACCTGCGGATCAAACACATGGACGCCGCGGGCATAGACATATCCATCGTGTCGCTCACCTGCCCCAACGTGTACTGGGGCAACCAGGACACCAGCTGCCGTGCCGCCCGCGAATCCAACGACACCATGGCCCAGGCGCAGGCCACCTACCCGGACCGCATCCGCTGGTTCACCTCGCTGCCGTGGGAATACCCGCAACAGGCGATAGAAGAGCTGGAGCGCAGTTGCCGCAACGGGGCGGTCGGAGTGATGGTGCTGGCCAACATCGCCGGTCGCAGCCTGACGGATCCGTTTTTCGCGCCGATCTGGGCGGAGATCGACCGTCGCGGCCTGCCGGTTCTGGTGCACCCGACCGACCCGCCGGGCGTGGATATGATGGATATGACGAAGTTTGACCTGAGCTGGTCGGTGGGCTTCATGTTCGACACCACGCTGGCCATCACACGGATGATTTTCGAGGGCTTTTTCGACCAGTACCCTGACCTGAAAATCATCGCGTCGCACGGCGGCGGCACGCTGCCGTACCTGGTAGGCCGGTTTGAGAAAGGCAACGAGGTGGAGATTGCCTCGCGCCGCCGCATGCAGCGCAAACCCACCGATTATTTGCGCCACATCTACTACGACAGCATCACTTACAACCTCGGCGCCCTGGAATACCTTGTATCGGTGGTGGGTGCCGACCACGTGATGCTGGGCACCGACTGGCCGCACCAGGTGCACGACACCAAGGGCGCCTTCGCCAATACCGCCCGCTTGCCGCAGGCCCAGAGCCTCGCGGTTCGCGCCGGCAACGCGCGGCGAATTTTTGGCCTCTGAGGCCCCCAGCCCTGCCGCTTCGCGTCAGGCCCCCCGAGGGGCTGCAAGAAAACTTGGGAGCGGCCCGGCGTTTTCTTGTGAGCGGTCAGTGCAACCGGTACCGCGGGAAGTCAGCGACATGCCAACCGACAAAATTGCAGGCGAACGGCCGAATATCGTTTTTATCGTGGCGGACGATCTCGGCTTTGCCGATCTTGGCTGCTACGGCGGGCGCCCGGCCCGCTTCGGCCCGGTTTCCCCGGTGCTTGACCGCCTGGCGCAGGACGGCCTGCGGCTCACGCAGGGTTATGCCAATTCGCCGGTGTGTTCGCCGACCCGGTTTGCGCTGATGACGGCGCGTTACCAGTACCGGTTGCGCGGTGCGGCGGAGGAACCCATCAACAGCAAGAGCCGCGGCAGCACCACGCTCGGCCTGCCGCCGGAGCACCCAACCCTGCCTTCGCTGCTGCGCGCAAGCGGATACCGCACCGCGCTGATGGGCAAGTGGCACCTGGGCTACCCGCCGGCCTTCGGCCCGCTTCAGTCGGGCTACGAGGAATTCTTCGGCCCCATGTCCGGTGGTGTGGATTACTTTACCCATTGCGCCTCGACCGGGGCCCACGACCTGTGGCGGGGCCACGCAGGCGTCGAGGAAGAACATGCCGAGCCGGGTTACCTGACCGACCTGATCTCGGGCCATGCCGTGGACTATGTGCGCCGCTCGGCGGCCCACGCCCGGGACGGAACGCCGTTTTTTCTGAGTGTGCATTACACGGCGCCGCACTGGCCCTGGGAGACCCGGGACGACGCCGCACTGGCGCAGGAAATCAGGGCCGACATCGTGCATCTGCGCGGCGGCAACATCCCTACCTACCACCGCATGATCCACCACATGGACGAAGGCATCGGCCAACTGGTGGCGGAGTTGCAGGCCCATGGCCTGCTGGACAACACCCTGCTTGTGTTTACCAGCGACAACGGGGGTGAGCGGTTTTCCGACAACTGGCCTCTGGTGGGCGGCAAGATGGACCTGACCGAAGGTGGCATACGTGTGCCCTGGATCGCCCATTGGCCGGCCGTGATCGCGCCTGGCGGCGTGAGCGAGCAGCAGTGCATGACGATGGACTGGTCGGC
>JANLPN010000264.1:0-4415 GCA_031367285.1 Betaproteobacteria bacterium | reverse complement strand
CATACCCCGGCCGGCGACCCGTGCAATATCGTCCCGGCCAATTTGATCGCTGCCGACGCGTTTATTTTCCAGGCCGCGCACCTGTCGCGCGCCGAATGCCTGGCCGACTGGATCGACCCTTCGGTGCTGGACGAGAACGACCCGGACCAGCGCGATGTTTCACTGGACCTCTACCACCCGGATATCAAGCCGCCGTATTCGGCCGCGTTCATGCTGCGTTTTCGAGCAGCCCAGCTGGCGCGTGTACGCCGGCGCACGGAGTGGGTGCGGGACAAGCTGGCCCAGCTGCGCAAACGCGGTGGCCTGGAGATGGAGCGCGGCTTCGTCACGCACCGCACCATGGCCGACCCGCGGTTTCTGGACGGCGCCATCGACCCGAACGGCCGCCCGATAGGCAGCTGCTTTATGGGTATTCCGGAAACCGTCAATACCGGGCCGGTCGGGCTGGCGCGTTTTTCCACGCTGCGTTCCTGGCTCTCGCAGTGGTCCCTGGACGACACCAATGCCCACGGCAAGAAGTCCGCGGCGCATATTTCGGTACCCCTGCTGGCGCTGGAGCACGGCGCCGACGACGCGGTGCCGCAGCCGCATACACGCATCATGTTCGAGGCCTGTGCCAGCGCCGACAAAACAATGCTCTGCCTGGAAGGGGCCACGCATTATTTCGCCGGGCAACCCGAGTTGCTTGCGCAGGCAGCCGAGACCTGTGTGGATTGGATGCAGCAGCGCGGCCTGATCGACTGACCCGGGGTGTTTACTTCGCCCGCCCAGCGGCTTTGCCGGGCGCCCTGGGTGGCTGCGTCTGTTCGTCCTGCGCCAGGTTTTCTATCATCGCCAACAACACGCGCCGCGCGGTCGCCAGATCGGCCGGGTTGACGTTTCTGATGCTGATATGGTTGGTTTCCTCCGCCAGAGGGACCAGCTTTCTCTTGAGCGCCCGGCCTGCGGCGGTCAGGTGCACGTAGACATTCTTCTTGTTGGTGGGTAGCTGTTTGCGGGTGATGTAGCCCAGCGCCTCCATGGCTTTCATGGCCGCAAACGTGGTGGGTTCCATCACGCCGGCCCGGCTGCTCAGTTCCTTTTGTGTCAGGCCGTCGGACTCCCACAGGATGCGCAGAAAACTCCAGTGGCCGAACGGCACCTTGTATTCGGCCAAGCGGATTTGCAGGGCCCGGCGGAAAGCACGTTCGGTGTCGCGTACCAGGTGTGCCATGCGGTCATGCGGCACCGCCTCGCGCCAATGGTGCAGGATGTTCCCGGTTATGTCGCCCCCTTGCGTTCCTCGCCGCGGCCCGGCGGCACTCATGCCGGAAGCCCCACCTGCAACTGCAGGGTTTGTGGTTGGCCGCTGCGTGCCGACTCCAGAATGGCCAGGCAGACCTCGGTCGTTGCGCGGGCCCAGGCGCCGCTGTGCAAGGGTGCTTGGCCGCCGACTACCACTGCAAGCAGTTCGTCGATGACTTCGCTGCGCGGAACCATTGGGGGTGGCAAGGCCTCGAAGCTGTGTTGCTCGTCCGTGTAGATGTCCATGCCGGTTGCCATGGGTCGCAAGTCCGCCTTTTCGCAGCTCACGACGATATGCCCGAAATGCTGGTGTGCAAGTGCAGTGACCGCAGGCGGCGCGGCCTGGTACAGCTTGCCGCCGTAGTTGCGCGCGGCCTTGAGCAGGGTTTCCTCGGCCGGGTTGGCCGTGTTGTGCAGCCGCTTGCGTGCCGCACCGTAATCGCCCGCGTTCCTGGCCTGGCCCATTTCGCCGATATCGCCCAGCAGCACGTCGCTGTCGAAGTGGCCGTAACCGCTGTACGTGGCGCTGGCAAAAACGCCGTCTTCAAAACCCAGCAACGCCTGGTAGGCGCCTTCGGTCGGGCGCGCCGGATCCCAGGCGCCGGTATGCGCCACCACACTGCGCACCCGGCCACCGCCCAGCAGGCGCAGGATGTCGATCTGGTGCGTGGCCTGGCTATGGATCACACCACCGCCGGCGCTGGTGTCGAGCTCTTCCGGGCGCCGTGGGCGGTACAGGAAGTCGGTGAAATTCATGGCCGTGATCATCCGGACCTTTCCATAACGGCCACTGTTTATCAGCGCACGGGCACGCAGTATCGGTGCGTCGAAACTGTGGCTGTGCCCGACCACCATGTGTATGCCGGCTGCGCTGGTGGCGTTGATCATGGCCGTGCATTGGGCCAGCGTAATCGCCATCGGTTTTTCCACCAGCACGTGTTTGCCATGCGCCGCGGCCACGGCCACGTGTTCGGCATGAAACTGGTGCGGCGTGGCCACATAGACCACCTGCACCCGCGGGTCGGCGCACAAGGCCTCGATGCTGTCGTAGACCGGCGCGCCGAAGTCGCGGCCAAACTGCGCCCGCGCCTGTTCCAGCGGGTCGGCGGCCGCGACCAGCTGCACGCGCGGGTCCTGGATGAAGGTGGGAAGCATCAAGGTAAAGGCACGCCCAAGGCCGGCCGCACCGATGCGCAGTGGGTTGGTGTTCATAGATCAAGCACCAGCTCTGCCGACCTGGCGCGCGATACACACACCATGATCTGCGTCACCTTTTCCTGCTCGCTGAGCACCATGTCGCGGTGTTCGGCCTCGCCCGCCAGCAAGGTCGTGCGGCAGGAGCCGCAAGTGCCGCTTTCGCACGAGCTGGGCACATGGCAACCGTGGGCACGCAGTGTTTCCAGGATTGTTTTATCGGCCGGCACGGCGATATCGGCACCGCGTTTTTGCAGGCGGACCCTGAACGCCGTATTGGCCGCATACGCCGTGGCATCCACACCGAAACTCTCGAAGTGGATGCTGCCGGACGGCCAATGCCCCGACATGTCGGCGACCGACTCCATGAGGCCGCGCGGGCCGCAGCAGTACACGTGGGCCTTGCCCGGTGCCTCGAACACCGGCCACAAATCCAGCGCCTGGTCGAGCTTGCCATGGTCGTGGTGCAGCTGGACCCGGCCGGCAAACTCCGGCCCGCCCAGTTCATCCAGGAAAGCCGTGTGCTGCGCGTCACGCGTGCAGTAGATCAGCCGGTAATCGCCATGTTTGCGCGTCTTGAGATGCCGCATCATGGACAGGATGGGAGTGATGCCTATCCCACCCGCGATAAACAGGAAACTGGCGGCACGCGGATGCAATTCGAAATTGTTGCGGGGTGCGCTGACGGACAACAACGTAGCTTCGTGTACCAGGTCGGCCATGCCGACCGAGCCGCCGCGGCCCGATGCATCGCGTTTTACCGCGATCTGGTAGGCCGTGGTATCGGCAGGATCTCCGCACAACGAATAGTTGCGCCGCCCGCTGCCTGGCACTTGCACGGTCAGGTGGGAGCCGGCCGTGAAAGGCGGCAAGGGCAGGTCTTGCGGGTGGCGCAACTCGAACCCGTGGATGTCCCGCGCAAGCAGGCTCTTGCGTGTAACCCGCAGCTCGAAGAAGGGCGGCTCCTCGGGAGGAGTGGGCGCGGCAGTGCCGGTATTCACGGATATGTCTCCACAAGCTGCCCGGACAGGAAAAAGGCTTGACAATGCGGGCGCTTGCCAATAATCTTAGTTCGCTAAGAATAATCAGGCAAGCTCTTTTGATCAGCCGAAGCGATAGGAGACAAGCGTGTTGACCAGCGAAGAAAACGATCTGCTCTGCCGCGTGGAGGGCAAGGCAGCCATGGGCCAACTGATGCGCCGTCACTGGACGCCGGTGTGCCTGATCGAGGAAGTCAGCGAGCCCGACGGCACGCCGGTCAAGGCCCGTGTTCTGGGTGAAGACTTGGTGGTGTTTCGCGACACCGAAGGCCGCGTGGGCGTGATGGACGAATACTGCCCGCACCGGCGCGTGTCGCTGGTGTTCGGCCGCAACGAGAACTGCGGCCTGCGTTGCCTCTACCACGGCTGGAAGATGGATGTGTCGGGCAATGTGCTCGAGATGGTGTCGGAGCCGGCGGCCAGCGGCATGGTGGCCAAGGTCAAGCACCTGGCCTATCCCGTCAAGGAGTGGGGCGGGTTCGTGTGGGCCTACATGGGGCCGGCCGACACCCTGCCGGAATTCCAGCCACCCGCCTGGGCACCCACGGCGGATACGCAGGTCACGATCGCCAAGGCCATCATCCCCTGCAACTGGGCGCAGATCCTGGAGGGGGCAATCGACTCGGCGCACAGCTCCAGCCTGCATTCATCGGACATGGTGCCGGCCCGTGTGGACAGCGCCAAAGCCACCGACAGCATGTGGCTGCGGCCATCCACCGACAAGGCGCCGCGTTTGCAGGTGGAGCGCGGCAGTTATGGGTTCCGGTATGCGGCCATACGCCGGCCCATCAGCAACGCGGCGGTGAACGACTATGTGCGTTCCACCGTGTTCGTGGCCCCGACCGCGGTGCTGATTCCTCCCAACAACCTGTACAACGTGGCCAACATCAACGTGCC
>JANLPN010000238.1:0-1816 GCA_031367285.1 Betaproteobacteria bacterium | reverse complement strand
AGCCAAGTCTTGAATTGCCGCGTTCGCAACAACATGGACTCGTGCTCGATGAGATCCTGCGCCAGAAGAAACAGGGAGCTACCGGCATTCATTGCGTGTTCTCCGTCATGACCTTGATCCACTGCACGTACTGGTTTCGGATGTAGGCCTCACTGGTAGCCGGATAACTGCCGTTGCCTGGCTCGATTGCCCTGTGCGCGTACTGCCGCGAAACCTGCAGCCAGCCTGGTGCGTCCCGAGCCGAACGCTGGATGCCTTCCCAAATTTCAAAGTCATCGGTGATCACGCTGGAAAAGGCCGAGGTGGCCCCGTTGCAGTAGTCCAGCGCGCTGTCCATCACTTCGTCGGGGGCACCCTCAAGCTCGAACACAAAGCCGATCACTTCGGTGAGGTCTGGTGCAAGCGGCTGGATGATTCTGACGGTCTGGTAACGCGCATGCCAGCTCGATCCCGGGTAAAGAATCGCAACGTGGCGTGCAACCGCAAGAATCCGGCTGGTTTCCTCGACGCCTTTGGTGTTTTCCAGCGCGTGCGCGTAGGCGGGGTGCGCCTCGCCATAACCGGTTGGCATATGCGCGCCAAAATAGGAATGGCCCCCTTTTTCGGTCACCAGCGTGAGATCCCGAAAAGCCGACAGCGGCTTGGCATTTGCCACCATCATGCCCAACTGCGCATGGGCTGAAACGCCTCCAACACCTTCTCCCACTTTTTGGGCGGCGCGTGCCGCCGCGGCGTGGGTGACCCGCGCATGCAGCGTGTCGTTGAGATTCTCGAACGTCAGCTTCCAGTTGGCGCGGTATTTGTGTCTGATCAGGAACGGGCTTGCACGTACAAGGCCTGAAGGTGAACGGTCGACCAGATCATCGATCACCGTTTTGAAGTGTCCCAAAAATTTCAGCAGGTCGGCGCATGGTCTTTTGAGGCAGGCAAAGATAAACCCCCTGTAGACCTCGGTGGCTGCTACCGGCTGCAAACCGGCGAGCCGGTCGCACGCCGACCCGTCGTACTCTTCACGCAGCGGTACCCAACTGAGCTTGCCGTCCAGTTGAAAAGTCCAACCGTGGTAGGGGCACACCAGCCTTTTGACGATGCCGGCTGAACCCTGGCAGATCTCCGCGCCGCGATGGGGACACCGGTTGACGAAAGTCCGGATGACTCCGTCCTCGGCTTTTAAACAGACAATGGGCACCGCGCCCAATCTGCCTGTGATAAAGGCCCCCGGCTGGGGGAGCTGGCTTTCGTGCCCAACGAACAACCAGCTGGCATGGAATAGCCAATCCATTTCGAGGCGGAAAATATCCTCATCCGTGTAAACCGATGAGTGAATCTCACCATCGCGCACAAGTGCGCTTATCGCTTCGGCGGAAGTGTTCAAAATAGCCCTCGCGCGTGGATCTGGGATTTGGCCTGTTGCCAACCGGCCGCGAAGGCCGTCTGAAGGTCTTACCTTGAGCGCAAGTTTATTGGGCCGCTTTTCAAATTACCAATGCCTTCGAGGCTCACCAACATGAGCTTTGGTTATGTGCCGGCGGGTTTGGACCTGGGAAGTGGCGGGCCCCGCGCCTGCCTTGGCTAGCGCGCACCGGCGCGCGGAATCGCGTAGGTGCCCACGGCATGCGCCACCGGTTCGGCCACGCCTTCCGAATACAGGGCCACCTCGCCCACCGCCAGCGACTTGCCGAGCTTGATGAGTTTGCATACGCCGACAACCGCTCTGTCGGACGACGGTTTGCGCAGGAAGTTGATGTTCAGGCTGGTGGTGACCGTGAGCGGCACGATTCCGATCTCACCCAGAATGGCCACGTAGAGTGCAACA
>JANLPN010000216.1:0-34918 GCA_031367285.1 Betaproteobacteria bacterium | reverse complement strand
GATACCGGCCTGGTGGGTTACGGCAACGTTGCATTGGCGCCGCGTATCGCCAAACAGATCATCGACCAGTACCTCAAGCCGCTGGTGATGGGCCAGGACCCCTGGGACTACGAATACCTGAACCAGCGCATGTACCGCGCCACCCATGCCTGGGGCCGCAAAGGCGTGGGCATGGCGGCGATCTCGGCCGTGGACATCGCGATCTGGGACCTGATGGGCAAAAGCGTGGGCAAGCCGGTGTTCAAGCTGCTCGGTGGCCGTACCAAGGAAAAGATCCCGTGTTACTACAGCAAGCTTTACCGCACCGACCTCAAGGAAATGCAGGACGAGGCGCAGCAATACCTGGATGAAGGCTTTACCGCCTTCAAGATGCGTTTCGGCCATGGCCCGGCGCATCTGCAAAAAGGCGTGGTCGAAAATCTCAAGTCAGTGGAGGCGGTGCGCGAGGTCATAGGCTACGACAACGACCTGATGCTTGAGTGTTACATGGGCTGGAACCTGGAATATGCCAAACGCATGTTGCCGAAGCTGGAGAAGTTCCAGCCGCGCTGGCTGGAGGAACCGGTGATCGCCGACGATATCGATGGGTATGCCGAACTCAACGCCATGAACATCGTGCCGATCTCCGGCGGTGAACACGAGTTCAGCCTGTACGGCTTCAAGCAGTTGCTGGAGCGCAAGGCGGTGGCCGTGGTGCAGTACGACACCAACCGCGTCGGCGGCATCACCATGGCACACAAGATCAATGCATTGTGCGAATCGTATTCGGTGCCGGTGGTGCCGCATGCCGGCCAGATGCACAATTACCACCTGACCATGAGCAGCCTGAACGCACCCATGAGTGAATACTTCCCGATGTTCGACGTCGAGGTCGGCAACGAACTGTTCTACTACATCTTCGACGGCGAGCCGGTGGCGGAGAATGGCTTCCTGCAGCTTGACGACAACACACCGGGTCTGGGCCTGACGCTCAAGACCGACTATCTCGACCAGTTCAACATCACCGAGTGAGGTTTACCATGCAGCGACCGTATAAGGGCGTGTTTCCGGTGGTGCCCACCACCTTCTCCGAAGCCGGAGAACTGGACCTGGCCAGCCAGAAGCGCGCGGTCGATTTCATGATCGATGCCGGCTCCAGCGGCCTGTGTATCCTGGCCAACTTCTCCGAGCAGTTCGTGCTGTCGGACGATGAGCGCGAGGTGCTTGCCCGTACCATCCTGGAACACGTGGCAGGCCGTGTGCCGGTGATCGTGACCACCACGCATTTCGGCACCCAGGTCTGTTCCGAGCGTAGCCGGCGCGTGCAGGACATGGGCGCGGCCATGGTGATGGTGATGCCGCCCTACCATGGCGCCACCATCCGCGTCGGCGAGCCCTTGATCCACGAGTTCTATGCGCGGCTGTCCGACGCGATCCGTATCCCCATCATGGTCCAGGACGCACCGGTGGCCGGCACACCACTCAGTGCGGCCTTTCTGGCGCGCATGGCACGGGAGATCGAACACCTCAGCTACTTCAAGATCGAAACCGCGGGCGCGGCCTCCAAGCTGCGTGAGTTGATCCGCCTGGGCGGCGACGCGATTGAAGGCCCCTGGGACGGCGAAGAGGCCATCACGCTGTTGCCCGACATGGATGCCGGGGCAACGGGCTCCATGACCGGCGGCGGTTACCCCGATGGCATACGCCGCATCATCGATGCCCACGCCGCCGGCCGGCGCGAGGAGGCGGTGGCCGAATACACGCGCTGGCTGCCACTCATCAACTACGAGAACCGCCAGGGCGGCATACTGACCGCCAAAGCCTTGATGAGGGAGGGTGGCGTGATCTCCTGCGAAGCGCCGCGCCATCCATTCCCGGCCATGCACCCGCAGGTGCGCGCCGGGCTGCTGGAAACCGCGCGGCGGCTGGACCCGCTGGTGCTGCGCTGGGGGCGCTGAATTCAGGAATCCAGCGATGCACTCCAGCGGTCGCCCCAGGCGTTCGCCACCGCGCGCCGGTCGTGTTTGTTGGGGCGTCCGTCCCGCAGGCTTAACGCCGGCTCGGTACCCATGCGCCGTTGTTCCGCGGCCTGGGCGCGCAGATGTTGGCTCTCGGGGGTCTCCGCATAGAGTTGCTGCGCGATCGGCGCAGAGCCGCGTTTGTCGCTCAGGGCCTGTACTACCAGGGTGCGCGCGCTGCCGGTCTGGCGCAGCACCACCGTGTCGCTGACACGGACCTCGCGCGCTGGTTTGGCCTCCTGGCCATTTACCTCGACTCGGCCCTTGTGGATATCGTCTACCGCCAACGTGCGGGTCTTGTAAAACCGGGCCGCCCAGAGCCATTTGTCGATGCGAACTTTTTCCATTGCGTTCCATGCAGTGTTTTACGTATTCTGGACCAAAGGCAGACGTACCGTGGCATCCAGGCCCGATACCCTGCCGTGCGCCATGCGGTTTTCCAGAGTGATACTGCCGCCCAGGGCGAGGGCGATCTCGCGGCAGATCAGCAGCCCCAGGCCGGAGCCACTGTGTGTGCTGCCAGCGGAAAAAGGTTGAAACAACCGGTCCTTGAGTTCTTCACCGATGCCCGGGCCTCCGTCTGCCACCGTGAGTGCCGCGTAGTGCCGGTCCGCCACCAGCCGCACCGCCAGCCGCGAGGCGCGGGGGCTGTGCTTGATGGCGTTGTGAAGCAGGTTGCGGGACAACTCCCGCAGCATCCACTCGTGCGCCAGCAACGGTGCCGGCATGGTCTGGATCTCGAAGTCCAGGTCCTTCTCCGCCACCAGCGGCGAGAGGTCCAGCGCAACCGAACGAACGACCTCCGCCAGGTCCAGCGGTTGCGCGTCGGTCTGCTGGCGCAACTGCTCCACTTTGGCCAGCGCCAGCATCTGGTTGGCCAGCTGGGTGGCGCGCTCCACCGTGCCATTGATTTCCTGCAGCGCCAGCAGCGGCGCCGCGTCGCCCCGCAGCGCCGACTGGACCTGAACCCTAAGCACCGCCAGCGGCGTACGCAACTGGTGCGAGGCGTCGCGTACAAAACGCTTCTGGTGCTCCAGCAGCAGCTGCAGGCGCGCCATCACCTGGTTGGTGGCTTCCACCACCGGTCGCAATTCGCGCGGAATGCCCGGCGCATCAATCGGCGTCAAGTCGCCTTCGGACCGGCTGCGCAGGTTTGCGCTCAAGTCCCGCACCGGCCTCGTGGCCCGTTGCACCACCAGTACCACCACCAATGCAATGACACTGGCCAGCAGGGTTTGCCGCCACAGGGTGTCGATCAGAATCCGGCGCGCCAGCGTGCGACGCAGTTCCAGTGTTTCCGCTACCTGGATGGTCGCCATGCCACGCCCTTTGAGGCTTGCCACGGGCTGCAGCAGTACCGCTACACGGACCTTGTCGCCACGCCAAACGTCGTCGTAAAAATCTACCAGCGCGGCGTACGGGCCCTGGTCCGGAATGCGCCCGTGCCAGGCCGGCAAATCGTTCGTCCCGTCCACCAGTTCCCCGCGTACATTCGAGATACGGTAGGCCATGCGGCTGCGGTTGTCGGCCTCGAATGCTTCCAGGGCGGAGTAGGGCACACTGGCGCGAAACATCGCTTGCGCGCCCTCGCCCTCTACTTCGAGCAGTTCGCCGATCGATTTGGCCGATGCGAGCAGGGTGCGGTCGTAGGCAGTATTGACCGCCAACAAGGCCTGCCGGTACAGCGTCACCGTATCGACCAGCATGAACAGCGCAACCGGCACCAGGATACCCAGCAGCAGGTAGCGGCGCAACGACAGGCCGGAACCGGTGGTCGCCACTTCAGGCGCCCGCCTTGAGCAGGTAACCCAGGCCACGCAGCGTCATCAAGGTGGCGCCGGTGTCGGCGAGTTTCCTGCGCAGTCGGTACACCACGACCTCAATGGCCTCGTGCTGGACGTCGGTCTCTCCCGGGAACACCACCTCAAACAGGCGTTCCTTGGCCACCGCGCGTCCTGGCCCCTGCATCAGAGCGTGCATGAGGCGCAACTCGCGGGGCGACAGGTCCAGTACCTTGAGCCCGTGGTAGATAGCACCGCTGACCGGGTCGAGCCGCAACTGGCCCCATTGGCGCGTATCGGCCTGGGGGTCTTCGGCCAGGCCACCCGCGCGCCGGTGCAGCGCTCGTATGCGGGCCTCCAGTTCGTCCAGATCAAAGGGTTTGGCGAGGTAGTCGTCAGCACCGGTGTTGAGGCCGATGATGCGGTCTCCCACGGTGCCGCGTGCGGTCAGGATCAGCACCGGTGTGGTGAGCTTGGCCTGCCGCGCCTGGGCCAGCACGTCGAGCCCGTCCATCCCCGGCAGGCTCAGGTCCAGCAGCACCACATCGGGTTCAACGGCCGTCCAGCGCTCGTTGGCCAGCCGCCCGTCGCCACACACTTCAACCAGGAATCCCTTGCGCTCAAGCGTGCGGCGCAAGCTGGTCTGGAGCGCCGGATCGTCCTCGATCAGCAACAATTGCATACTGGCGATCTTGGTAGTTACCCTAGTGTTTTTGGACAGCCGACTGACAGGCAGCCGGTGCATCATAGGGCGGTTTTTAAACACTCGGGAGACACCTATGCGCCGCGATACCTTTCTGAAGTCCATGGCGGCTCTGGCCGCCGCTGGCACGCTGCCACTACCCGCTTGGGCCGCAGCCAATATCAAGATGATGATTCCGGCCAACCCGGGTGGTGGCTGGGATTCGACCGGCCGCGCGCTGGGCAAGGCCATGCTCGACGCGAAGGCGGTGGACACCGTGCAATACGACAACAAGGGTGGTGCAGCCGGCGTGATCGGCCTGGCCCAGTTCGTCAACGCAAGCAAAGGCGACGGCAACGCCATGATGGTCATGGGTGCCGTGATGCTGGGTGGCATCATCACCAGCAAACCGGCGGTCGGGCTGGACAAGGCGACGCCGATTGCGCGGCTTACCAGCGAATACAACGTGTTCGTGGTTCCGGCCGATTCGCCGCTCAAGACCATGAAGGATGTGGTGGAGCAACTCAAGAAGGATCCGGGCAGCGTCAAGTGGGGTGGCGGCTCCAAGGGCTCCACGGAACACATCTCGGCGTCTATGCTGGCAGGCAAGGTAGGCGTGGACCCGAAGAAGGTGAACTATGTCGCCTTCCGGGGCGGCGGCGAAGCCACGGCCGCCATCCTGGGTGGCAACGTTACCGTGGGTGGCAGCGGCTACAGCGAGTTTGCCGAATACATCAAGGCCGGGAAGATGCGCGCCATCGGCGTCACCTCCGAGAAGCGCCTGCCCGGCATCAACGTGCCGACCATGAAGGAGAGCGGGTACGACGTGGTGCTGGGCAACTGGCGCGGCATTTACGGTGCCCCCGGCATTACCGCGGAGCAGCGCGCGGCCTTGACCGACGTCATCGCCAAGGCCACCAAATCCAAGGCCTGGACGGAGGCGCTGGAAACAAACGGCTGGACCCCGGCCCTGATGACGGGCAAGACCTTCGATGATTTTGTGGACAGCGAGTTTGCGTCCCTGCGCGGCACCATGCACCTGGCCGGAATGTTGTGATGTCAGGCAAGCCCGCGTCAGGGCCACAAACCCTGATCGGTGTGGGTGTGCTTGCGGTTGGCGGAGTTATTGCGGCCGGCGCCGCAATGATTCCATCGGAGGCTGGTTATGCCGGCGTGGGGCCCAATTTCTTGCCCTGGCTGGTGGGGGTAGTGCTCATCCTGTGCGGCGTGCTGGTTGTGTGGGAGGCGCGCTCCGGCGGCTTTCGCAATATGGAGGAACCCAGCGGCTCCGAACGCGGCTACTGGCCGGGTTTTGCGTGGATGTCCGCCGCTTTGCTGGCCAATGCCGCGCTCATCACCAGCATCGGTTTTATCCTGAGCTGCACCCTGTGTTTCGTGCTGGCCGTGCGAGGCTTGCGCAATGCGGACGAGCAGGGCGCCACGGGCAAAGGCTTCAATGCGGCGCAACTCGTGCGCGACGTAGTGATAGGCCTTGCCATCGCGGCGCCCGTGTACTGGATGTTCACCAAACTGCTGGCGATCAATTTGCCCGGCCTGACCAATACCGGGTGGATCTGATGGATCTCTGGAACCAGCTCCTGATGGGGTTTGCCACTGCGGCCACCCCGATCAATCTGTTGTGGTGCTTCGTGGGCTGTGCGGTGGGTACCGCCGTCGGTGTGTTGCCCGGCATCGGCCCCGCGGTGGCGGTGGCCATGTTGCTGCCCATCACCACCAAGGTGGACGCCACGGCGTCCATGATCTTCTTTGCCGGCATCTATTACGGCGCCATGTACGGTGGCTCCACCACGTCGATCCTGCTCAACACACCAGGCGAGACCGGCAGCATGGTCACGGCCATGGAAGGCAACAAGATGGCCAAGAGTGGCCGCGCGGGCGCGGCGCTGGCCACCTCGGCGATAGGCTCCTTTGTTGCCGGCACCATTGCCACCGTGCTGGTCACGCTGTTTGCACCCTTGCTGGCCAACTTTGCAGTGCGCCTGGGCCCGCCCGAATACTTCTGCCTGATGCTGCTGGCGTTTACCACCGTGAGTGCCGTGCTGGGCCGCAGCACGCTGCGCGGCATGGTGGCGCTGTTCATAGGCCTGGCCACCGGCCTGATCGGCATGGACCAGATATCGGGCCAGGCGCGTTACACCGGCGGCGTGGCCGAGCTGCTTGACGGCATAGAAATCGTGCTGGTAGCGGTGGGGCTGTTTGCGGTAGGTGAATCGCTTTACGCCGTGCTCTATGAGGGTGGTACGGCCGAGACGCAGAACAAGCTCAGTGCGGTGCACATGACCAAAGACGACTGGCGGCGTTCCTGGCCGGCCTGGCTGCGTGGCACGGCGATTGGTTTCCCGTTTGGCACGATTCCCGCCGGTGGCAGCGAGATACCTACTTTCCTGAGTTATGCCACCGAGAAGAAGCTGGCCAAAGATACGTCGGAATTCGGCACCCGGGGTGCGATTGAAGGCGTGGCCGGCCCCGAGGCCGCCAACAACGCCGCCATCACCGCCACGCTGATTCCCTTGCTCACGCTGGGTATTCCGACTTCCAATACGGCGGCTATTTTGCTCGGTGCGTTCCAGAACTACGGCATCCAGCCCGGGCCGCAGCTCTTCACCACCTCGGCAGCCCTGGTGTGGGCACTGATTGCGTCGCTGTATATCGGCAACGTCATGTTGCTGATCCTGAACCTGCCCATGGTGGGCCTGTGGGTCAAGCTGCTCAAGATTCCCAAGCCCTACCTGTACGCGGGCATCCTGATCTTTGCGACGGTCGGTGTCTATGGCATGCGCCAGAGTGCCTTCGACCTGGTTCTGTTGTACGTGATCGGGCTGATCGGCGTCGTGATGCGGCGCTTCGACTTTCCCACGGCTCCGGTGGTAGTCGGCATGATTCTGGGCCCGCTGGCCGAAGCGCAATTGCGCAACGCCCTGTCCATCGGCGAAGGCAAATGGGGCGTCTTCCTGGAGCGACCGATGTCCGCCACGCTGCTGGCGATCGTGGTGGCGGTGCTGGTGCTGCCGCAACTGATGCGTATGTGGAAAGCGCGCCGGTAGGACGAGGCCGGCTCGGCCGCCAATTGATATCCGGCCCAGCGTTTTGAACCGGCCCGCCTTCAGGCCCAGACCACGGGCTTTCCGCTCGCGTACCAGGCGTCGAGCTGGTCGCTGACCTGGGTCTCGATGCGGCTGCGTTTGATTTTCATGGTGGGCGTAAGGCAGCCGTTTTCAATCGACCACGGTTCGCGCGCCACCACCAGCATCTGCAATTGTTCATAGCCGGAAATCGCGGCATTCACATGTTTTAGCAACTGTGTCAGCTCGGCTTCTACTGCGGTGCGGGTCGCCGGGTCCTGTTGTTTCGGACGCAGCTGCTCGGCCAGCACCACCATGCCGTAGGCCGACGGACGGCCCACGCCGGACACGATGGAGAGTTCCACCATGGGGTTTTCGTTGATCCGGTTTTCGATCGGTGCCGGCGCCACATATTTACCCTTGGCGGTCTTGAAGAGTTCCTTCAGGCGCCCGGTGACCTTGAGCAGGCCGTCGGAGCGACGTTCGCCCATGTCACCGGTGTGAAAGAACCCATCCGGCGTAAAGCTTGCGGCATCCAGGTCCGGGCGTTTGTAGTACCCGCTCAGGTGCCCGGGCGACTTAATCAGGATTTCGCCCTCGTCGCTGATGCGCACCTGCACCTCGTCGTAGGGTATGCCCACATAACCCGGCGCATTGAACTCCTCGGTGGATCGGTGCGAATAGGCAAAGTCCTCCGTCATGGCGTACCCCTCCAGAAGGTTGAGTCCCAGCTTGCGGTACCAGGCAATCAGTTCGGCCGGGATGGGGGCCGACCCACTGCCGGCGAGCGCTACCTGGTCCAGCCCGAGCCCGGCCAGCACCTTGCGCCCTACGCGTTTGCCCAGGAAAGGAATGCCCAGCAGCAAGTCGAGCTTCTTCGCCGGAATTTTGGAGAAAACACCTTGCTGGAACTTGAGCCATAACCTCGGTACCGACACGAACAAGGTGGGGCGGGCGCGGTTCAGGTCGGCAACAAAGGTTTCCAGGCTCTCCGCGAAGTAGACATGGCCCTTGCCGTCTATCCAGGCCACGCATTCCACGCATGCGCGTTCGAATACGTGCGCCAGCGGCAGATAAGACAACACGCGCCACTCCCGCCCTCCGGTCATGCGTTTTTGCAGGTCGCGCGCGAAACCCTGCGCGGACGCGGATACGCTTCGGAAGCTGAGCATCACGCCCTTGGGCTGGCCGGTGGAGCCGGAGGTGTAAATAATCATGGCAAGGTCGTCCGGCTTGCGGCCGGGCCTGCCGGGCAAAGGCGCCGTTTTTTCGATCACTGCATCCCATTGGTCAAAACGTGTTGACGGCGCGAGCGGGAGGGCGATACACGGCATGTCCGCAGGTACTCCTGCCGACTGCTGTTCCCAATCATCGAGCTTGCCCACAAACAACAGTTTGGCATCGCCGTGGTCGAGCACGAAACCTATCGTCTGTGCGCTTTCGGTCGGAAAGATGGCCACCGTGGTGCAACCCGCCATCCAGATCGCCAGCTCGGCGATGAAGAAGTGCGCGCAGTTCTTCGACAGGATGGCGATCTGGCTGCCCGCAAGACCGCGGCTTTGCAGGTGGGCGGCCATGCGGCGCGCCTGGTCCAGCGTCTGTCCCCAGGTGGTGTCCACCACCTTGCCGCCACCCAGCGGCTGGGTCAGGAACACCGTGTCGGCTTGTGCTGCTTCGTGTTCATAGATGAAGTCAAGGATCAGCTTTTGTTCAGGCATGGTGTGTCTCCGCTTTGTCGTTTTTCCAGCCGGCGCACCAGCCACGTTGCAGTATCTCAGCCGTGTTGGCAAAGGGCAAGCGGGATGCCAGCCGCGCACGCGCAGGGCCGCTTTTACAATTCAAGCAACAGGAGAAACACATGGCGGTTTATGCGCTGGATGGTATTGCCCCCCGGGTCGCGGCTTCGGCATGGATTGCCGACAGTGCCCAGGTGATAGGCGAGGTGGAGCTGGGGCCGGACGTAAGCATCTGGTTTGGCGCGGTGCTGCGCGGCGATACGGGCGGCATGCGTATCGGCCGCGGGTCGAATATCCAGGACGCCAGTGTGCTGCACGCCGACGAGGGCATGCCTTTGACGGTGGGCGAAGACGTGACGGTGGGGCACCAGGTGATGTTGCACGGTTGTACGGTTGGCGACGGCAGCCTCATAGGTATTGGCGCCATCGTGCTAAACGGGGCACGCATAGGCAAAGGTTGCCTGGTCGGGGCCGGGGCCCTGGTCACGGAAGGCAAGGAATTTGCGGACGGCTCCATGATTCTGGGCAGCCCGGCCAAGGTGGTGCGCCAGCTATCCGCCGAGCAGATCGAGGGCTTGCGCACGAGCGCGCACCATTACGTGAAAAACGCACGCCGCTTCGAGAATGGCCTGCGCAAGATTACCTGACGGGAGCCGTATTGTCCGAATTGCACAAGTTCATTTTTGATGGTTTGCCAGTGCGCGGCATCCTGGTCAGGCTCACCGATGCCTGGACCGAAATCCTGCGTCGGCGCGCCTCCAACACGCAAACGGGCGCTGATCCCGAACCGGTGCAGCGGATGCTGGGCGAACTGCTCGCCGCCGCGACGCTGATGCAGGCCAACATAAAATTCGACGGCGTGCTGGTGGTGCAGATATTCGGCGATGGGCCGGTCAAGCTGGCCGTGGCGGAGGTGCAGGCGGACCTGTCACTGCGTGCGACGGCGACGGTTATCGGTGAAATCGACCCGCGGACCGGCCTGAGCGGCATGGTCAACCTGAACAACCACGGACGCTGCGCCATCACGCTGGACCCCAAGGCGCGTTTCCCCGGCCAGCAGCCCTACCAGGGCGTGGTGCCGTTGTTCGGGGACCGTGGTGAAAAGCTGGAAAAACTCAGCGACGTGCTGCAGCATTACATGCTGCAAAGCGAGCAGCTCGACACCACACTGGTGCTGGCAGCCAACCACGAGGTGGCCGCGGGCCTGTTGATCCAGCGCCTGCCGCTGCAAGGCAGCGGCAACCTGGGCGGCAGTCAGCGCAACGCAGAAGACGAAGACCAGATTGGGCGCAGTGAAGACTACAAGCGTATTGCGGTTCTCGCATCCAGCCTGAAACGAGAAGAGCTGTTGGGCCTTGACGTGGACACCATTTTGCGGCGCCTGTTCTGGGAAGAAAACCTGCTGCGTTTTGAGCCCCGGGAGGGTGATGGCGTGCCCCGGTTTGGCTGCACTTGCAGCCGCGACAAGGTTGCCGCCATGATTGTCGGCCTGGGCGCACCCGAGGCGGAAAGCATCATCGCCGAACAGGGCCAGATCGAGGTGGCCTGCGAATTCTGCGGTGTGCAGTACCGCTTCGATCCCATCGACGCGGCGCAGCTATTCCGCCCGGCCAGCGAACGGGCTCCTGGCAGTTCAACGGCACAGTGATGACCGGCCATTCAGGTCGGCCGGTGGACCCGGTTCAGCGGGAAATTTGCACCAGAATCTCGTTGGGTCGCACCATGCCCAGTTCGAACCTGGCTTTCTCTTCCACCATCTCCATGCCTTCCTTGAGGTCCCGCACTTCGGCCGCGAGCCGGTCGTTGGCCTGACGCGCCTGTTCGTTCCTGCCTTTCTGCGCCGCGAGTTGCTGCGTCATGGCGGATACGTTGGCCATGCTGCCTCGTCCGACCCACAACTGCGCGTGCAAGATAGCCAGCAGGGCAATCAGGGCAAGGGGAACAAGGCGGTTGCGCACGGGCAAAGTGTGGACCAGGTCCCGGTGTTTGTCAGCGCAGGTTGTAAAAGGCCGAGCGGCCGGGGTAGGTGGCCACGTCACCAAGATCTTCTTCTATGCGCAGCAACTGGTTGTATTTGGCCATGCGGTCTGAGCGGCTCAGCGAGCCGGTCTTGATCTGGCCGGCGTTGCTGCCCACGGCAATATCGGCGATGGTGGAGTCTTCGGTTTCGCCAGAACGGTGGCTGATGACCGAGGTGTAGCCGGCCCGCTTGGCCATCTCTATGGCGGCAAAGGTTTCGGTCAGTGTGCCGATCTGGTTGATCTTGATCAGGATCGAATTGGCAATGCCTTTGTCTATGCCTTCTTTCAGGATCTTGGTGTTGGTGACGAACAGGTCGTCGCCCACGATCTGCACTTTTTTGCCCAGTCGGTCGGTAAGGATTTTCCAGCCATCCCAGTCGCCTTCGGACATACCGTCCTCGATGCTGATGATGGGGTATTTGTCGACCCAGGTGGCCAGCATATCGGTCCACTGTTCGGACGACAGCGACAGGCCTTCTCCCTCCAGCACGTATTTGCCGTCTTTATAGAACTCCGAGGCAGCGCAGTCCAGCCCGAGCGCGATCTGCTCCCCGGCCACATACCCGGCGGCGCTGATGGCTTCCAGGATCATCTGGATCGCCGCTTCGTGGTTGGCCACGTTGGGTGCAAAACCACCTTCATCACCGACGGCCACGCTGATGCCCTTGTCGTGCAGGATTTTCTTGAGGGCATGGAACACCTCGGCGCCATAACGCAGCGCTTCACGGAAGCTCGGTGCGCCGACCGGAATGATCATGAACTCCTGCAGGTCCAGGTTGTTGTTGGCGTGTGCACCGCCGTTGATCACGTTCATCATCGGCACCGGCATCTGCATGCCACCCATGCCGCCGAAGTAGCGGTACAGCGGCAGGCCGGACTCTTCGGCCGCGGCGCGCGCCACTGCCATGGACACGGCCAGCATCGCGTTGGCGCCCAGGCGCGATTTGTTTTCGGTGCCGTCCAGGTCGATCAGGGTCTTGTCAAGAAAGGCCTGCTCGGAGGCATCCAGGCCCATCACGGCCTCGGAGATTTCGGTGTTGATGAATTCGACCGCCTTGAGCACGCCCTTGCCCAGGTAGCGGCTCTTGTCGCCGTCACGCAGCTCGATGGCCTCGCGCGAACCGGTGGACGCCCCGGAAGGCACGGCGGCGCGGCCCATGGTGCCGCTCTCCAGCAGCACGTCGCACTCGACGGTAGGGTTGCCGCGTGAATCCAGGATTTCGCGGCCGACGATATCAACTATTGCACTCATTGGCTTCTTTCAAAAAATTCTCTTCGATTCACGCGCTGACGCGAACACCATCACACACCTTCGACCACCACCATGCGCATGATGGCGCCCCCTTGCCGGGCCGCGCGGGCCGTGTTGTATTCGGAAGAAGCGTTGAAGCGCCTGGCGGCTTCGACACTGGGGAATTTCAGCACGACCACGCGTTCAGGTTGCCAGTCGCCTTCAAGCACCTCGACCTTGCCGCCGCGAACGCAAACTTCTGCTCCGTGCGCCTGCATCGCGGCGCTGGACCACTTCTTGTACTCCTCGTATTGCACCGGATCGGTGACCGTGACGTTGCAGATGATATAGGCGCTGGTCATTTTGTTGCTCCTTCAAGGTCCCTTACCAGGTTCCAATCGTTTGTTCGAGAAAGCCATGCCGTTTGCTTACCCGGTCGAGTTCGAGCAGCGACTCCAGCAGGGCTTTCATGTGCCTGAGTGGCACGGCATTGGGCCCGTCGCTGAGCGCCCTGGCAGGATCAGGGTGGGTCTCCATGAACAGGCCCGCCACGCCTACCGCAACGGCCGCCCGCGCAAGTACCGGCACCATCTCGCGCTGCCCGCCGCTGGAGCTTCCCTGGCCGCCGGGCAACTGCACCGAATGGGTGGCGTCGAAGACCACCGGCGAACCGGTCTCGCGCAGGATGGCCAGAGAACGCATATCGCTCACCAGGTTGTTGTAGCCAAAACTTGCACCTCGTTCACAGGCCATGAAGTTGTCTTCGGGCAGGCCTTTTTGCCTTGCAGCGGCTTTGGCCTTGTCAATCACGTTCTTCATGTCGCCGGGGGCAAGGAACTGGCCCTTCTTGATATTGACCGGCTTGCCGGATTGGGCGACCGCGCTGATAAAGTCGGTCTGGCGGCAAAGAAAGGCCGGCGTTTGCAGCACATCCACCACGTCGGCGACGGCAACAATCTGGTCCTCGGAGTGCACGTCGGTCAGCACCGGCACACCCAGTTCGCGCCGGACTTTGGCCAGGATCTGCAGCCCAGCCTCCAGGCCCGGGCCGCGAAAGCTGCTGCCCGAGGACCGGTTGGCTTTGTCAAAACTGCTCTTGAAAATAAACGGTATGCCCAGACCGCGGGTAATTTCCCGCAGGGTGCCCGCGGTGTCCATTTGCAGTTGCTCCGACTCAATGACACAGGGGCCGGCTATGAGAAAAAAGGGGCGGTCAAGCCCGATCTCAAAGCCGCACAATTTCATCAGGCAACCGCCTTCAGGTTTTTACCCTCTGCCTGGTGGTCCAGCGCCGCCTTGATGAAGGCGTTGAACAGCGGGTGTCCGTTCCAGGGGGTGGACTTGAACTCGGGGTGGAACTGCACACCTACAAACCAGGGGTGGACTTCGTGCGGCAACTCGACGATCTCGGTCAACTGCTCGCGCTGGGTCAAGGCGGAAATCACCAGACCGGCATTGCGCAAGGTGTCAAGGTAACGCACATTGGCTTCGTAGCGATGGCGGTGGCGCTCGGTTACCACGTCGCCGTAAATGGAATGCGCCAGCGTGCCGCGCACCACGTCCGAGCTCTGCGCGCCCAGACGCATGGTGCCACCCAGATCGGATTTTTCGTTGCGGCTCTTGATCGTTCCGTCGGCATCTTCCCACTCGGTGATGAGTGCAATCACCGGGTGCGGCGTGGCCGGGTCGAACTCGGTGCTATTGGCGTCGGTCAAGCCAGCAACATGGCGCGCAAACTCTATGGTTGCCACCTGCATGCCCAGGCAGATGCCCAGGTAAGGCACCTTGTTTTCGCGCGCGAATCGCGCCGCCGCCACTTTGCCTTCGATACCGCGTTTACCGAAGCCGCCCGGTACCAGTACCGCATCAAAGCGCGCCAGTTGTGCGATGGTTTCGCTGGAGATGGTTTCCGAGTCGATGTAGTCGATCTTCACACGCGCATGGTTCTTCATGCCAGCGTGTTTTAGCGCTTCGTTGAGCGACTTGTAGCTGTCGCTCAGGTCCACGTACTTGCCCACCATCGCGATGTTTACTTCGCTGGTCGGGTGTTCGGTTTCATAGACCAGATCGTCCCATCGTTTCAGGTTGGCCGGCGGGGTGTTGAGGCGCAGCTTGTCGCAGATCAGTCCATCGAGCCCTTGCTGGTGCAACATGCGCGGCACCTTGTAGATCGTGTCCACGTCCCACATGGAAATCACGCCCCATTCGGGCACGTTGGAAAACAGCGAGATCTTGGACCGCTCTTCCTGCGGGATCGGCCGGTCGGCGCGGCAAATCAGCGCGTCGGCCTGGATGCCGATTTCGCGCAGTTGTTTGGCGGTGTGCTGGGTCGGCTTGGTCTTGAGCTCTCCGGCCGCGGCAATCCACGGAACGTAACTCAGGTGCACGAAGGCCGAGTTGTTGGGCCCCATCTTCAGGCTCATCTGCCGCACCGCTTCAAGGAACGGCAGTGACTCGATGTCGCCTACGGTGCCGCCAATCTCGACAATCGCCACATCAACGGCATCGGGTTCACCAAAACGCGCGCCGCGTTTGACGAACTCCTGGATCTCGTTGGTCACATGCGGGATGACCTGTACCGTCTTGCCCAGGTAGTCGCCGCGCCGCTCTTTCTCCAGCACACTTTTGTAGATCTGACCGGTGGTGAAGTTGTTGGTGCGGCGCATGCGCGTTTCGACAAAACGCTCGTAGTGGCCCAGATCCAGGTCGGTTTCAGCCCCGTCTTCGGTGACAAAGACCTCGCCATGCTGGAATGGCGACATCGTGCCCGGATCCACGTTCAGATAGGGATCGAGCTTGATCAAAGTGACTGTAAGGCCTCGCGACTCCAAAATCGCAGCGAGGGAGGCTGAGGCGATTCCCTTGCCAAGGGAGGACACGACACCGCCGGTGACGAAGACAAATTTGGTCATGTCAGGGGCGAACCAAAGGGTTCGATGAGGTGGTAAAAAAGAATTATAGGCGTCTGCTACATTGCGGCAATCCGGAATTTTTCATCAATGTATTTGCCTTTGCGGGATAGCGACGCTTCATGGACCTACGTGACAAACATCTGGTACTCGGGCTGACCGGCGGAATCGCCTGCTACAAGGCGGCAGAGCTGTGCCGTGCCCTGGTCAAGGAGGGAGCGACGGTGCAAGTGGTGATGACCGCGTCGGCGCAACAGTTCATCACACCCGTGACGATGCAGGCGCTGAGCAACCGCCCGGTGTTCACCTCGCAGTGGGACACGCGCGAGACCAACAACATGCCCCACATCAATCTGGGGCGCGAGGCGGACGCCATTTTGATTGCACCCTGCAGCGCGGACTTCATGGCCAAGCTGGTGCATGGCGCCGCGGATGAACTGCTGAGCTTGATGTGCCTGGCCCGCCCCATGGCCAGGGTGCCCTTGTTGCTGGCTCCTGCGATGAACCGGGAGATGTGGCTGCACCCCGCGACACAGCGCAATATGGCGCAGTTGCAGCAGGATGGCAGCACCATCCTGGGCGTGGGCAATGGGGACCAGGCATGTGGCGAGACTGGTGACGGCCGGATGCTGGAACCCGGCGAAATTGTTGAGGATGTCATCGCGTTTTTCGGCCCCAAGTTGCTGGCTGGTCACCATGTGCTGGTGACCGCGGGGCCGACCTACGAGGCAATTGATCCGGTGCGCGGCATCACCAACCTCAGCAGCGGCAAGATGGGTTTTGCGGTGGCGCGCGCCGCGCGCGAAGCTGGCGCGCAGGTAAGCCTGGTGGCCGGGCCGGCAAGCCTGGCCACGCCACGTGGCGTCACCCGCATAGATGTCAGGTCGGCGCGGCAAATGTATGCCGCAACGCTGGAACAGATCCAGGCCGCGACCATCTTCATCGCCACGGCGGCGGTAGCGGACTGGCGCCCGGCCAACGCCTCGGAACACAAAATCAAGAAAGACGGTTCCAGCGCCACACCGCAATTGCAGTTTGTTGAAAACCCGGACATTCTGGCTGCGGTCGCACGGTCGGACCGTGCAAACAGCGGCAAACTGTTCTGTGTTGGTTTCGCGGCTGAAAGCCAGGACCTGCTGGCGAATGCCCAGGCCAAGCGGCTGCGCAAGGGCGTGCCCTTGCTGGTGGGCAACATCGGGCCGGCAACCTTTGGCAAGGATGACAACGCGCTGCTGCTGGTGACCGCGGAAGGCGTACAGGAGTTTGCCCATGCCTCCAAACTAGAGTTGGCCAGAAAATTGATTGCCACCTGCGCGCAGCTTGTGCGAGCTGGAGCGGACGGGGGCAAAAAATGAAAGTCGACGTCAAGATTCTGGATGCCCGGCTGGCAAACCAGTTGCCGGCGTATGCAACTTCCGGCAGCGCTGGCCTGGACTTGCGCGCCTGCCTGCAGGCCCCACTGGCTTTGGCACCCAATGCCTGGCAGCTGGTTCCCACCGGCATCGCAATTTATCTTGCCGACGCGAACTACGCTGCGCTGATATTGCCGCGCTCAGGTCTGGGGCATAAACACGGCATCGTGCTGGGTAACCTGGTGGGCCTGATCGACAGCGACTACCAGGGGCAACTAATGGTTAGCGCGTGGAACCGCAGTCCCGTCCCGTTCACCATTGAGCCTATGGAGCGCATTGCCCAACTGGTGATTGTTCCGGTGATGCAGGCCGAGTTCAACCTGGTGAGCGCATTTCCTGCCAGTGAGCGGGGCGAGGGTGGCTACGGCTCGACCGGCAAAAGTTGATCAGTTGTCGCGGAAGGCGGCGTCAGTGCAAGGTTCCCGGTGCCTGAAGCTGGACTTTGAAGAACCCGGCCCCAGCCGTACCGCTGCCGATCTCTTCCTCGGTGGCCTCTCGCACTGCCTTGACGGTAAGGCTAAGGCGCAGCGCGATACCCGAGAGCGGATGGTTGCCGTCCAGCACCACATGGTCAGGATAAATTTCCGTCACCGTATACAGCGCGTCCTTAGGCAAGTCCGGGCTGCAGCCGGATGGCAAGGCGCGGCCCTCGAAAGTCATGCCCTCCTCAATGTCAACCGGAAACAGGCTGCGTTGCTCAAGGAAAACCAGTTGCTCGTTAAAGTCACCGAAAGCCTCTTCCGGCTCGAGATGCAGGTCGATATGGGCGCCAGCCTCATGGCCCTGCAAGGCCTGTTCGATTTTTTCAAACAGGTCGCCTCCGCCCACAAGGAATTCGACCGGCTCTTTGAGCACATCCAGTTCGTCGCCCAAGGTGTCTTTCAGCGTCCAGGTCAACGCTACGACGCATTGTTGTGTAATTTCCATACGAGAATTGTCGCAGCTTCAGTAGAGCTGCCTGCCAAAACGCAAACGGATAAGCCATGGATGTGAACCAACCGCTACAACTGCTGGGAGGCCTGAGCCCGAAGTTATTCATGCGGCGCCACTGGCAAAAGAAGCCGCTGTTAATTCGTGCGGCCGTGCCCGGCATATCGCCCTTGCTTGACCGCGCCGCCCTGTTTGCGTTGGCGGCGCGGGAGGACGTTGAGTCCCGTCTGGTAGTCCACCACGGCGAGCCGGGTCCAGCCAGTTGGAAGCTTAGCCATGGGCCTTTTACACGCCGCGCCTTGCCACCATTGGGTCAGGCCGGCTGGACTTTGCTGGTGCAGGGAGTTGATCTGCATGTGGACGCCGTCCACATGCTGTTGAACCGCTTTCGTTTCGTTCCCGACGCGCGGCTGGACGATCTGATGGTCAGTTACGCCTCGGACGGAGGCGGGGTAGGGCCGCATTTCGACAGTTACGATGTATTTCTTCTGCAGGTTCACGGAAGGCGGCGCTGGCGTATCGGTCGTCAGAAAGATCTGACGCTGCAGCCGGGTGCGCCTTTGAAGATCCTGCGCGATTTCGAACCCGACCAGGAGTTCGATCTTGAGCCCGGCGATATGCTGTATCTGCCGCCAAAATACGCCCATGACGGGCTTGCCATCGGCGAGTGCATGACTTACTCTGTGGGTTTCAGGGCGCCGGGTCGTGGCGACTTGGCTTCGGAGTTGTTGCAACGCCTGGCGCAGGATGCGCCTGATGTTGTCGGTGACGCGCTGTACCGCGACGGTGGCCACGGCGCAGTGTCCGCGCCGGCCTCCATACCGGCCGGGTTGGGTGAATTTTCCCGGCTGGCACTGCAGCGCGCCATGCGGGATCCGGTGGCAATACGCAGGGCGCTTGGCGAATGTTTGACCGAGCCCAAGGCCCGGGTGTGGTTTGATTCGGGGAACCCGGGGAAATTGAACAGCAGTCTTCAACTCGACCGCAGAACCAGGATGATGTACGACCAGAGCCATATTTTTATCAACGGCGAAAGTTACCGCGCCGGCGGGCGCGATGCCATGCTTATGCGGCGCCTCGCGGACGCCCGCACACTGGACGCGGGCGAGCTTGCACGAGCGAGCGCACAAGCCCTTGACTTGATGCGTGGCTGGTGTCGCTCGGGATGGGCCCATGGCAATTGAGCCGGCCGTACCTGTCGTGTTGCCGTCTGGGCGGTTCGCGGGACGGGACGCGTTTGCCCAGCTCGTTCGGGATGCATTGGCATGTGCGGCGCAGCAGGGATGGCGCGAAATTTTTGTCTGCGACGCCTCGTTTGAAGACTGGCCGTTGCATGAACGGCTGGTGAGCGAGTCCCTGCATGCCTGGTCGAAGCCAGGTCGCCGCTTCGTCATGCTGGCCAGCCGCTACGACGCAGTCCTGCGTTACCAGCCTCGTTTCGTTTCGTGGCGCAAGAGCTGGGGCCACATTATTGATTGCCGGGTTTGCCGCCACGTGGACGCGTTGGACTTCCCCAGCATGATCTGGAGCTCGGCTTGGGCCATGCGCCGCCTTGATCTGTTGCACTGCGCCGGAGTTTGTGGTGCCGAGCCTGAACGCAGGGTTCAGATGCGCGAGGTGCTCGACGAGTTGAACCTCAACAGCGGTCCGGGCTTTCCTGCCTCTACACTCGGTTTGTAAGTTTTTTGATTCCGATATAGGCCGAGGGCAAATTTGCTCTCCTCTGAAATTGCATCCGGGCAATGGCATGGCTAGCCGCGCGGGCATTTTCTTGGCCCCCGCAGGACCTTCGTTGTGGCATTGGCACAAAGAGCAGTTTGGGGCAGTGCCAGTGTGCGTTCAAACTTCGTTTTGGTGCATGCCTAGGGTATTCCCGTACATTGCCGGCAATTTTTGTATAATCGTTGGCTAGGCAAGAAAAACTTGGCTTTTTCCTTGCTTAATCGGTGCATCTTGAAGCGCCAATACTTCCCGCAAACCCTTTTTCCAAAACTCATTAGGTAATTTAAAAATGAACAAGTCCCTCGTTTTGGCAGCTGTGATCGCTGCCGCTGCTCTGGTTGCATGTGGCAAAAAAGAAGAGATGCCGGCGCCTGCCGCCGCGCCAGCGGCCGCACCCGCCGCCGTAGTTGAAGCCGCCAAGGATGCCGCTTCAGCCGCAACCGGCGCTGCCTCTGCCGCCACTGGTGCTGCTGCTGCTGCCACCGACGCTGCCAAGGCAGCCGCAGACGCCGCTTCCGCTGCCATGAAGAAGCCCTGATATTGCAGGGTGTGACGAGTTACTGAAAAAGCCACCTTTGGGTGGCTTTTTTTTGGCTGGGTGGGCGCCGTGTAGCTCGGCTTTGCGTAACAGGACAGATTTTTTGCGTGCATCGGCACGCCGTCGCGCTTGAGTCACGGACGGCCGCAAGCTGCTCATACTCGAATCCACGGCGTGCCGACCAGATGATCGGCAACGGCGATGTCCTCTGTATCCCGATCCAGGGCTTGCGACAGCGCAGCACGCGCCAGTTCCGGGCGGTTGTTTTCACGGCTCAGATGTGCCGCGACCACGGTAGCCAATCCGCCGTGGTTCAGCAAACGCGCGATCTGGGCCGAGTTGCTGTTTGACAAGTGTCCATATTTCCCACCGACACGCTTTTTCAGCGATGGCGGGTAGGACGATTCGGCCAGAAGCCCGGACTCGTGATTGCATTCAAGCAATAGAGCGTTGCATAGCGCAAGCTGGTTCATGACATGGGATGTCGCATGCCCCAGATCGGTAACGATGCCCAGTCGTGATGCGCCGTCGGTACACGTCAGTTGAAGGGGTTCACGCGCATCGTGCGGAACGGTGAACGGAGCGATGCACATCTCCCCGAGGTCGATTGCGATTCCGTCGGTGGCAGGGCGCAGTAAACCTTCAAAATCCGGACTGCCAATAGCACGGTAGGTACCGACGCTCATCCACACGGGAACGCGCTGGCGCACGGCAAAGGCGCGCGCGCATCCGATGTGATCGCCGTGTTCGTGGGTGATGAAAATCGCGTGGATGTCGGACCCTTCGATCCCGGCACGTGCCAGACGCTGCTCCAGATGCCTGAGCCCGAGGCCGCAGTCTACGAGCAAACGCCGCACGTTATGGCCGCTGCCGGCCTCAATCACGGTGGCGTTTCCGGAGCTGCCGCTGCCAAGGCTCCGGAATCTCAACATGCTCGCGACCTATTTCAGATCGTCCACAATGACGTTGACAATTCGTTGAGCGTTGGCCGAGGCGTCGGGAGCACCCACGGCGTTCAGCACGGAAACCACGCTCGTTTCACCCTGGCTGCGCACCACTACACGGTACTTTACGGGTGCATTGCTTTTGGCGGAGCCACCAAAAATTCTGGACAAGAATCCTGGCTCAGCCTTGTCGGCGTTTGGCTCCACGTAGCGGACAAAATAGGTGCCCTGGTTGCGGTCACGATCTTCCACAGTGAAACCGGTGCGGTCCAGCGACAGCCCAACACGCCGCCACGCCCGGTCAAAGCCTTCATCGATCTGCACCACGGGCTGACCGTTGATGATCGAGGCACGCGACACTGATTTGCCGGCACTTGCAGCCGCAATGGCCTTGGTCTGTTCCTGTGATACCCCCAACTTGACCATCAGGCGGCGCAAGAACTCGGTTTCGAGTTCGGGGTCCGCAGGGCGAGGCTGCCATATGGTGCTGGTATCTCGCGCGCTGGGGTTGGTGGTGCCTGACTGGTACACCTCCACCATGCCGCGGTGGCTGATGTAAATCTCGGTGTCGCCGGAGGGGCTACGTTCCAGTCGGGTGCGGAATTTGTCCCGTTCGGCCGTGGAATAAATAGAATCCAGCAGTTTGCCGAGCGAATTGCGGATGAAATCCTGCGGAATCTTGGCCCGGTTTTCTGCCCAATCGGTCTCCATGATGCCAAGATTGTTCTGGTCCAGAATCAGCAGGAAACCATTCTCCTGCCAGAAGTCCTTGACCGGATCCCACAACTGGTCCGCTGGGCGTTTTACGACCAGCCAACGCTGGTTGCCGGAGCGTTCGATACGTACGTCGGAAAGCGCTGTAACAGCCACCGGTACAGAGGGCGAGGCTTGACCCAATTGGTAGGCTGACGCGGTAACTGCACCGCCCGGAATGGCATAACGGTTGTCGCGCGACAACTGGGTCAGGTCGGGAGGCACTGCCAGCGACGGCGCCTTGGTGGCGCTTTTGTAGTCGATTTTGTCGGTCTCCAATATTGAGCAGGCAGCCATTGCCAGCGTCAGGCTAAGCAGAGCAAGTCTTGAAAAAGGGTTCACCAAATTGTCCTTATGGAGGTTAGGGTTGTCAGATCAGGCCGGACGCGCGCAAGGCATTGTCAACGACCGATTCATATTCCTGGTCAAGTCGGGTCATGGGCAATCGCAGCGCACCGCCGCACAGCCCCATGCGCTGCATTGCCCACTTCAACGGAATCGGGTTGGCCTGCACAAACAGATGTTTGTGTACCGGCATCAGCTGGAACTGTATTTCCATCGCGCGCCGGGTATCGCCTGCCAGAGCGGCTACACACAACTCATGCATGAGGCGCGGCGCAATATTGGCCGTGACACTGACGTTGCCCTGCCCACCACACAGCATCAGGGCCACCGCCGTCGGGTCGTCGCCCGAATACACCGCAAAGCCTTTGGGCACATCCCGGATCAGCCATTGCGCCCGTTCGATATTGCCTGTGGCTTCCTTGATGCCAACGATACCGGGAACCTGCGCCAGCCGCAGCACGGTATCGTGGGCCATGTCCGCAACGGTGCGGCCAGGTACGTTGTACAACACCATGGGCAGGTCTACCGCTTCCGCAATAGCCTTGAAATGCTGGTACTGGCCTTGTTGGCTGGGCTTGTTGTAATAGGGAACAACCTGGAGGTGGCAGTCCGCGCCTACCTCGCGCGCAAATTTGGTCAACTCAATGGCTTCCGATGTGGAATTGGCGCCGCAGCCGGCCATGATAGGTACGCGGCCTTTGGCCTGCTCCACTGAAACGCGGATGATTTCGCAATGCTCCTGCACGTTGACGGTGGGCGACTCGCCGGTGGTGCCCACCACACCGATACAGTCCGTCCCTTGTGCGATGTGCCAGTCGATCAGCTTGCGCAGCGTTGGGTAGTCCACGCTGCAGTCGTCATGCATCGGGGTCACAAGCGCCACGATGCTGCCAGTAATAGGTGTCATAACCGCAGTAAAAAACGGGAATGCCGCATTCTACCCAGTCACCTGAGCAGGAAACGCGCTGGTGGTGCTGCTTCGGCGCCGCTTTGCGTTACATCCGTAACGGCTCGAACGGCCGCAATACGTTGCACGAATCGCTCCGGACCTTCGCAGAAACCGTCCTCGAACGCGATGACGCGCAGGCTTGCGCAGACACCCAGCAGCTCTCCCGGCACGAGCAGGAAATCGGGCCGCGATGGTTTGCCCACGGTCGCGTTGCCGTATGCAAATGTTTCATACAGCAACACCCCGCCCGGAGCCAGGCTACCCACAATGGTGGGCAGCAGGGGGCGCCACAGGTAATTGGTCACCACGACCGCATCGAACTGGCTCGGGGACCCACCACGCATCAAGGGCCAGGGGCCGGTTTCGATATCCGCCTGCAAAAGTTGTGCGCGCCCGTCACCGGCCAGATCCGCCAGTGAGTCCAGCGCCTGTTGCGCACGGTCCACGCCCATCACAGCATGGCCGCGCGCAGCAAACCAGCGCAGGTGCCGGCCGTAGCCGCACGCCACGTCCAATACGGTTCCCTTTGGGGCGACCAGATGCGACCAGCGCTGCACCCAGGGTGAGGGCAACTCGCCTCCATGCCGTATCTGCACCGCGCCGCTGTTCACCGGACAGTACCTGGCAGTTGGCCGCGCGTGCCAGCGCCCCCAGCCCTGCCGCTAAGCGTCAGGCCCCCCGAGGGGGTGCAAGAAAACTTGGGGCGGCCCGGCGTTTTCTCATGAGCCCCCAGCCCAGCCGCTGCGCGTCTGGCCCCCCGAGGGGGTGCAGAAAACTTGGGGCGGCCCGGCGTTTTCTCATGAGGCAGATATGTCAAAAACACGCCCAGACCTGCTGCGCCAGCAAGACCATGAATTCCGGCTGCAGGTACAAGGCAAACACACACAGCAAGGCTAGCAGCGCAAGGCAGTGTGCCGCGAATCGGGAAGCGCGCGGGCCGGCCATGTTCATGCCTGCGCGGCTGTGCGCGCCGCCAGCAGAGTGCCACGCTGGATGGCGCTTTCCTTGACCGGCAGGTTGATCAGGGCCGCGAAAATGCCCAGCGCAATAGCGATGTACCAGACCAGGTCGTAACTGCCCGTGCGGTCGTACAACAAACCACCCAGCCACACCCCCATGAAGGAGCCTACCTGGTGGCTCAGGAAAACGAAGCCGCTGAGCATGGACAGATGTGCAACCCCGAAGATTTGCGCTATCGCTGCATTGGTGACGGGTACGGTGGACAGCCACAACAAACCCATGGTCGCGGCAAAAACATACACACTGAGCGGCGTCAATGGAGCCAGCAGGAACACCGCTATCACCAATGCGCGGGCCAGGTAGATGAAGCAAAGAATATTTTTCTTCTTGAGTTTCTGGCCGAGCACGCCTGCCGCGTAGGTGCCGAAAACATTGAACAGGCCAATCAGCGCCAATGCGTAGCTGGCCACCTCGGGGGGCAGGCCCTTGTCCTTGAGGTAACTGGGCATATGCACGCCGATAAAAACCACCTGGAATCCACATACAAAATAGCCCGCCACCAGCATCTGAAAACTAGGGTACTTGAAGGCTTCGCGCGCCGCTTGCAGTATGGTCTGGTCCCGTTTGGCCACCGCACCACCGGCAAAGCCAGGTTCGCGCAGGCCCATGGCCAATGGAACAATCAGCAGCGCCGCCAGGCCCAGGGCGACGAGCGCCTCCTGCCATCCGAGGTGGCCGATCAAAAACCCCTCGGTCGGCACCATCAGGAACTGGCCAAACGAACCCGCGGCGGCGGCGATACCCATGGCCCACGAGCGGCGTTCCGCGGCCACATTGCGGCCGATAACGCCGTAAATGACGGCATAGGTGGTTCCGGCTTGCGCAACCCCTATCAGTACCCCCGCGCTGGCCGCAAACAGGAGTGGCGTGGGCGCGTAGGCCATGCCGATCAAGCCCAGCGCGTAAACAAAGGCGCCCGCCACAATGACGCGCAGGGCGCCAAACTTGTCGGCCACCATGCCGGCAAAGATGCCGGCGATTCCCCAGGAAATATTCTGGATCGCGATCGCGAACGAGAACGTCTCACGCGTCCATTCGCGTGTCTGGGTCACGGGCTGCAGCCAGAGTCCGAATCCATGGCGAATACCCATCGACAGGGTGACGATGGCGGCTCCGCAGACCAGCAATTGGGTCATGGATAAAGTCTTGCTTGAAGAAGTCATGCGGGAAATATAGCTACTTTGGAACGCCCACACCGCCGTGGCAGGCAGCAAACTGATTTTACATACAGTGGTTGCGATGTGACGGCTTACAATCCCCGTCTATGGCAAGCACCCCCACCGAGCGACCGTCCAGCGCATATTCCGAGAGTTCGATTCGCGTTCTCAAGGGCCTGGAGCCGGTCAAGCAGCGTCCGGGCATGTACACCCGCACTGACAGCCCGCTGCACGTGGTCCAGGAGGTACTGGACAATTCGGCCGACGAAGCACTCGCCGGCCACGGCAAAAAAATCCGCGTCACCTTGCATGCTGATGGATCGGTGTCAGTGGAGGACGACGGCCGCGGTATTCCGTTTGGCCTGCATCCGGAAGAAAACGCGCCGGTGATCGAACTGGTGTTTACGCGCCTGCATGCCGGCGGCAAGTTCGACAAGGGCAAAGGCGGGGCTTACAGCTTTTCCGGAGGCCTGCACGGTGTGGGTGTAAGCGTGACCAATGCGCTGGCCAAACGCCTGGAAGCGACCTCGTTTCGCGATGGCAGCGTAGCCCGCATGGTTTTCGAGGCCGGCGACGTGACCGAGAAATTGCAGGTGCGCAAGGCGCTGGATGGCGAGCGCAGGTCGGGTACCTCGGTACGTGTCTGGCCAGATCCCAAATATTTTGAGACGGCGGCGCTGCCGATGGCTGACCTGGTGCATCTGCTGCGCAGCAAAGCGGTCCTGATGCCCGGCGTGACGGTGACGCTCACAAACGAGAAGACGCGCGAAACCCAGACCTGGATATACAAGGGCGGCTTGCGCGACTATCTGACGCAGGCGCTGGCAGGCGACCCGGTGATCCCCTTGTTCGAGGAACAGGCTTTTGCCGATGCCGGCCACGACAGTTTTGCCGAGGGCGAAGGCGCGCAATGGTGTGTTGCGTTTACCGAAGACGGCAACCCGGTGCGCGAGAGCTATGTAAACCTGATTCCCACCAGCGCCGGCGGCACGCACGAAAGCGGGTTGCGCGAAGGCCTGTTTACCGCCGTCAAGAGTTTCATCGAGTTGCACGCCTTGCTGCCCAAAGGTGTCAAGCTGCTGCCGGAAGACGTGTTTGCGCGTGCCAGTTACGTGTTGTCCGCCAAGGTGCTGGACCCGCAGTTCCAGGGCCAGATCAAGGAGCGCCTGAATTCGCGCGATGCCGTGCGGCTGGTGTCGGGTTTTGTGCGGCCGGCGTTGGAGTTGTGGCTGAACCAGCATGTCGAATACGGGCGCAAGCTGGCCGAGCTGGCTATTCGTGCCGCGCAGACCCGGCAAAAGGCCGGCCAGAAAGTTGAAAAGCGCAAGGGCTCGGGTGTTGCGGTTTTGCCGGGCAAGCTGACCGACTGCGAGAGCCGCGACCTGGCGCATAACGAGGTGTTTCTGGTCGAAGGTGATTCGGCCGGAGGCAGCGCCAAGATGGGGCGCGACAAGGAGTCGCAGGCAATTTTGCCGCTGCGTGGCAAGGTGCTCAACACCTGGGAGGTTGAGCGCGACCGCCTGTTTGCGAACACTGAAATTCACGACATTGCGGTGGCCATCGGGGTGGACCCGCACGGTCCCAACGACGCACCTGACCTGTCCGGTCTGCGCTACGGCAAGATCTGTATTTTGAGCGATGCGGACGTGGATGGTTCGCATATCCAGGTGCTGCTTTTGACGCTGTTCTTTCGCCATTTCCCCAAGCTGGTGGAAAGCGGCAACGTCTACGTGGCGCGCCCACCTCTGTTTCGGGTGGATGCACCGGCGCGCGGCAAGAAGCCGGCTTCCAAAGCCTATGCGCTGGACAGCGGCGAATTGACCGCCATACTGGACAAGCTGCGCAAGGAGGGTGTGCGCGAAAATGCCTGGAGCATCAGCCGTTTCAAGGGCCTGGGTGAGATGAACGCCGAGCAGTTGTGGGACACCACCCTCAACCCGGACACACGGCGTTTGTTGCCGGTGCATCTGGGCGACATTGACTTCGCACAGACCGAGCTGCTGATCACCAAACTGATGGGCAAAGGCGAGGCGGCGGCCCGGCGCACGCTGATGGAGTTACACGGAGATGCAGTGGAGATAGACGTCTGATGGCAGCTTGCTTGTCCGCTGCGGGTGGTTTCGGGACACGTGTAGTGCGTGGCGTGGCGTGTGCGTGTTTCCTGTGTTGCCTGGTGCTTCCGGCCCGCGCCGACGTGTGGGCCTATGTCGATGAAAAAGGCGTGCCGCACTTCGCGTCCGAGCGGGTTGACGACCGGTACGAGCTTTTCTTCCGCAACGCCGAGACTTTCGATACCAGCCTGGATGCCCCCACGCCCGAGCCCGCGCGTAATGCCATGCTGGCGCCGACCACGCCCAGCAAGCTGCTGGCGTTTTTCGAGATATCGCCCACCTTCAAGCTAGTGCGGCAACATCTGCGCGAGGCCTCCAGCGATCACAACATCGACGTCGAACTGCTGCAGGCATTGATTGCTACCGAGTCGGGTTTTGACCCCAGCGCGGTGTCGCCCAAGGGCGCGATCGGGCTGATGCAGATCATGCCTGCGACCGCGCGCCGTTATGGTGTCGACGGTGACAGGAAGGTGGCACTCGAGAAGAAACTCACCGACCCGAAAATCAACATCAAGACCGGTACCCGTTACCTGCGTGACCTGATCAACATGTTCCCGGGGCAGATCGAGCTGGCGCTGGCAGCCTACAACGCCGGTGAAGGTGCGGTGCAACGCGCCGGCAACCAGATTCCGAATTACAAGGAAACACAAAACTACGTCAAGACCGTGATGCAGCTCTACGCCGGGTTGAAACCCCCCGCGCCGGCGCCGGAGCTCCGCCATCCCCTGTCCCGGGTGCGCCCCGCGATCAAGGGCGGTGCCGTAAACCGCGGCAATATGCCCGGCAACCTGGGCACGGCCGCAAGACCGAAACCCGAAGCCGACTAGGTTGCGGCCGTCCAGATTGCGGCAGTTCCCGGGCGCCCGCCCTTCGATTGTTTTTACAGGCTCCAGCTACTGATGAGTGAACAACCCACCCTGGACTTTTCCCAAGGGCCGCCGGGCGACGACGCCCTCAACCTGGCCAATTACGCGCAACGCGCCTACCTCGAATACGCCCTGAGTGTCGTCAAGGGCCGCGCCTTGCCCGACGTGTGCGACGGGCAAAAGCCGGTGCAGCGCCGCATCCTGTATTCCATGTCGCGCATGGGGCTGGGGTTTGGCGGGGCAAACGGCAATGTGGGTGCCAGGCCGGTCAAGTCGGCACGGGTGGTGGGCGACGTGTTGGGCCGCTTCCATCCGCACAGCGACCAGGCGGCCTACGACGCGCTGGTGCGTATGGCGCAGGATTTTTCGCAGCGTTACCCGCTGATCGATGGTCAGGGCAATTTTGGCAGCCGTGACGGCGACGGCGCGGCGGCCATGCGTTACACCGAGGCCCGGCTGGCGAAGATCACTAGCCTGTTGCTGGATGAAATCGATGAAGGCACGGTGGCCTTTGTTCCCAACTACGACGGCTCGACCGAGGAGCCGACCCAGTTGCCCTCGCGCCTGCCGTTTGTGTTGCTCAATGGCGCAAGTGGTATTGCTGTCGGGCTGGCCACGGAAATCCCCAGCCACAACCTGCGCGAGATTGCCGCGGCGTGTGTGGCGCTGGTCAAGTCTCCGGGCTTGACGGAGGAAGATCTATTTGCGCTGGTACCCGGCCCCGACTACCCCGGCGGCGGGCAGATCATCAGCAGCGGCGGCGAGATCGGGGATGCCATGCGCACAGGTCGCGGTTCCCTGAAGGTGCGCGCGCGCTGGAAGATCGAAGACCTGGCGCGCGGCCAATGGCAACTGGTGGTGACCGAGTTGCCGCCCAACGTGAGTACCCAAAAAGTACTTGAAGAAATCGAGGAGTTGACCAACCCCAAGGTGCGGCTGGGAAAGAAGGCCTTTTCGCAGGAGCAGACACAACTCAAGGCCAGCGTGCTGGCCGTGCTGGACGTGGTACGCGACGAGTCCTCCAAGGACGCTGCCGTGCGCCTGGTGTTCGAGCCCAAGACTAGCCGCATCGAGCAGCAGGAGTTGATCACCACCTTGCTGGCCCACACCAGCCTGGAAACATCGTCGCCGGTCAACCTGACCATGGTCGGGCTGGACGGCCGGCCGACGCAAAAGACGCTGCGCCAGATGCTGGAAGAGTGGATAACGTTCCGGCACAAAACGATAGAGCGCCGTTCGCAGCACCGCTTGCAGCACGTGCTGGACCGGGCCCATATCCTGGAAGGGCGCCAGCTGGTACTGCTCAATATCGACGAGGTGATCGCCATCATCCGCCGGGCCGACGAGCCCAGACAGGCCCTGATGGCGCGGTTTGCGTTGTCGGAACGCCAGGCCGAAGACATCCTTGAAATCCGCCTGCGCCAGCTGGCCCGGCTGGAGGCCCTCAAGATCGAGCAGGAATTGAAGAGCCTGCGCGAAGAGCAGAAGAAGCTGGAAGAAATACTGGGCAGCCCGGCCACGTTGCGCCGCCTCATGGTGCGCGAAATCGAGTCCGACGCCAAGACCTTTGGCGATGCGCGCCGCACCCTGATCCAGAATGAAAAACGTGCGGTGGTGGAAGTGCGCGTGGTGGACGAGCCGGTGACCGTGGTGGTCAGCGACAAGGGCTGGGTGCGCGTGCGTACCGGGCACGGCCATGAGGCGGCCACGTTTGCCTTCAAGTCCGGTGACGGCCTGTACGCTACGTTTGAATGCCGCTCGGTCGATACGCTGCTGGTGTTCGGCAACAAGGGGCGGGTGTATTCGATTCCGGTCTCGTTGCTGCCGGGTTCGCGGGGTGATGGGCAACCCGTGACTACGCTGCTGGAGCTGGAGCCCGGCACACAACTCGCGTATTACTTTGCCGGGCCGTCGGCCGCCAGCCTGTTGCTGAGCAGCACGGGTGGTTACGGGTTCCTGGCCACGGTGGAGAACATGACGTCCCGGCTCAAGGCCGGCAAGGCCTTCATCAGCTGCAACGAGGATGAAACGGTGACGCGCCCGTCGCCGGTTGCCGGCACATCGGGTACAACGGCGCTGAAGCCGGCCACCCATGTCGCATGTACCTCCAACGGCGGGCGCATTCTCACCTTCCCGATTGACCAGCTCAATACCATGACCAATGGCGGGCGCGGCCTCAAGCTGATAGACCTCGAAGCCAAAGACAGCCTGGCCGGTGCCGCGGCCTATACCCGCAGTATCCGGATAGAAGGTATTGGGCGCGGTGGCAAGCCACGCGAAGAGACGCTGGAGATTCGCAGCCTCAACAACGCGCAGGGCGCGCGCGGGCGCAAGGGCAAGGCCGCGGATCTGGGGTTCAAGCCCGCCACGGTAGTGCGCGTCGAGTAGGTATCCGCCGCGGCCAGGAAGGGCGGTGATCCGGCATCACTGCGCCGTGGGGGCTTCTTTCCAGCCCCCGCCCAGCACCTTGTACAAACCCACCTGGTTCTGCGTCTGCTGCAATTGCAGTTGCACCACTGCCTGCCGGGCGGCGAACACCGAGCGTTGCGCGTCCAGCACTTCGAAGTAGCTTGCGGCGCCATTGCGGTAGCGTAAATCGGTCAGGCGCAACGTAGTTTCCAGGGCGTTGGTTTGTGCAAGCTGGGACCGCAATTGTTCACCCAGGGTGGCACGCGAAGCCAGTGCGTCGGCCACTTCGCGGAAGGCGCCCTGAATGGCTTTCTCGTACTGTGCGGTGGCGATGTCCCGGCCCACCTTGCTGGCGTCCAGGTTGGCCTGGTTGCGACCGGCGTCAAATATCGGCAGGATCAATTGCGGTGCAAAGGTCCAACCAAACGAACCGCTCTTGAACAGGCCGCTGAGCTCCGAACTCGCCGTGCCTAGGCTGCTGGTAAGTGTGATGCGCGGAAAAAATGCAGCACGGGCGGCGCCTATGTTGGCATTGGCGGCCAGCAGTTGCTGCTCGGCCTGGCGCACGTCGGGTCGGCGCGCCAGCAGCTCCGACGGAACCCCCGCCGGCAGTTCACCCAGCAAGCCCTGGCCGGTAAGCGCCAGCCCGGCCGGCAACGCCGCGGCCGCGTCAGGCGCAAGCGTCTGGCCCAGCAGCAGGGTGAGCGCGTTGTCGTCCAGCGCCCGCTGGCGCGTGAGCTGGGCCAGCGCCACGCGAGCGCCTTGCAGCAGGGACTCGGCTTGCCGGAAGTCCAGTTCGGAGCTCACACCCTGGTCCAACTTGAGTTTGGTCAGGCGCAACGAGTCTTCGCGCGTGGTCAGCGTATCACGCGTAACACGCAACAAGTCATCGTCCGCGAGCAGGCTCAGGTAGGTGTTGGCCACCGAAGCCACCAGCGCGATCTGTACCGTCTTGCGCGCTTCCTCCGTGCCCAGTAGCTGGGCCTGCGCGGCCTGGCTCAGGGCGCGCACGCGGCCAAAAAAGTCCAGCTCATAACCCGTCACATTGAAACCCGCCGTATACGCGCTGGTGATGCCGCCGCTGCTGTTGGGCTGGCGCGAGCCGGTTGCGCCCACATTGACGGTTGGCAACTCGTCGGAGCGTTTGATCTGCAGCTGTGCACGTGCCTGTTCGATATTGAGAATGGCAACCCGCAAGTCCCGGTTGTTCCGCAGCGCCAGGCTGATTAGCTGCCGGAGCCGGGCATCCTGAAAAAACTGCTGCCAATCGATATCGGCCGCGGCGACGGCGGATGCCGTGCCGGCCGTATCGAACGGGAAAGCCGACGCCACCGGCGCGGCGGGCCGCTGGTAATCGGGCACGAACGACGTGCAGCCGGCCAGCAGCAGGGCGACGATGGCGGCAGCCAACGGGCCGCGCAGCTTGGCGCGGGTCGGGATGGACCGGGCACGGGGGTAGGTGTTGCGCTTACTCATGGATGGGACTCCGGTGCGCCTGGTGCCGCGACAGCCGCCGTACCATTCTCAGTTTCATGCGCATACATCTTTCGTTGTCGCTCGCTGCCCTTGAAAATCCGGCGTACCAGCACAAAAAATACCGGAACGAAAAATACCGCCAGCGAGGTGGCGGCGATCATGCCGCCCATCACGCCGGTACCGATTGCGCGTTGGCCGGCGGACCCGGCGCCGCTGGCCAGCACCAGGGGCAACACACCCAGGATAAATGCCAGCGAGGTCATCAGGATGGGCCGGAAACGCATATGGGCCGCCTCCAGCACCGCCTCCACCGAACTCCTGCCGTGTGCCTGCACATCCTTGGCAAACTCAATGATCAGCACCGCATTCTTGGCCGCCAGGCCGATGATGGTGATCAGCCCCACGTTGAAGTAGACGTCATTGGCCAGTCCGCGCAGGTTGGCGCCCAGCAGCACACCGAGCACCCCCAGCGGCACGACCAGCAATACGGCAAGGGGAATAGACCAGCTCTCGTACAGGGCGGCAAGCGCCAGGAACACCGCCAGCAGCGCAAAACCAAACAGTATGAAAGCCTGCGCGCCGGCCAGGCGTTCCTCGCGCGACTGGCCGGTCCACTCGTAGCCGAAGCCGGTCGGCAACTGGGCCGCCAGGCGTTCCATCTCGGCCATGGCGGCGCCGCTGCTGTAGCCGGCCGCTGCTTCGCCCGAAATACGCATGGTCGGATAACCGTTGTAGCGTATCGTCTGCATGGCGCCCACGGCCCAGAAGGTGGTGGCGAAACTGCCTATCGGCACCGGCTGCCCCCTGGCGTTTAGCACGTTGATGCGCAACAAGTCGTCGCCCTGCATCCGCGTCGGCGCGTCGGCCTGCACCACCACGCGTTGCAGGCGGCCGGCGTTCGGAAAGTCGTTGACGTAACTGGACCCCAGGGTGGTGGACAGCGCGCTGTTGATGGCGTCGAACGAAATACCCAGCGCATTGGCCTTGTCGCGGTCTATGTCGATCTGCAGCTGGGGCGCGTCCTCCAGGCCATCCGGGCGCACACTGGTCAATATCTTGCTCTGCGACGCCATGCCCAGCAACTGGTTGCGGGCCGCCACCAGGGCCACGTGGCCGGCGCCACCGCGGTCCTGCAGGCGGAAGTTGAAGCCCGATGACGATCCCAGTTCAGGGATCGGCGGCGGGCTGAGCGCGAAGATAAACGCGTCCTTGATGCCCAGCAGGGCCCCGAAGGCGCGCCCCGCGATGCCCTGGGCCGAATGGGCAGGGCCCTCACGTTCAGCCCAGTCCTTGAGCGTCACGAAAGCCAGCGCGGCGTTTTGGCCGGTGCCGGAAAAGCTGAAACCCAGCACACTGACCATGCTTTGTACTTCAGGCTGCTTGAGCACATAGGCCTCGGCCTTCTCCATCACATCCAGCGTGCGATTCTGCGTGGCGCCCGGCGGCAACTGCACGTTGACGATGATGTAGCCCTGGTCTTCGCCCGGCAGGAAGGACGTAGGCAGCCGCGTGTACAGAAACACCACGCCCGCAATGATGGCCAGGTAGATCAGCATGTAGCGCGCTGCCCCGCGCAACATGCGCGCGACCACGCCCTCGTAGCCCTTGGCAGTGCGCGCAAAACCGCGGTTGAACCAGCCGAAGAAACCGCCCTTGGCATGGTTGTGCCCGGCTTCCACCGGTTTGAGCAAGGTGGCGCACAAGGCCGGCGTGAGCGACAAGGCCAGGAACGCCGAGGTGGTGATGGAGGCCAGCATGACGGCCGAGAATTGCCGGTAGATGTTGCCCACCGAACCGCCGAAAAAGGCCAGCGGAACAAACACCGAAATCAGCACCACGGTGACGCCTATGATGGCGCCCGAAATCTGGCCCATCGCCTTGCGTGTGGCCTTGAGCGGCGACAGGCCTTCCTCGCTCATGATGCGCTCCACGTTCTCCACCACCACGATCGCGTCGTCCACCACGATGCCGATCACCAGCACCATGCCGAACATCGTGAGTACGTTGATCGAAAAACCCAAGGCCAGCAGGACCGCGAAAGTGCCCATCAGGGTGACCGGCACCACGATGGTCGGAATGATGGTGTAGCGGATGTTCTGCAAGAACAGGAACATCACCAGGAACACCAGCACCACGGCTTCGATCAAAGTCTCGGCCACCTGCCGGATCGAAATGCTCACAAAACGTGAGCTGTCGTACGGTATCGCCCATTTCACACCGGGCGGGAAAAACTTGGACAGTTCTTCCATGCGGGCACGCACGGCCTTGGCTGTCGCCAGCGCATTGCCGGAGGGCGAGAGTTGCACGCCGATGCCGGTGGCCTGTTTGCCGTTCAGGCGTGCCGATGTCCCGTAACTTTGCGCGCCGATTTCGATGCGTGCCACGTCCTTCAGGCGCACGGCCGAACCATCGGTGTTGGCGCGCAGCAGGATGTTGCCAAACTGCCGCACGGTGTTGAGCTGGCCCTTGACCACCACCGTCGCAAAAATCGCCTGGTCACCGACATTGGGCAGGTCGCCTATGGTGCCCGATGACACCTGCGCGTTCTGGGACCGGATGGCATTGGTCACATCGCTTGCCTGCAAGCTGAAGCCCACCAGCTTGGCCGGGTCGATCCAGATACGCATCGCGCGTTCGGTACCGAATAGCTGTGCCTGGCCAACGCCGGGCAGGCGCTGAATCTCGGGCACCACGCTGCGCGACGCGTAGTCGCCCAGTGCAACCGGATCGAAGGCCGGGTCGTCGGACGACAGAATCGTGAACAGCAGAAAGTTGGCGTTGGCCTTGTCGACCCGCACGCCTTGTTGCGTCACGGCCGCCGGCAGCCGCGGCGTAGCGCGTCCGAG
>JANLPN010000215.1:0-2504 GCA_031367285.1 Betaproteobacteria bacterium | reverse complement strand
ATGTAGGCGGCATCCGAGGCGTCCAGCCCATAGAGATGGAAAAACAGTGCGTCCAGCGCGGCCATGCGATGGCGCCGCTCCTCATCGTTCCAGATAAAGGGAGGCAGTACCGCGCCTTGCGCGTCCACATACCCCAGGTCGCGGGCAAAGGGCGCCATGTCGTGTGCCGTGTAGCTCAGGGCCAGCACCTGCGGGATACAGAAGTCCGCCACCGTGGGCTTGGCATGGTGGCCGTTCATCAGGCCGGCTTCGCGCATTGCTCTGGCGAAGGCTTTGGGGAGGGCTTGATCAAAGCGGTAGCGCGCGATGACAGGCAGTTGTTCAACGATGTACCAGTTCAAGTGCGTAGACTGGGCTTTCTGCCGCGCGATGTAGTCGAGTGCCAACGAATTCAGGTTGGCGAGCAGCAAGCAGGCTTCCCCCACAGACCAGTCGTCTCCCAAAAGGAGCGGGAGCGTATTGCCGGCTGCCGTATGGGGCACCAAGGCAGCAATGAATGTCCGCACATCGGTTGCACGTGCGATGTCGCGAAAGCCGATCGCCCAACTGCGCAATAGTGTCGGCGGCACGGCGTTGCGAGGCACCCAATATTGCGGTTCGGGGAACATGCCCGGGTCGCTCTTCTGCGATGGCGTCAGCGCAGATCCCTGCGCGGCGTTATGCAGATTGTCCTCGTTCACGGTTACGCTGGCATGCCGGTGGTCGTATTGATGAACCATTCGACCGACGTACAGGGGAACGGCCTCTGCCCCGCTCTTTTGCCAATGGTTGAGTGCGCCAGCCTTCCAGCCCTGCTGGTTCAATTCGTCCTTCTTCAGAAACAGGGGTGAGTCGCTCGTCATATGAAACGTCGTCACATACTTCACGGGCCATGCCTTCACCTGGTCCAGCTTGCCCAGCGAGGTGCTGATGCCACCATGCTTGACGAGTACCGGGTGTTGTGCGTACAGCTTGAGTGTGATGTCCGCGTCGCGCCGGCTACGAAATACTGGCGCCGCGCCGGTATTAGGATTGACGCGTCTGAAGTCGTCCGCGCTGAGCGTGAGAACACGCCCTGGTTCGTCGATCTCGGCAAGTTGGTGCAAGAAGAAGGCGCACCGCGTTTGTGCAAACTTGCGCTGCGGGCCACCGAAAACCAAGGTGCAGAACTTGAAGCGTGAATCCACATCGGGAAAGAACCCTTTGCGATTCTCAAAGTCAAACAGTGCCCCCAGTCTCCCGCTTCCGCTGATACTGCGGAAGAACTCCGAAGCGCCCTTGTCCGCGGCGATGCCACTGGGCGTGAGCAAAGCCACCACGCCATCCTTGGCGGCAAGCGCCTGCGCGCGTTCGACAAACAGGCTGTAGAGGTTAACGTCGCCACGGCCGAGCAGCGGGTAGTCGCCGCAACCCAGCTTGCCATTGCCCAGCACGCGGGCATTGGCTTCGGCGTGCTGGCTTGCCTCCTGGTACTGCGCCCACAGGTCCACCACGGGTGGTGTGTAGGTAGCGGTCTGCGACATTTTTATGCCCTGCAGTGCCGCAATCATCTTCTTGCGGTCGGCCGCGCGTGGCTGCGCCGCAATGGCCGAGCTGCGCTCGGCAAACCACTCTACCTCCTGCAGTTTGATGCGGTCCCAGGGCGGGTTGCCGATGATGGCGTCAAAGCCAGCCTTGCTGCCGGCGCCAAATACGGTGGGGAAACTGGTCCACCAGTGAAAAAAGGTTTCGCGCCGGGCCAGAGCGCGGGCGCCGGCCATCAGCGTATTGGCGGCTTGGGTGGCGGCGTCGCGGCCTTCCAGCACCCCAGCGCCAAGAACGGCGACCAGATTGTGGTTGGGGTCAAGCAGCTTGACCAGGCCCTGGAGCATCGGGTTCGGCTCGCCATCATCGGCTTTGAACAGCCTGGCCAGTTTGCTGACTTTGTCTACCGGCCAGCCAGGTACCAGCCAGCGCAAAGCACGCCAGAAGTCCAGCACGGCATGGATGGGGGCGATCTGTGCATCGGCCTCCGTAGCGAGCTGCCTGGAGAGCTGGGCCTCGGCAATGTCCACGTCGGTCAGGTCCGCTACTTGCGCAATGTTTCTGGCCGCCATCGACAAGCGGTCAAACTCGTTTTGCAACAGCAGGGCACCCAGGCTTTGCAGGTCACGCTGCACCTGCGGCAGGCGTTCGCCATGCAGGCTGTCGCCGATTTTCAGGTGGTGGTCCAGGAAAGACAGCGGCGCACCCACGGTACAGGTGTGCCGCCACAGCGCGGTTTTGGCCAACTCCACCGCCATCGGGTTTTTGTCCACGCCGAAGATGGACTTCTTCAGGATCATGCGCCGCACGATATGCCGGTCGTCAAGCTGCGCGTCGGTCACAACCCAGCCATGGTCGGTGGCCGTGGTCTTGATGCTGCGACGGATAGCGGCGATACGCGCAACCAGTGGGCTCAGCCACGGCCTGCCGCTCTCTGCCAGGTGGGCGGCCCAGGCTTGTTCGCCAACCAGATGGGTGGCCGTGTTGATGGCTTCAAGCAC
>JANLPN010000182.1:0-10895 GCA_031367285.1 Betaproteobacteria bacterium | reverse complement strand
CATGGCGGCTCGCGACGCGTTGCGCCAGGAGGTGCGGATGGGCGAGTTCATGGGCTCGACCCAGTTCCTTCAGCCGCTCCAGGCTGATCACGCCCGCATCCGCCAGTTCGTGCAGACCGTCCATGTCCATGACCACAATGCATGTGAGCTGGGGCAACCCGGCACGCACCGCCAGCGCCTTGTCGAGCTGCTCGTCGTCTTCGACAAACAGCACCCTGGTATTGGAGTCGGCACAGAGGTAGTGCACCTGCCCCTGCGCATCGGTGGGATAGATGCCGCAGCACACGCCACCCGCCAGCAGGATGCCGTAGTCGGCCGCCGACCATTCCCAGCGCGTGTTGGCCAGAATAGCCCCGACCTGGCCACTTTCAAACCCGAGCGACGCCAGCCCCAGCGCGATGTGGCGGGCATGTTCGCCGAACTCGCGCCATCCCATCTCGCGCCAAACGCCGTATTCTTTCTGGCGCAAGGCAACTGCGTCGCCCCGCTGCGCCACAGCGGCAAGAAACTTCTGCGCAATCGTGTCGCCCGGCAGTGGCTTTCGACGCGCAACAGGAACGGCTTTTATCTCCATTGTTTTTTCTTTTTCCAGCGCCGTTCGCCGCGAACACCCGCGCTTTTGCTGCCAAGGTAGAACTCCTGGATGTCGGCGTTGGCGCTCAGGCGTTCACTGCTGTCACTCATGACGATGCGCCCTACTTCCAGCACGTAGCCGTGTTGCGCCAGCTCCAGCGCCATTTGCGCGTTCTGCTCCACCAGCAACACCGCCGTGCCGAGTTCGCGGTTGACCCGCGCCACGATCTGGAACACCTCCTGGGTCAACAGCGGTGACAGCCCCAGACTGGGCTCATCCAGCAGCAGCAGCTTGGGCGCCGCCATCAGGGCCCGCGCTATCGCCAGCATCTGCTGTTGCCCGCCCGACAACGTGCCGGCCAATTGGCGCGAGCGCTCGCGCAGCGCGGGAAAGTAGCCGTACATGCGCTCCAGATCGTCCGCCACGGCATCCCGGTCGCTGCGCGCGGAACGCGTATAGGCGCCCATCTTGAGGTTGTCATGCACCGACAGCAGCGCAAATACTTCGCGGCCCTCGGGCGAGTGGGCAATGCCGCTTTTCACGATCTGGGTCGGACGCCAGCCCGTGATGTCCTGCCCGGCAAAAGATACTGCGCCCTTCTTGGGAACCACGGTGCCCGAGATGGCCTTGAGCACGGTGCTTTTGCCGGCGCCGTTGGCACCCAGCACGGTCACGATCTGCCCCTGGGCCACTTCCAGGCTGATGCCGTGCAAGGCGCGCACCGGCCCATAGGCGCACTCCAGGTTGGCAACGCGCAGCAGGATGTTGCCGCCACGGTCGCTCACGTTGCCTTCTCCCGCCGGCGCCCGAGGTAGGCTTCAATCACGGCCGGGTTCGCCTGCACTTGCCGCGGCGTTCCGCTGGCGATGACCGAGCCGGTGTGCAGCGCGATCACGTCGTCGCTCACGCGGTTTACCAGGGCCATGTCGTGTTCCACCATCAGCACGGTGATGCCCAGCACCCGGCGGATGTCGGCGATCCAGAACGCCATGTCGCCCTTCTCTTCGGTGGTCAGGCCGGAGGACGGCTCATCGAGCAGCAGCAGGCGCGGCTTCATGCACAGCGCCCGCGCCATCTCCACCACCTTGCGCGCGCCGTAGGGCAGGCCACCAACCAGGCTGTTGCGAATGCTTTGCAAGTCCAGGAAGTCGATCACCTCCTCGACCTCGCGCCGGAATACCAGCTCGGCCCGGCGCGCACCCGGAGTCAGCCAGGCTTCGCTCCACAGGCTGGTGCGCCGGGCCACATGGCGCCCGACCAGCAGGTTCTGCAACACGCTGGCGTGCTCAAACAGCTCGATGTTCTGGAACGTGCGGGCGATGCCCAAACCGGCCACCTGGTGCGGCGCGATGTGGGTGATATCGGCACCGTCAAAAAACAGCCGGCCGTGGGTGGCGTTGTAGATGCGGCTGATCAGGTTGAAGAGCGTCGTCTTGCCGGCGCCGTTGGGCCCTATGAGGGTCAGGATCCGGCCTTCATGCAGTTCGAAACTCACATCGTTGACGGCCTTGACGCCACCAAAATGCAAGGAGAGGTTCTCGCCCCTAAGCAACGCTGCGTTCATTTGGTACGCTCGCTTTTCTGGAAGCTGCGTTGCCGCGCAAACATGCCGCGCCGGTAATACGGAAACAGCTCCAGGTAGGTCCGTACCTTGACCCAGCGCCCGTACAGGCCTTGCGGCTCGAACAGCAGGAAGGCCATCAGGATCAGGCCAAAGACCACCAGCTGCAAGCCCGGCGACCCGCCCACCGCGGCCGGCAGTGCGTCTTTGGCCAGCGAAATTACCTGGGGCAGCGCAATCACGAAAGCCGCGCCCAGGAAAACGCCGTGCAGCGAGCCGAGCCCGCCTATCACGATCATCATGACCAGCTCGATGGACTGCACCACCGTGAACTGCTCGGGCGAGATGAAGCCGATCTTGCGCGCGTACAGCGCCCCGCCCAATCCGGCCAGTGCGGCACTGAGCGCAAACGCCAACGTCTTGGTACGGGCCAGCGCCACACCCATGCTCTGGGCGGAAATCTCGGAGTCGCGGATGGCCACGAACGCCCGGCCCGTGGGTGTACGCAACAAGTTGCGCACCAGAAACAGCGCCAGCACCACGATCACCAGGGCCACGTAGTAGAAGGGCGTGGCGTCGCGCATGGAAAAGCCCATCAGCACGATGGCTTTGACCCGCATGCCGGCATTGCCACCGGTCATGCCGTCCCAGCGTGCAATCAGCTCTTCAATGATGAAACCAAAGGCCAGCGTGGCAATGGCCAGGTACAGGCCGCGCAGTCGCAGCGCCGGCAAGCCCACCAGCAGACCCACCAGCGCGGCCAGCAGGGTTGAGACCAGCAGGGTCAACGGGAACGGCTGGCCGCGCGCCGCCAGAATACCTTCGGTGTAAGCGCCGACCGCCATGAAGGCCGCGTGTCCGATCGACATCTGCCCGGTATAACCGGCCAGCAACATCAGCCCCAGGCCCACGACGCCATAGATGAAAATAAAGATCATCTGCGACACCCAGTACCCGGACGCCAGCCACGGCATGGCCAGCAGTGCCAACGCCAGCAGCGCGTACCAGAAGCGTTGGCCGTTGTGCTCGAACAGCGCCAGGTCCTGCGCGTAGCTGGTTTTAAAAAGGTAACGCACGGCGACCTATACCTTCTTGCGGATGTGGCCACCGAACAGACCGTCGGGCATGAACATCAATACGAGCAGCACCATCACATACGGCGCAACGTCCTTGAATCCTTCAGGCAGGTAAAAACCTGCCAGCGCCTCGGTCATGCCGATCAGCAGGCCACCGACAAATGCGCCGGGCAGGCTGGCAAACCCGCCCAGCACCGCCGCCGGCAGCGCCTTGAGCCCGATGAAGCCCATGCCGACGTGCACAAAGGTCATGGGTGCGAGCAACACGCCGGCCAACGCCGCAACCGCGCCGCTCAGGGCCCAGACCAGCGCATTCAGGCGCTCGACCGGAATACCCACGTAGTGCGCGGCAATCTGGTTTTGCGAAGACGCCTGCATGGCAATCCCGACGCGGGTGAAACGAAAGCCGGCGAACAGCGCCAGGGCCAGCGCCGCCGTGGTGAGCATTACCACCAGCCGGTCGGCGTTCAGCTGCAAGCCACCCCAGTGCAGCGTGGCTTCGCGCCACGGCGCATCCAGCACATGGGTCTCGGTGCCCAAACCCGGGATCATCATCACCACGCCGCGCAGCACCATGCTGACCGCCAGGGTCATCAGCACCAGCGTGAAAGCCGGTTGCCCGAGCAGCGGGCGCAGCAGAAAACGCTCCAGCCCGTAGCCCAGCGCGGCCGTGCCCGACACCGCCAGCACAAAGGCCAGCCAGAACGGCAGGCCCATTGGGCCCAGCGCGATCAGGGCCACGAAACCACCCACCATCATCAACTCGCCCTGCGCGAAATTGACGGTTTCGGTGGCCTTGTAGATCAGCACGAAACCCAGCGCCACCAAGGCATAGACACAGCCCTGCGCGAGGCCGTTCAGCAGCAGTTGCAGGGCTTGCATGATGTTGACCGGAACCCGACCTGGATCAGGCGGCTGCCATCAGGGCTTGGCCATGTAGTCTTCGAGCGTGTTGTGGAAATGCCGGATGCGGCTTTCCTGGTAGACCGACATGGTGGCGCCCTTTTTCCTGGAGGCCCGTATGCCGCGCTGGATGCGCTTCAGGTTTTCGGTGTCCTGGTCGGTCACGTCGGCGGCCGAGCCCATGCCCGGCACCTTGTGCCAGGAGTCATGCAGGCCGACGATGGTGGCCTTGCCCACCGGCGGATGGCTGCCATCGGCGTTTTTGGCGAACAGCATCATGATCTCCATGATGCATTCCTCGGGGTTGTCGCCGTTGGGCCGAAAGCGGTATACCAGCGGCGTGGCCATGCCGGCCCAGGGGCCAAGGTTGGGGAACAGGAAGTACTGGATCAGGTCGATCGATTCGCTGGTGGACTGGTTGGAGAAGTCGCGCCCGGTCGATTTGGACACACGTGCGCGGGCATGGTCGGCGATCTTCTCGCGCGCCGTCTCACCCTCGCCGACGGTGATGCGGCGGCTGCCGTAAAACTCGATGTCGCGCTGCATGGCATCCACAATCTTCTGTTGCGGGTAGTTGCCCAGGGCGGGGCTGGCCACGCCTTCGGGCATGACGAAGCGGTTGACGTGGCGCCCGTCAAACACGTCGTACTGGGTGTTGGTGTCGGCCGTGTATTCCACCGATTGCGGATGGGTGGCCGCAATGTGCATGCCTTCCATGAAGGCCTCCTGGGCCAGCTTCCAGTTGCACGGAAGAATCTTGCCGCCATGCACCGCCTTGTAGCGGTGTTCGGTGTTGAAGGCCTTGAAGTGCTCGGGCAGGCATTCCAGGTAACTCTCGAGCGGCTCGCAGTCGAGGTCGAAGTTGATGAACACAAAACCGGCCCACAGCCCCACCTTGGCCTCGGGCAGGCAAAACTTCTCACGGTCAATCTGCGGGAAGTCCCAGGCGTTGGGGAGGCCGACCAACTTGCCGTCCAGCCCCCAGGTGATGCCGTGTACCGGACATTTGATGTGGCGCACATTGCCGCATTCGGTGCGCAGTATGGTGCCGCGGTGCAGGCAGGAGTTGACGTAGGCGCGGATGTCGGTGGGGCCGGTGCCGCTGCGCACGATGATCAGCGAGTCGTGCACGATGTCGTAGACCTCGGTGTCGCCCACGTTGGGGATGTCTTCCTCGCGGCAGGCCATCTGCCAGGTCTTGCGCCAGACCTTCTCAATCTCGCGCTCATGCCATTCCCGCGTGTAGTAGCGGTCCAGCGAAACGTCGTCGCGGCCCATGTCGCGCGGCGAGTCGATCAGCAGCACGGCCGGCGGCGGCTTGGCGTCGCCGGCAAGGATTTCCTGCACCGAGCGCGCCGGCGAGCGGGGCACCGGGCCCGCCGCTTCCTTGCGGCTCACAGGCATGGCTACAACGGCTGTGTTCATCGCATATCTCCTCAAAGGGTTGGGGCCGGCAACTGGCTGGGCAACCGGCGCCCCCAGAGCGCCCGGCATCTACCGTAAGTGAAGGATTTTAGATGGTCACTTTCATAATACAAGTAGTGGTTTCCACCTATGCCATAGTGTCACTAGGGTGATTGCGTCAATTTATTTAATAGACTGTTGTTATGCAAGCATTTTGCGCTCTCCTGGTACAGGTGCACCGGAACCGGCTTGGGACACCGCCTCGGACCAGATGTCTTTGGCAATGTGGTCGCCGGCCGCGCCAGCGCCGGCCAGAAAGCGCTTATGGGTGCCAACGACGCCGCTGCCCAGCTCGACAACAACAACCCTGTGTTTCAGGAACACCTGCTCAACCTGCAAAAGCCTGATCGTCACGCTGCGCTGGATGCCCTGAAAAAGATCCGCCCGTTGACCTGGGCGCAGCTGTACCAGGACAACGGTCTGCAATGGGAGAAGATCATTGGCGTCAAGCCGCCAGCAGGCATTGACGCTGTCTACTCGATGCGAATCACGCAAGCACGGCGCTGCACAGCGTTCAGAGAGGGCGAATTCCTGCAATGACGACCTCGAAGGCAGCACGCCCTCCGAGCTTGGCGCAATACTCAAGAGCCAGATTCAGGCATGGAGAGAGGCGATACAGTTCGCGAAGATGCCCTCCACGAGCTGAGGCGCACTTGGGTCGATTGCGGCTTAGCTGGTGGTGCCGGGCGCAGCCCGAATGATCTCTTCTTCGACTTCGCGCAACCGGTCTTTGCCGAAGAAGATCTCCTCGCCGACAAGGAAGGTCGGTGATCCGAAGGCCCCGCTCTCACAGGCTTGCTGCGTGTTGGCTTGCAGGCGCGCCTTGACGGCGGGGTCCTGCGACTTGGCGAGCAAGGCTTCTGCATCAAGGCCTGCTGTCTTCAAAACGGTCTGGATCTGACCCAGGTCGTCCATGTTGAGGCCCTGTTCCCACATGGCGGAGAACATCGCGTCAATGTACTGGGCGCCGCAGCCCAACTCCCTTGCCGCGACGGCGCCGCGCATTATCTTCAGCGTATTGACCGGGAAATGCGGATTGGCTTGAAAGTGTATCAAGCCATGTTGCGCCACGAAACGGCGCATTTCGAGCAGGTCGTAGGCGCGCTTGTTGGGAATGTCGGCAAACGCCTCGGCCGGCGACCGGTTGTTGCTCAGCTTGAACAGGCCGCCCAGCAGGATGGGCAGGTACTCGAACGATGCGCCGGTGCGCGCCTCGATGGCCGGGATGACCTTGTGGCACAGGTAAGCGTTCGGACTGCCGAAGTCGAACAGGAACTTGACGGATACGGAACTCATATCTGACCTCTCACCAGGTCTCCACCCATGGCCGCAGCTCGAGCTCGTGGGTCCAGGCGTCACGTGGCTGCGTGTGCAGATACCAGTAGGTATCCGCGATGTGCTCAGGGTTCAGGATGCCACCTTGGTCCTTCATGGCGTAACGGTCGGGAGCGTTGGTGCGGATGAACTCCGTGTCGATCGCGCCATCGATGACAGGGTGCGCGACATGGATGCCCCTGGGCCCCAGCTCGCGCGCCATGCTCTGTGCGAGTGCACGCAAGGCGTGTTTGGCGCCGGCAAAAGCGGCAAAACCCTCGCGACCGCGCAAGCTGGCAGTCGCACCGGTGAAGATGATCGTGCCGCGGCTTCTGGGCAGCATCACCTTGGCAGCCTCGCGACCCATCAGGAAACCGCCAAAGCAGGCCATCTCCCAGACCTTGAAGTAGACCCGAGCCGTGGTCGCGGTGATGCCGAACCGGACGTTGGCGCCGATGTTGAAGACGGCCACCTCGATGGGGGCGATATCGCGCTCGATTTTTTCCACCAGCGACACCATCTCCTCTTCCTTGCGGGCGTCGCTGCCAAAGCCGTGTGCCTCGCCGCCCGCGGCCTGGATGTCGGCCACCAAGGGTTCAAGCTTGTCGGCGCTGCGCCGGGTGACGCAGGCAACGTAGCCCTCACGTGCAAACCGCCTGGCGATCGCGCCTCCGGTGGCGTCTCCGGCCCCGATAACCAGGATGGCTTTCTTGTCAGGCATATCGAATCTCCTCTATGGGTAGGCTCTTTGCGGGCACGACCCCTTGATCTTATTCGGGCAGGCGGACGGCCAAGGCCGCCAGCGCGTTAAGTCTGGCAAAAGGCACTTCCGCGAGCCGCTGCGCTGGTGCCGTCGGTCAGTACCGGTTTCGACCCCGGCCGGAAGCGTTCTCGGGAAAATCGTGCGCGCCATACCAGCGCTCCTTGGCGGCAAAATATGCACGTGGATATTCAAGCACGGGGTGGCTGGCGGGATGGCCGGCGCGCCGTGCGATGTCGAACAGGCCACAGGTGCGGCCGCTGACCGCAAGATGTCCGTCCGGCCATTCGATGAACTGGATCCAGACCGAACGCGTCGCCGCCGGGTCGTCGCCAACGCCGGTTACGCGGGTTATGGCGGCGTTGGTCGCCTTGTGGGCCTGCGAGATGCGCTGCTGGTCCAGCAAACCTTCAGGCACGTTCAGCTCGACCAGAAACAGGCCGCTGGCCGACACGTAGGTGCCGTCGTTGGTGCCGCCTATGAACCAGTCCTCCCGATTTATCTCGCGGAAGCGCACTCCACTGCCCGCGCGGCCGTAGGGCGTGTCGCCACCACCCTCGATCTCCAGCAGGACCTTGGTGAGTTCTTCGGCCAGATCGGCCTTCTGGGCCGCCGACAACTGGCCGGCGGGGCATTCAACGGTGACGAGTGGCATGGTGTGCGCTCCTTGAGGGTTGGGTAGGTAAATATTCAGCCGGCCAGCACAACGCTGATGCCGCCGTCGGCCGCGATCACCTGCCCGGTGATGTACTTGCCGGCGTCCGAGGCCAGCAGCAGCACCAGGCCCTTGAGGTCTTCGTCATCGCCGGTTCGGCGCAGCGGAATGTCGGCGGCCAGAACGTCCTCGCCCACATGGCTGAACATGCCTGCCGTCATCTTGGTGCGAAACGCGCCCGGCGCGATTGCGTTGACGGTGATGCCCGAAGGCCCCCACTCGCCCGCCAGCGCCAACGTGAACGTGATGCACGCGCCCTTGCTGGTGTTGTAGGCAATGGTCTTCATGAACCCCGGGTTGGCGCGCAGGCCGGCAATCGATGCGATGTTGATGACGCGCCCGTGTTTGGCCGGCAACATGCTCCTGGCACCGATGCGCTGCGACAGCACAAAGATGCCACGGATGTTCAGGTTCATCACCTTGTCCCAGGCCTCGATCGGGTGCTCTTCGGCCGGGGCACCCCAGCTGGCGCCGGCGTTGTTGACTAGGATGTCCACGCGGCCGAGCACACGAATAGCTTCATCGGCCAGGCGCACCATGTCAGCGTCTTTCGACGCGTCGGCGGCGATGAAATCGGCGGTTATGCCGCGCCCGCGCAGATGGGCCACGGCCTGCTCCAGGTCGGCCACCTTGCGCGATGAGACGATGACTCTAGCGCCGGCTTCACCCAGCGCCTCGGCCATTTGCAGGCCCAGGCCGCGCGAGCCGCCGGTGATGAGGGCGGTGCGCCCGGTGAGGTCGAAAAGTTCCTTGACGTTGCGGCTCATTCGGTGTTCTCCATGCTGCGCATTGCGATGTTTCGCCCTTGGGGCGGCCCGGCGGTGCTCATGTTGTCTCCTTGAGGGTGTAGGGCTTCCACTGGCCTTCAGGCTGGGCCAGGCGTTGGGCGACGATCTTGAGCACCAGAGGGTTCACACCCATGCCGGCGTGGCTGGAGGCGGGCACATCAATGCTTTCCGTCCGCGGGCCGGGCGGCTCGATGCTGCAGCGCCACGCCACGATGCCGTCGGTGCGGCTGTAAATCGAGGTGGTGGGCACCGGCGGCGGCGCGCGCCGCTCGGCGCGGATAGAGGGGGCCAGATGTTCGCGGCCGTTGAGGGCCTCGAACAGTCGCGACGCGCTGTTGGCCTCGGGCTCGCCGGTAAATGGCGTGCCCAAGGTGATGACCTGGCGCACATCGTCCGGCGCCTGCTTGGCGAGCTCGCGGGCGTAAATGCCGCCCAGGCTCTGGCCGATCAGGCTGACGCCGCGTCCGTGCTGGCGGCTCAATTCGAGGATGCGGGCGAGGCTGTCGGCCAGCACCCTGGGCCGGGGGCCGAGGTTGCGACCCAGCTTCCATCCGTGCACGTCATACCCCAGGGTACGCAGCACCAGGCGCAGCGGGCGTGTACTCAGGTCGGTGCCCAGCAGGCCGGGGAAGACCAGCACCGGATGGCCGTCGCCGCGCGGCAACAGGGGCAGCCAGGGCAGCGCCGCGAGCAAGGCCGCAAACTCGAACGGCGCGCGGGCTTCCAGCGCCATCTCGAGCCAGCCGGGCGCAGCGATGGTGTCGTCGTTCATATTCGGCGCCATGCGCTTGTTACCCGGCCATGTACGCTTCGAGCGTCTTGTGGAAGTGCCGGATGCGGCTCTCCTGGTACACGCTCATGGTCGCGCCCGGTTTCCTGGCGGCGCGGATGCCGCGCTGGATACGCTTCAGGTTCTCGGTGTCCTGGTCGGTCACGTCGGCCACGGAACCTATGCCCGGCACTTTGTGCCAGGAGTCATGTAAACCAACAATGGTCGCCTTGCCCACCGGGGGATGGGTTCCGTCGGAGTTCTTGTTGAACAGCATCATGATTTCCATGATGCACTCCTCGGGGTTGTCACCATGGGGGCGAAAGCGATAGACCAGTGGCGTAGCCATGCCGGCCCAAGGCCCGAGATTTGGAAACAGAAAGTACTGGATCAGGTCAAGCGATTCACTGGTTGACAGGTTCGAGAAGTCCCGCCCGGTAGACTTGGAAAATCGTGCACGCGCGTAGTCGGCAAGTTTCTCCCTGGCGGTTTCGCCTTCGCCCACCGTGATCTTGCCTTTGCCGTAGAACCCGACTTCGCGCTGCAGGGCATCGACAATTTTTTGCTGCGGATAATTGCCCATGGAGGGGCTGGGCACGCCCGTCGGCATGACGAACCGATTGACGTGGCGCCCATCAAAAATATCGTATTGCGTATTGGTATCTACGGTGTATTCCAGCGTCTGCGGGTGGGTGGTAGCAACATGCATGCCTTCCATAAAGGCCTCTTGCGCCAGCTTCCAGTTGCAGGGGAGCACCTTGCCGCCATGCACCGCCTTGTAGCGGTTGTCCATGTTGAACGCCTTGAAGTGCTCGGGCAGGCACTCGAGGTAGCTCTCCAGGGACTCACACGAGGGATCAAAATTGATGAACACAAAACCACCCCAGACACCGACCTGGGCTTGCGGCAGACAAAATTTTTCGCGATCAACCTGCGGGAAATCCCATGCGTTCGGCAGGCCGACCAATTTG
>JANLPN010000179.1:0-26994 GCA_031367285.1 Betaproteobacteria bacterium | reverse complement strand
ACGTCGGTGCCGGCACCGATGGCAAAACCCACGTCGGCCTGGGTTAGCGCCGGGGCATCGTTGATGCCATCGCCGACCATGCCGACCTTGTTGCCCTGGTCCTGCAGCGCCTTGATCTTCGCAGCCTTCTGGCCGGGGAGCACTTCGGCCAGCACGATGTCGATGCCCAGTTCCTTGCCGATGCGCTCGGCGGTGGCCTGGTTGTCACCGGTCATCATTGCCACCTTGACGCCGCGTTCCTGCAGCTTGGCGATGGTCGCCTTGGAGGTGGGGCGTACCGCGTCCGCGATGGCGATCAGGCCAATGAGTTGGCCTGCGCGAGCGACATGCACCACCGTGCGGCCACCGCCCTCAAGCCGTGTGGCCTCGGCAGCCAGTGCCGTCATGGACTCGGGATTCACGCTCTCGGACTGCATCAGTTTGCGGTTGCCCAGCAAGATTGCATCCGAGCCGATGGTGGCCCGAGCCCCCTGCCCGTCGATGTTCGTGAAGCCGGTGGCGATGTCGGCGGGGGCGGAGCCGGCGCGCTTGAGGATCGCCTGCGCCAGCGGATGCTCCGAGAACTTCTCCACGGCTGCCGCGGTGGCTAGCAACCGGGCCTCGCTGGTGCCAGGCGCGGCCACCATCTCGACCACGTCGGGCTGCCCCAGGGTGAGCGTGCCGGTCTTGTCGAAGACGATGACGGTCAGCTTGGTGGCGTTTTCCAGCGCAGCCGCATTCTTGAACAGAATGCCGTTCATGGCCCCAAGCCCGGTCCCGACCATGATGGCCATCGGGGTGGCCAACCCGAGTGCGTCGGGACACGCGATCACGAACACCGTGATGGTCAGGGTCAGAGCGAACAGCAAAGGCTCGCCGATGACCCAGAACCACACGCCAAAGGTCAATAGCCCGATGGCGATGGCGGCCAGCACCAGCCACTGCGATGCCTTATCCGCGAGCAACTGACCGGGCGCCTTGGAGTTCTGCGCCTCCTGCACCAGCTTGACGATCTGCGCCAGAGCCGTGTCCGCGCCAACCTTGGTGGCCTTGTACCGAAAACTGCCGCTCTTGTTGATCGTCGCGCCGATGACCGGGTTGCCGACCACCTTCTTCACCGGCATCGATTCACCCGTCAGCATGGACTCGTCCACCTGCGAGCTGCCTTCAGTGATCTCGCCATCGACCGGGATCTTGTCCCCCGGCTTGATGACAACGATCTCACCGGCGAGCACCTCCGCGGTCGGAACCTTGGTCTCTACACCGCCACGTACCACCACGGCCATCGCCGGGGCCAAATCCATCAACGCGCGAATCGCGTCCGATGCACCGGCGCGGGCACGCATCTCCAGCCAATGCCCCAGCAGGATAAACACCAGCAACACGGCCGATGCCTCGTAGAACACTTCGCCTTCGTAAAAGAAAGTCGCACCTACGCTGAAGACGTAGCCGGTGCCGACCGAGAGCACGATGAGTGTCGCCATATTGGCGACCTTGTTGCGGGCGGCACGCCATGCAGCGACCACGAAAGGCCAGACGGGATAGGCGATCGCGCCCGTGGCAACGATAAACAGGAACAGCTTGCGGTCGATCCCGAAGGGCACGGAAAAGTCGCCGAACATCTTGCCCATCGGCGAATACACAAAGACGGGAACAGCAAACACCAGTGCCACCAGGAAGCGGTTGCGCATGTCGTGCGCCATGTCTTCCATCGACATGCCTGGCGCATGGCCCATGTCATGCATCATGTCGGCCTTCTGGTCGGCCTTCTGGTCGGCATCCGATTCCCCATGCCCGGCGTGGGAACCATGGGCGCCGTGGCCCGCGTGTGGATCCGTCGCAGGCGTGGTCGGCTTCTTTGCGATTGACTCGACGCCGTTGCTTTGGCCGCCTGCTCCGCTGGGCATCGCGTGGCCCGCGTGGGCATCGCCGGCTATTCCGTGGTCCGCCGAATCACAGACGTGCGCCGGGACGAGTTCACCACGGCAGCGATAGCCGCAATAGACAACGCGTTTGCGGATGGCTTCAAGAGCGATCCGCGCTTCGTCGTAATGCACGGTTGCGCTCCCGGCAACGTAGTTCACCTCGGCGTGAAACACGCCAGGCAGCGTCGAGAGCTGCCGTTCGACGCCTGCCGCGCTCAGGGTAGACACCAATTCGCCGACTTCAATGGTGCTTGTTTTCATGATGTTTCTCCCGGTGAGTGGGCGTCAGCGCGCCAGCCGCTTGGAGGTGATGCAATCCGGCGTGAACTCGAACGCGATGTTGGTATCGGGCTGGACCAGCTTGCTCTTCTTTCCAGCGTATTGCAGCCGCGACAAGACGTCACGTATCAGGTTGAGACGTGCCAGGCGCTTGTCGTCAGCCACCACGATGCGCCATGGCGCCACAGCCGTGTGCGTGCGCAGCAGCATCGCGTCGCGCGCATCTGAATAAGCCTTCCAGTGCTTGATGGCGACCGCGTCGATAGGGCTGGACTTCCATCGCTTGAGCGGATTCTGTACCCGGTCGGCCAGGCGCCGTATCTGCTCGCGTTTGCCGACGTCCAGGTAGTATTTCAATAGCTTGATGCCCGATTTGACGAGCATCTCCTCGAACCTGGGCACCGACCACATGAACTCTTCGTGCTCCTCCTTGGTACAGAAGCCCATGACGTGCTCGACGCCCGCGCGGTTGTACCAGCTACGATTGAACAGCACGAATTCCTCGGCCACGGGCAACTGGGCAACATAGCGCTGGAAGTACCATCCACCGCGCTCCCGGTCGGACGGCTTGCCAAGCGCAACCACACGGGTTTCACGCGGACTCATGTGTTCCACGATACGCTTGATGCTGCCGTCCTTGCCGGCGGCATCACGGCCTTCAAGCAGCACGAGAATCTTGTCGCCGCAGCCGATAAAGTGCCGCTGCAGCTTGACCAGTTCGACCTGAAGCAGGCCCAGCTGGGTGTGGTACTGCTCGCGTGACATAGGTACCGGCGTCAGGCTTGCGCCAGCGGCGGGCGCACCCGTCGCCGCGCCGTGGCCGGCAGCGTCGGACACCTGCTCGCCCTTGTTGCGCTTCTCGCCGTCGTATTTCTTGCTCATGACAAGGCCCTTTCTTTTTGCAACGCTGGCAGGAAACGCGGCGTGCGCGCTGCGTAGGCTTCAAATTCGGCACCGAATCGCCTGCGCATCTCCGCCTCTTCCGTAATTGCGAGCCGCGCATACATGACCAGCAGGATCGGGAACATCAGCAACGTGAGCAAGGTTGGCCACTGCAGCAGGAAACCCAGCAGGATCAGCACGAAAGCCACGTACTGCGGATGGCGAATGCGCGCATACGGCCCGGTCTTGGCCAGAACATTGCGGCGCTGCGCTTGAAACAGAACGTCCCAGGCGGTGGCCAAAAGGTAGAAGCCAAAGGCCAGGAAAACATAACTTGCGATATGCAGCGCTCCGAAGTGCGGGTCGCCCTTCTCGCCCAGCAGCGTCGACCACAGGTGACCGGTGTTGTGGGACATCAGGTCAAGATTCGGGTACTTGGTCTGCAGCCAGCCCGACAGCAGATAGATGCTCAGCGGGAAGCCGTACATCTCGACGAAGAGCGCCACGATAAAGGCGCCAAATGCGCTGAAGGTGCGCCAGTCGCGGGGGGTCTGGGGCTTGAAGAAGCTGAACGCGAAGATCAGGAAAATGGCTGAATTGAAGAAGACCAGCATCCACAACCCATAGGCGGGGGTATCGTGGTTCATGGTTGTTCTCCGATCTTGTTGGGCTTCGGCGCCTCCTGGATGGGCGGGCTTTGCCCGGCGTCCCCATGGCCTGCGTGTCCGCCATGTCCGCCATGTCCCCCGTGCATGAAAACGTGCATCAACGGGCAAGCAAGCAGCAGCAGAAACGGCAACGCGCTAAAAAAATGGGCACGGTGCTCGCTTAACAGGAAGTAGGTGGCGATGGCACCCAGGACCAGCAGCCCGATGGCATTTCTGGAGCGCCAGAAGGGCAGTGCACCGGACTGGCCTGTCCGATGATCGTATTGATGGTTCATTTGAATCTCCATGGGTTGAAATGTCAGCACCCGGCGCGGGCTCCACCTTCAATGAGGCCCGGCTTGGCTTTACATGGCTGGCGCAGCCGGCATGCGGTCCATCATCATCTGCATCATGGTCTGCATCATCTCCATGCGCTTGGCCGTCATCTGGTGGTGTGCGCCCATATCCCCGGTCATTCCCTTCATGTCTCCCATGCCCGCGCCAGGCATGCCGCCCATCATGTCCATGCCCCCCTGCATGGACTTCATGTGTTCGGCCATCAGCTTGCTGCGCTCCTCCTGGGTCTTGGCGCTCACCATCTTCTGGTGCATGTCGCGCATGGTTTTCATCTGCGCATCCATCTTGGCCATGTGGTCGGGTGAGGCCATGCTTCCAGCGGACGCAGTGCCCATTGGCATCGCGGGGGCGGTACTGCAGGCCACCAGCAGGCTGGCGCTGGCGATGGCCAGGGCAAGCGGAATAAATCGAAAATAGGGCATGAAAATCTCCTTGGTGAGTTAGGAAAAGCTGGAAACAGCGGAGAGAAAACTTGACGGGCGTAACCGCGCTGCGCCCCCGGCCGATCGGGGTGGGCACTGCCTCAAGGACCTCATGGCGGGTTGCCTGGGGTCCACCCACGAGGGCGGGGTTTATAACGCCAGTCGCGCGAAACGTATTCGAATGGGCGGACCCGGCATGCCGGGCGCCAGGTACCCGACGCGCAGCGGTGTCGAACGCGCTGCGCTGGCCGACGTCCAAAAGGCCGCAGTGGTTGCCGCTGGGCCGGGATCGACCTGGTCAATCGCGCTGAAGGCCTTGGGCACGGAGCGCGAGGCATCGTCACAGACTTTGAGGCAGGGTGCCCTGGAGATTCCAGAGTCGTCGCCTTGGCTGGTTATGGCCCCGGCATGGCCTATGGGTATCGCGGGAAAGTGGGCTGGCGCCAACGCGGCCGTGGCGCTGCCACCATGGTCGCTTCCGTGTACATCGAGCAGGCAGGCATTTGCGATCCCCGAAGCCAATGCAAAAAGCCATCCCAGCAACACCATGATTGCGACATTTCGCTTGGCACGGGTGTTGGAGAAGAGCTTCATGTTGGATGCGAATTACGTAGAGTTCATGTTAAGCAGGCAGCGGCAATGCCCGGTTGATCTTTGTCAAGCGGCTGCAAGTACTGGCGATAAATTCCGTTCCGCGCCAAAGAGAGGCTGGGCGCCATAAAAGGGCCCATGCCAGCGGCCATGACAAACGAGGTGTTCAAAAGAACTTTCTGTCCAGAATGTTGTGGACAGTCTCGCCCCGCTTGCAGCCATTGTCTGTGCGCTGGCACACACCAGATCTTTGACGGCGGCATTCTTGTCGCGGGCGCCATGAGGGTGCTTCTACGCCGCGGCCGTATTCATGGCAAAACTCCGCCATGCGCGAACCGCCAACTTGCGCAGTTCGCTGGTCCACAACACCCCGCTGGCCATGGCGGTACACACCAGCCACTGGTTCCCGGTCAGGGGCACCGTAGCAAATGCCAGATTCAGAAATGCGAGGTTGACCACCGCCACCTGCAGCAGCACCGACAGCGCGACGGCGCCCCACAACCAGCGGTTCGAGAACAGGTGGTCGAAGGCACTGGCCGTTTCCGAACGCGCGGTGAAGCAGGTAAACAGGCTGGTAAATACAAGTACCGTAAAACCCGCGGTACGCGCCGTAGCGAGATCCGAACTGCCCGCTACCAGCCCGCCCGGCAGGTAGATGTCCATCGTCAGCAGCGTCACCACCGCGATGACCACGCCGGTCTGGACCACATCGAGCCACATGCGGGTATCGATCAGGCGGTCATTGAGCTGCCGCGGCTTGCGCGCCATCAGGTCGTCCGCGGGGGGATCGATACCCATGGCCAGCGCAGGCCCGGAGTCCGTGACCAGGTTGATCCACAGCAGCTGCGTGGCAAGCAGCGGCAGCACCACGGCGCCGCCGGCACCCGACACCGCGGGTGTCAGCCCGATCACGCCGGCCCCCACCACACCCAGGAATACCGTCAGCACCTCGCCCATGTTGGACGACAGCAGGTAGCGCAGAAACTTGCGGATGTTGTCCAGTATGGCGCGCCCCTCGCGCACCGCCAGCACGATGGTGGCAAAGTTGTCATCGGCCAGGATCATCCGGGCCGCCTGCTTGGTGACCTCGGTTCCGGTGATACCCATCGCGATACCGATGTCGGCGGACTTCAGCGCGGGCGCATCGTTGACGCCGTCGCCGGTCATCGCCACCACATTGCCGTCGGCCTGCAGCGCATCGACGATACGCAGTTTGTGGCTGGGCGCAACCCGCGCATACACCGATACCGTGCGCAGGGCTGCTTGCAGGCCGGCGGCGTCGAGCGCGTCCAGCTCCGCCCCGGTCAGTGCGCCGGCGCCGGCCTCCACCATGCCCAGGTCGGTGGCAATACGAGCGGCTGTGCGCGGGTGGTCGCCCGTGATCATGATCACCCGGATGCCGGCCTGCCGGGCCTCGCGCATGGCCGGCGCCACCTCCTCGCGCGGCGGGTCGATGATGCCCACGGTGCCAGCAAAGATGAGCTTGCGCTCCAGTGTTTCGATGGCTGGCAGGCCCTCACCAGCGTCGAGCGGCCGGTAGGCCACGGCCAGCGTGCGCAGGGCCGCGTCGGACAAAGTATTGACGTCGGCAAGAATCCGCACGCGTCGCGCGTCGTCGAGTTCAAGCACGTCCATCCCCACCCTTAGCCGGGTACAGCGCTCCAGCAGCACGTCCGGCGCGCCTTTGGTGACCAGCACCGGCTGGTCCTTGTGTTCATGGTCGCGCAGGATCACCGACATCCGCTTGCGTTCGGACGTGAACGGGATTTCACCGACGCGCTCAAAACGCCGCCGGCGCCGCGGCGTCACACCGAGCTTGCGTTCGGCCACCAGAAAGGCCGCCTCGGTCGGGTCGCCGTGTATCTCCCACACGCCACCCGGCCCCTGGCGCAGGTCGGCGTTGCCGGCCAGGCTGCCGCCGCTGAGCACAACGACCATTTCAGCGTGCAGAGGCCCGGTGTCGAGCCGGGTGCCATCATGCTGCACCTCGCCATCCGGTGCGTACCCGACGCCGGTAATCCGGCTGCTGCCCGACGCGGTCATGACCCGTTCGATGGCCATCTCCGCGCGCGTCAGCGTGCCGGTCTTGTCGGTGCAGATGACGGAGGCCGAACCCAGTGTCTCCACCGACGACAGCGATTTGACGACGGCCTTGTGTTTCGCCATGCGCTGTACCCCCAGGGCCAGCACCACCGACAGGATGGCCGGCAAGCCCTCGGGCACCGCGGCCACCGCCAGCGACACGCCCAGCAAGAGCACACGCGTGGCATCGGCCACGCCGCGGATGTCGGACACCAGCAGGATTGTCCCCACCACCAGCACCGCGATGACGACCACCGCCACGCCCAGCATGCGCCCGACACGCGCAACTTCGGACTGCAACGGCGTCGGCTTTTCCACCGTGGCGTCCAGCAGGTGGGCAATCGCACCCATCTGCGTGCCCATTCCAGTCGCCGTGACCACGGCGCGGCCACTGCCTTGCGCAACCGTGGTTCCCATAAAAACCATGCAGCGCTGGTCGCCCGGCGCCACCGGTTGAAGCAGCGTGGCGCTGTCCTTGGACACGGCTTCGCTCTCTCCCGTCAGCGAAGCCTCCTGCACACGCAGCGAGCTGGCCTGCAGCAGCCTCGCGTCCGCCCCCACGGCGTCGCCTTCGCCGAGCAGCAGCAGGTCACCACGCACCAGCTCAGTGCTAGGCACACGCAAGGCCTGGCCGCCGCGCATGACAGCGGAAGTCACTGCGGTCATCCGGCCCAGTGCAGCCACGGCGTCGCGCGCCTTGGCTTCCTGCACATAACCCAGCGCCCCATTCAGCAAGACCACCATGGTGATGACGATGGCGTCCACCGGCCACCCGACCCGGCCTTCCACCCACCAGGCGGCGAGCGCGATGGCTACGGCCACCAGCAGCAGGGTGACCAGCGGATCCTGGAAGTGCGCCAGGATGCGACGCCAGCCGGGCACGGGCGCGCGCGCACGAAGCTCATTCGCGCCGTATTGCTGCAGTCGGGCCGAGGCCTCCCGGGCGGTGAGCCCCGTTTCGACGTCAGCTCCCACCGCCGTCGCCACATCGCTGGCATCCTGGGTGGATGGATCCTCTGTCGAACCGGGCTTCACACGGGTACGGTAGTCGCTACTTCACCAGCAGCACGGGAACGTCGCAGTCGGCGGTGACGCGCTGGGCCACACTGCCCATCAGCGCCCGGCCCAGGATGCCGTGGCCGTGGGTGCCCATCACGACCATATGGACATGCTCCCGTTCGCAGGCACGAACAATTTCCACCGCGGCGGAGCCGACCAGCCACTCGCAGCGGTAGGGCACGCGATGCCGATCCAGAAATCGCTTGATGGGGTTGAGTACCTTGTCGGCTTCTTCGCGGTGGTAGGCGGCGACGTCGGCACCACCCAACATGCGTTTGACACGCGCCGGCACCGCCGCTTGCACGTTCAGCACCACCAGCTCATCGTCCGGGCCGGCGAGGCCCTCGTGGGTTACCAGAAAGGCCAGCGCTTTCTTGGTGTATGCGCTGCCGTCGGCAGCGAAAAGTATTTTCATGGCTTGTCTCTCCTGTGAAGTGTTGAATCGCCGCCGTACAGCACGCCACCCGCTCAGTGCGACAGCAGTGCGCAGAAGTCCTGGCGCAGCAGCAGGTCGCGCGTCACGCCACCCAGCGCCCATTCGACCAGCCGGCTGTGCCCGTAGGCGCCGGCCACGATCAGGTCGGCGCCCAGGTCCTGGGCCACCGTGTACAGGCCGACGGCGTCGTCGCCGGTGGTCGGTTGCGCCAGCGCCTCGGCCGCGATGCCATGCTGCCTGAGCCAGCCCACCACATCGCGCGTATGGCTGCGCGCCGCGTCCATGGCGTCCGGGGCAGCGATTTCGACCACCGTCACCTTGGCGGCTTTTTGCAGCAGCGGCACGGCATCCAGGATGGCGCGGCGCGATTCGCGGGTGTCTTTCCAGCCCACGATGGCGTGCTCCAGCTTGAGCTGCCTGGCCGCGAGCGGCACCACCAGCACCGGCCGCCCCACCTGCATGATCAGGTCGCCGGTATGCACCGTGCGCGACGAGTCCAGCAGGTCGCCCGACGCAACACCGGTAATGACCAGGTCGGCGCTGCGCGCCTGGCGCGCCACGTAATCCGCCAGCGGCGTGGTTGTGATCGCCGAACGCCACTCCAGCGTGGTGGCATGTGTTTGCAACGCGGCGCGGAATTCCGCCTCGGCCTCGCGCAGTTCCTTTTGGCGCTCGTCGTTGTCCTGCTCGTAGACTTCACCCGGAACATAACCGTCGGCGTATACCATCTGCAGGGGCTGGCAGGTGGCGATACCGATCACACCCGCCCCACAACGCCCGGCCAGGTCGCCCACGATCCGCAGCAAGCCGGCGTTGGAGCGCCCGAGTTCCAGATGCACCATCAAAGTAGCGTAAGTCACGATTCATCTCCAAAAAATAAAACATCCAGCCACCAAACATAATGCGCACCCGGCAAACCACGTGTCCGTGCGTTGCGCCACATAGGTCCCTACCCGTCGCCGAGCGCCTTGTCCACAATCGCCTGCGCGTCCTGCAGGATGCGCCGCAGATGCGCCGGGCCCTGAAAACTCTCGGCGTAAATCTTGGTGATGTCTTCGGTGCCCGAGGGCCGGGCGGCGAACCAGCCGCTGGCAGCGGCTACCTTGATGCCGCCTATCGGCGCGCCATTGCCCGGCGCCTTGTCAAGAATGTGCTCTATGCGCTCCCCGGCCAGCTCGCCCGACGCCACGTCGTGCGGCGACAAGGCCGCCAGCCGTTTCCTCCGCGGCGCCGTGGCGGGTGCCTCGACCCGGTCCGCCACCGGAGCGCCAAACTCGCCGGCCAGGCCGGCGTACAGGGCGCCGGGATCGCGCCCGCAACGCGCCGTGATCTCGGCCGACAGCAGCGCTGCCACCATGCCGTCCTTGTCGGTGGTCCAGACGGCGCCGTCGCGGCGCAGAAACGTGGCGCCGGCGCTTTCCTCACCCGCAAAACCGAGCGCACCACTCTGCAGCCCGGCAACAAACCACTTGAAACCCACCGGCACCTCGTACAGTGCGCGCCCCAGCCGGACAGCCAGCCGGTCTATCAGGCCGGTGCTCACCACGGTTTTGCCGACCGCCGCCTGGTCGCCCCATTGGGGACGGTGGGTAAACAGGTAGTCGATACACACCGCCAGGTAATGGTTGGACGGCAGCAAACCGGCACCGGGTGTGACGATGCCGTGGCGGTCATGGTCGGTGTCGCACGCAAAACTTATGTCGAAACCGGCCTGGTTGTTTATCAACCGCTGCATGGCGTATTTCGACGAAGGGTCCATACGGATGCGGCCGTCCCAGTCCAGCGGCATAAAGCCAAAGGTGGGGTCCACGACATCGCTGACCACCGTCAGGTCGAGCTGGTAGGCCTCGGCAATCGCCGCCCAGTAATGCACACCGGCGCCGCCCAGCGGATCGACCCCCATCCGGAGCCTGGCGTCGCGGATCAGGCCCATGTCCAGCACGGCTCCCAGGTCGGCCACATAGGCGGCCATAAAATCATGCCGGTGTGTCGTGGCGGCCTTCAAGGCTTGGCCCTGCGGGACCCGCTTGACACCCTGTAGCCGCTGTTCCAGAAAATGGTTGGCTGTGTTCTCTATCCACCGGGTGATGTCCGCGTCGGCTGGGCCACCGTTGGGCGGGTTGTACTTGAAGCCACCGTCCCGCGGCGGGTTGTGCGACGGTGTGACGACAATGCCGTCCGCCAGGCCCGCCTCGCGCGCCCGGTTGTACGACAGGATCGCATGCGAAATCGCCGGTGTGGGCGTGTATTCGCCGTTGGCCGCCAGCATCACGTCCACCCCGTTGGCTGCCAGTACCTCAAGTGCGCTGGCACACGCGGGTGCCGACAACGCATGCGTGTCCACGCCCAGAAAAAGCGGCCCGGTGATGCCCTGGGCGGCGCGGTACTGGCAGATGGCCTGTGTGATCGCGAGTACGTGCCATTCGTTGAAAGAGCGGTCGAACGCCGAACCGCGGTGGCCCGAGGTGCCAAACACCACACGCTGCGCCGCCAGGCCCGGGTCCGGCCGGTCGGCATGGTAGGCGGCAAGCAGCCGGTCTACATCCACCAGCATGGAAGCCGGCGCCACCTTACCCGCCAGCGGGTTGACAAGCGTAGTCATGGCCTGCGCGGCGTTGCGCCAGGCTGGGGGGCAAGGCTTTGTTGCATGGTGAAATTGTGCTGGGGCAGCCGGTGCATCTCTGTTCGATAACGCACCAAGGCACGACACCCGCAGGTTACGGCCATCTCACCGCGGCTTGCATGATATGGATCAAGCGATCCCCAGTTTTTGCCGATGGAGGACCAGGTTGCAGCGTTATTTGCGACAACGGATGGCCACTGGCCGGAGCGGCAATTCGTGGCTCAGAAACACGCCGACGGAAGTGCGTCCGTCGTGCTCGACGTACCCGTTGCCCCGAGGCGCGAAATTCAGGACAGAGACCTGCTGCAAAGCACTGGCGCGTCGGTCAAATGCGCCTGGGATCGAACGCGCTGGATGTCTGGCGGGCGCTCTCCATGCTGGCGGTGTACTGCCCGGCGCGCGCGGCGCGGTTGCAGGCAGCGCGATGGCGCAGCGCTAGCTGCGCACGCTCCAAGTTGGCAGCCTGCCCACGCCAGATTTCCTGGGCCGGTTGCTGGATGGCGCGCGCAAACGAAAACGACAGGGGCCACGGGGGGTCCGCATCGAGGCCGGAGTTCATGGCGTTCAGACGGGCCGACGCCAGTTCGCCGGATTGACCACCCGACAGGAAGGTTATGCCCGCCACCGCGGCCGGCACGGTTCGCAACAGGCAGCGCAGCGTGGCTTGGGCAACCTGCTGCGCCGACACCTGCTGGTTGCAGTGCAGCCCGGGCAACACCATATTGGGCTTGAGGAGCACGGCTTCGAGCAACACGCCGTGGGTGCACAACTCGCGCACCACGGTTCGCAGCACCTGCTGCGTTACCTCGCCACAGCGCTCCATGGTGTGTGCGCCGTCCATCAGCACTTCGGGCTCGACCATGGGCACCAGCCCCGCTTCCTGGCACAACGCGGCGTAACGGGCCAGGGCATGGGCATTGGCCTCGATACACGCCAGGCTGGGAAGGCCATCGGCCACCGTGATTACCGCACGCCATTTGGCAAACCGCGCCCCCAGCTGGAAGTACGCCGCAAGCCGCCCACGCAAGCCGTCCAAGCCTTCGGTGATTTTTTCGCCGGGATGGCCCGCCAAATCCCTTGCGCCGCCGTCCACCTTGATGCCCACCAGCATTCCTGCACGCACCACGGCGTCCCCGAAAGGGGTGCCAGCGCGCGTGGCCTGGTGCAGCGTCTCGTCAAACAGGATCACCCCGCTGATGGCTTCACCCAGGCCGGGTGTGCCCACTATCAGCTCGCGCCAGGCACGCCTGGCCTCCACGGTCTGGGGAATCCCCAGGCTGGCGAAGCGCTGGTTGCAGGTGGCGGTGCTTTCGTCCATCGCCAAGATCCCTTTGCCGCCGGCCACCAGGGCCGCCGCAATGTCCACCAGTGCCGCTTCATTCATGGCGCGTCGCCCCACTTCCAGTTGCGGATCTCGGGCATGTCCTCGCCATGGCGGTTGATGTATTGCCGGTGTTCGAACAGCTTTTGCTGGAGTCGCTGCTTGAGGTACAGGCCGGCCTCCCCGGTCCCCGGCACCCGGTCCACCACGTCCATCACCAGATGGAAACGGTCCAGGTCGTTGAGCACCGTCATGTCGAACGGCGTGGTGATGGTGCCTTCTTCCTTGTAGCCACGCACATGGACGTTGGCGTGGTTGGCGCGCCGGTAGGTCAGCTTGTGGATCAGCGCCGGGTAGGCATGGAAGGCGAAGATGACCGGTTTGTCTTTGGTGAACAGCTCGTCGAAATCGCGGTCGCTCAGGCCGTGCGGGTGTTCGGAATGCGGCTGCAGGCGCATCAGGTCCACCACGTTGACGACCCGCACCTTGAGCTGCGGCAGCTGCGCGCGCAGGATGGACACGGCGGCCAGCGTCTCCAGCGTGGGCACGTCGCCGCAGCAGGCCATGACCACGTCGGTTTCCCGGCCCTGGTCGTTGCTGGCCCACTGCCAGATGCCGGCACCCGCCGTGCAGTGGCGCTCGGCCGCGTCCATGGTGAGCCATTGCGGCGCCGGGTGTTTGCCCGCAACCACCACGTTGACGTAGTTGCGGCTGCGCAGGCAATGGTCCATCACCGAGAGCAGGCAGTTGGCGTCGGGCGGCAGGTAGACCCGCACCACGCCGGCCTTTTTGTTCACCACCACATCCAGGAAACCCGGGTCCTGGTGCGTAAAGCCGTTGTGGTCCTGCCGCCAGACGTGGGACGCCAGCAGGTAGTTGAGCGATGCAATCGGCCGCCGCCACGGCAGATGCGCCGTGACCTTGAGCCACTTGGCATGCTGGTTGAACATCGAATCGACGATGTGGATAAAGGCCTCGTAGCAGTTGAACAGTCCGTGGCGGCCGGTGAGCAGATAACCCTCCAGCCAGCCTTGGCACTGGTGCTCGCTGAGCATCTCCATCACGCGCCCGGTGGGCGCCAAAAATTCGTCGTCCGGCTCGGTTGCCGCGACCCACTGGCGCTGGGTGACTTCAAACAGGGCCTCCAGCCCGTTCGAGAGCGTTTCGTCCGGGCCAAAGACCCGGAAGTTGCGCTGCGCTGCGTTGAGGGTTGCCACGTCGCGCAGCAAACGCCCCAGCACATGGGTGTCGCCGATGCCACGCTCGCCCGGTGTTGCCACCTCCACCGCGTAGGCGCGGAAATCCGGCAGGCGCAGATCACGCAGCAACATGCCGCCGTTTGCGTGCGGGTTGCTCCCCATGCGCCGCGTGCCCTGGGGCGCCAGCGCGACCAGCTCCGGCATCAGGCGACCCTGCGCATCAAACAGCTCTTCGGGCCGGTAGCTTTTTAGCCATTGCTCCAGCAACAGCAGGTGCTCGGGATGGGCCACGGGGTCGGACAGCGGCACTTGGTGCGCGCGAAACGTGCCTTCTATCTGCCGCCCATCCACCAGCTTGGGGCCGGTCCAGCCCTTGGGCGAACGCAGCACAATCATCGGCCAGCGCGGCCGGCTGGTATTGCCGTGGGCACGGGCGTCGAGCTGTATCGCCTTGATCTGCAGCACCGCGGCGTCGAGCGCCTGCGCCATCGCCTGGTGCATCAGCGCCGGCTCGTGGCCCTCCACGAAATAAGGCGTCCAGCCGTAGCCGCGCAACAGCTGGTCCAGCTCTTCGTGGGTGATGCGGGCCAGCACGGTCGGGTTGGCGATCTTGTAGCCGTTCAAGTGCAGGATGGGCAACACGGCGCCGTCGGTGGCGGCGTCCAGGAACTTGTTCGAATGCCAGGCCGTGGCCAGTGGCCCGGTCTCGGCCTCACCGTCGCCCACCACGCAAGCGACGATCAGGTCAGGGTTGTCGAACACGGCGCCAAACGCATGGCTGAGCGAATATCCCAGCTCGCCACCCTCGTGGATGGAACCCGGCGTCTCGGGCGAGGCGTGGCTGGGTATACCACCCGGAAACGAGAACTGCAGGAACAGCTTCTGCAGCCCGGCTTCGTCCTGGCTGATGTTGGGATACACCTCGCTGTAGCTGCCTTCCAGGTAGGTGTTGGCCACCACTGCCGGGCCGCCGTGGCCGGGGCCGGACACATAGACCATGTCCAGGTCGTACTGACGGATGGCCCGGTTCAGATGCACGTAGATGAAGTTCTGCCCAGGCGTGGTACCCCAGTGCCCGAGCAACATGCGCTTGACGTCGGCAAGTGCCAGCGGCCGCTTTAGCAGCGGGTTGTCGGCCAGGTACATCTGGCCCACCGACAGGTAGTTGGCGGCGCGCCAGTAGGCGTCTATCCGCTGCAGCAGTTCGGGCGCGAGCGCAAGGCTCATGGCGCCAGTTCCGGCGCATGTAGGGTCGCCGTGCGCACCAGCTTCTTGTTGACGAACTCCTGGATGCCCATATTGCCCAGCTCGCGCCCGTAACCGGAGTACTTGATGCCGCCAAATGGCAGTTCGGCGTCGGCCCAGTCGAGGTTGTTCACGAACATCATCCCGGTATCGACCTGGCTGGCCACGCGTTTGCCGCGCGCCTCGTCCTTCGTCCATACCGAACCACCCAGGCCAAAGTCGGAGTCGTTGGCCAGCGCAATCGCCTCGGCTTCAGTTTTCACGCGGTAGAACGAGACCACCGGTCCGAAGAACTCGTCGCGGAAAGCGGGGTTGCCGCGTTGGATGTCGGTCAGGATCGTGGTCTGCATGAAAGAGCCGGGCCGATTGATGCGCTGGCCACCCATCAGCAGCTTGGCGCCCCTGGCCACCGCGTCGTCGACCTGCCTCAGCAGTTGCACCAGCGCGTCCTCGGTAGACAGGGGACCATGGGTGGTTTTCTCGTCCATTGGATCCCCTGGTGTCAAGGCCTCCAGCGCAGCCTCGAACTTGGTGAGGAACTGGTCGGCAATCGAATCGAGCACGATGAAGCGTTTGGCGGCGCAGCAGGTTTGCCCACCGTTGTACATGCGCCCCCAGACCGCCCAGGGGACCGTCTTGTCGAGATCGGCGTCGTCCAGCACGATGAAGGCATCACTGCCGCCCAGCTCCATGGATGTTTTCTTGAGGTTCTGCCCGGCCCGCGCCGCGACACTTTTCCCGGCCGCGACGCTGCCGGTCAGGGCCACGCCTTTGATACGCGGGTCGTCGATGACCTGGTCCGATTGTTCGTGCGAGATCAGCAGGTTGGTATAGGCCCCCTTGGGCGCGCCCGCGTCCAGCAGAAGTTGCTCGAAAGCGATTGCGCATTGCGGCACACAGCCGGCGTGTTTGACCACCAGCACATTACCCGCCATCAGCTGCGGGCCGACCACCCGCGCCAGCTGGTAGTAGGGAAAGTTCCAGGGCTCCACGCAAAACAGTACGCCCAACGGGCTGCTCTCCATGTGTGCTTCACCTACCTTGGGACTAAGCTTGGCCGGCGCCAGAAAGGACTCCGCGTTTTTGGCGTAATACGCCAGGATTTCAGCGCTGAATTTGACTTCACCGCGCGCTTCGTTGATACGTTTTCCCATCTCCAGCGTGGCAAGCTTGGCAAAGTGGTCCACGTCCGCCAGCATCAGCGCGGAGGCCTTGTTGAGCATTGCCGCGCGTTCGGCGTAGCTGGTATGTTTCCAGGTCTGAAAGCAGGACTCGGCCTTCGCCAGCGACGCCTCCAGCCGCGCACTGCTGAAATGCTCAAAACTCTCCAGCAGCTTGCCGTCGTTGGGGTTGATGCTTTGGTAAGGCATGGTTTTCTCCGGTGTCAGTCAAAATGCATTGTTGGATCACGGGCGGCGCCGGCGTTTGATCAAGCGCAAGCCACAGCCACTGCCCCGACAATGCGGTCGCCGGGTTGCCGCGTCTGTGCGCTGGCGTACCCAGCCTGTCCAACGAGGTTCCCAATGGCGTGCGGCAGCGCTGGCCGGGCGCAGCACTCTGGCGCGGTCGGCCGCGGTCGTGCCGCTTATAACCAGCCGAAGCGCCGGATGTAGAAACGTTTCATGGCGGTGGTCAACACGCAGTAGCCCAGCAGAATGCCCGCCAGCCACGCGAAATACGCCAATGGCAGTGCCTGCAGCTTGAAGTAGTCGGCCAGCGGACCCATGGGCAGGAAGATGCCCACGGCCATGATGGCCAGCGTCATCACCATCAAGGGCGCCGCCGCGCGGCTCTGCACGAATGGCAGCCTGGGGGTGCGGATCATGTGCACCACCAGTGTCTGGGTCAGCAGGCCCACGACAAACCAGCCCGACTGGAACAGACGTTGCTCCGCCACCGTGTTGGCGCCAAACACCCACCACATCAGGGCGAAGGTGGCAATGTCGAACACCGAGCTGATGGGCCCGAAGAACACCATGAAGCGGCCAATGCCGGCCGGGTTCCACTGCAGCGGCTTGTTGACCAGTTCCGCGTCCACGTTGTCGAACGGGATACCGGTCTGCGAAATATCGTAGAGCAGGTTCTGCAGCAGCAACTGCAGCGGCAGCATGGGCAGAAACGGCAGGAACACACTGGCCACCAGCACCGACAACACATTGCCGAAGTTGGAGCTGGCCGTCATGCGTATGTACTTGAGCATGTTGCAGAAGGTGGTACGGCCCTCGATCACGCCGTCGTCCAGCACCATGAGGCTTTTCTCCAGCAGGATGATGTCGGCCGCCTCCTTGGCGATATCCACCGCCGAATCGACCGAGATGCCGATGTCGGCCGCGCGCAGGGCCGGCGCGTCGTTGATGCCGTCGCCCATGAAGCCGACCACGTGGCCGTTGGCGCGCAAAGCGTGCACGATGCGTTCCTTGTGCAGCGGCGTAAGCTTCGCAAAAACCTGGTTCTGCTCCACCGCCAGCTTCAATGCCGTTTCGTCCATGGGCTCGACCTGCACGCCGAGCAGCACGGTGGATGCCGGCAAGCCGACCTGTTTGCATACCCGCGCGGTGACCAGTTCGTTGTCGCCGGTCAGCACCTTGACCCGGATGCCATGCGCGGCCAGGGCCTTGAGCGCCGGTGCCGCCGAATCCTTGGGCGGGTCGAGGAAGGCGATGTAACCGATCAGCGTAAGCCCGGCCTCGTCGGCGACCGAATAAACGTCCTGGCTGGGGGGCAGCTCCTTCATCGCCACCGCCACCACACGCAGGCCTTCCTCGCCCAGGGTGTGCGCAACCTGCTGCACCCGCGCCAACATCGCGGCATCGAGTGGCGCATCCTGCGCGCCGGCACCGTTGCCGTTGCGCACACGCGTACACACCGCCAGCACCTCTTCCACCGCGCCCTTGCAGACCAGCTCGTGGTGTTCGTCGCGCTCCGACACCACCACCGACATCCGGCGGCGCGCAAAATCGAACGGCAGCTCGTCGATCTTGCGGTAGTCCTGCTTGAGCTTGAGCTCGGTCGGCAACTCCACGTGTTCAAGCACGGCGCGGTCCAGCAGGTTCTTGAGGCCGGTCTGGTAGTAGCTGTTCAGGAACGCGAAGTTCAGCACCTCGTCCGACGGCAGGCCAAAGGCATCGGTCTGGCGCGCCAGTGCTATGCGGTCCTGTGTCAGCGTACCGGTCTTGTCGGTGCACAACACGTCCATGGCGCCGAAGTTCTGGATCGCGTCCAGCCGTTTGACCACCACCTTTTTGCGCGACAACAATACCGCGCCTTTGGCCAGCGTGGCCGTCACGATCATCGGCAGCATCTCGGGTGTCAGGCCCACCGCCACCGACAACGCAAACAGGACCGCCTCGGTCCAGTCGCCCTTGGTGAAACCGTTGACCAGCAACACGATGGGCACCATCACCAGTGCAAACCGGATCAGCAGCCAGCTCACGCTGTTGACGCCGGCCTGGAACGCGTTGGTTTCGGGGTCGGCATCGGTCACTTTGGAAGCCAGGGTACCGAAGTAGGTGCCGTTGCCGGTGGCCACGACCAGCGCGGTGGCCGAGCCGGACACGACGTTGGTGCCCATGAACACCAGGTTGCTCTGCTCCAGCGCCACCGTGCTGTCACCGCGCCGCGCGGCAAACTTCTCCACCGGCACCGATTCGCCGGTGATCGCCGCCTGGGCAATAAAAAGGTCGCGCGCCGCCAGCACGCGGCAGTCCGCCGGGATCATGTCGCCCGCCGACAGAGCGACCACATCGCCCTTGACCAGATTGCGGATGGGGATCTCCTGCCGCGTGGGCGAAATGGCGGTACCGGCCACGGGTGCGCCGTCGCCAGGCCGCAAAACGGTGGCCCGGTTGGTGACCATGGCGCGCAGGCTCTCGGCGGCGCGGTGCGAGCGGCGCTCCTGTACAAAACGTATCAGGGTGCTCAGGGCCACCATCACGGCAATCACGGTGGTGGCCTTGGCGTCGGCGCCCAGGTAGGACACGACCGCCAGCACGGTCAGCAGCAGGTTGAACGGGTTCTTGTAGCAATGCCACAGATGCAGCCACCAGGGCAGTGGCTTCTCATGCGCCACCTCGTTCGGGCCGTTGCGGGCCAGGCGTTTTTTTGCTTCGGCCTGGGTCAGCCCGCTTTCCTGCGAGCCCAGGCGCGCCAGGGCGGCCGCAGGTTCATCCCGCGCCACCTGCAGCAGATCGCCGGCCAGATGGTCCGGCACGGCCGGCGCCGGACCATGGCCGGCAAGCACCAGCGGGTGGCGGCCAAAGTGCCGCGACACGCGGCGCCGGCGCAGGAAGCTGCTGAACCACTGGGTCAGGGTTTTTGTCATGACTTGGTCGCGAACGCCGGTCAACCAGTGGTGGGCTCTGGACGCCAGCACGGCGGCACCCTGGAACAGGCACTAACGAGCCGTACAGGCGGCCTTTCGATAAAAGATGAAACCCCCGAACTCCAGCGATGTGGTGTCGGCGCTCAAGCGGTATACCAACACACGCTGATCGGGGATGGCGCTCACCATGGTGCCCACGCGGTGGGCAAGCTGCTCTCTCGGGGCCCTGAACGGGAAGGGCGAGGCGCCACCCAACGTCATCCGTACCGTTCCGTCATTGCCGTTACCCTCCCAGCGCCCGGGGTTAAAGAACAGAAAGCCGCCCCGAAACCGCAATTCGCCGTCGGGCAGGAAGGCAATACACATGGTCGGGAACTCGGATGCGGGATATTCCCAAACACCCAGCGGGGCCTGGTGTGAAATGGCTGCGGCGCGCTGAGGCGACTGCGCCGAACACGCCGATACGGCCATCGCAAGCGCCACAAAGGCCCTTACCAGGATGCGCCGGCAGTCCAAACCGCGCCTGCCGGGCGCATCCAGGTTTCCGCAAAGTTGGTTATGAGCGTTGGTCATGGGGTTGTCGGCAAATTTGCCGCCTGTCCGTTGTATAGGACATTGCAAGCAGATCGTCTGTGCGACGGCGCACAAAGCTCCTGATCGGGGCATGCTTGCGCTGCGTAGGAACGTCACACCCATGGGCGTATGCTCATCCGCCATGAATGACCGAATCAACCAGATACTGCAACAGATGGCCGCGCTCGAAGACGACCTGCGCAAAGCGGTGCACGACCAGGAGAGCCGGATGTTCTTCCAGATCAAGGGCAAACGCATCGAATTCGAGCGCTCCGTGCGGCAAGCGCACCGCAAGCTCAAGACCAGCTTCTTCCGCTGGCTGGTGACCAACCGGCCGCAGAACCTGATCACCGGGCCGCTGATTTACGGCATGTTGATTCCGCTGCTTTTGCTGGACGCCTGCGTGAGCTTCTACCAGTGGGCCTGTTTCCCGATCTACGGCATCACCAAGGTGCGGCGCGGCGACTACCTGGTGTTTGACCGGCACCACCTGGCTTATCTGAACTGGATCGAGAAGTTCCACTGCACCTACTGCGAATACGGCAACGGACTGATGGGCTACATGGCCGAGATCCTGGCCCGCACCGAACAGTATTTCTGCCCGATCAAACACGCCCGCAAAATCCTGGGCACACACTCGCGCTACAACCGCTTCCTGAACTACGGCGAAGCCGAGGCCTACGAAGCCCGGCTGGAGGAATTCCGTGTCGCGCTGGGCAAGCTCAAGTAAACGTCGCGCGCGAAGTCAGGCATCGGGATCGCGGCGCCTGCTGGCTGAACACACGTCGTCGCGCAATAGACGCACTTCGGCGCGCAGTGCTCCGATCTCCTGCATCACGTCACGCTCGATCTGGCGCTCTTCAGTTTCGACAAACATGGCAGCCACCGAAGCGGTCACCAGCGACAACACCGCGAGCCCCAGCAAAACGACAACGACGGAGAATGCGCGTGAGGCGTGGGTGCTGGGAATAATGTCGCCGTAACCGACCGTGGCCGCGGTCGTAAATGCCAGCCAGAGCCCGTCAGCGAGGGTCTCGGTGCGCGGTTCAAGTATCCAGAATCCGATGCCACCCAACACCAGGATCAGCATGCACAACACGAGCGAATACAACAATCCGCGTCGGGTAATCAGGTGTGCACGCTTGTTCCATCGGGCCATAACCCGACTGTACGGCCAGCGCCCGGTTGAACGGTTTGATCTGAATCAATCCCATGCGCCAATTCAAGGACGGCGGCCACTAGGCATGCCGCGGGGCCTCGATCAGGAACTGCGGCAGCACCGCGCCCTCCAGCACACCCACGGCAAGAGCTAGCTGACCGCGGGCGCGTTGTGGTTCGCCGCGGCCCGTTTTCCATCAGCGGTACGCGTGACGATTTTGCCTCTATGCCGGTGGTCTAGAAGCAGAACGCGTTGCGCCCTCCCTGTTTGGCGCGGTACATGGCGGCATCGGCGCTTTTGGCGAGCGCGTCGAAATCCGGGCCGTCAAGCGGGTAGATCGCGATGCCGATGGACGGCGTGATGGACAACTCGTGTTGATCGATCTGGTACGGCTGTTGCGACAACTGCAACAGTTTGTCGGCCACATGCGCGGCGGCGGGCGCATCGGTGTCGGGCAGGAGCAGTACGAATTCATCGCCGCCTATGCGGGACAGGGTGTCCTGGTCCCGCAGCGCCTCCTTGAAACGCGCCGCCAGGGCCACCAGCAGGCGGTCACCGACCGCATGGCCGAGCGAGTCGTTGACGTGTTTGAAGTGGTCCAGGTCGATGAACATCAGTGCCGCGGGTTCATTGTTGCGGAGCGCGATGCGCAATGCCTGCGTGGCGCGATCACCCAGCAAGGCCCGGTTGGGCAGCCCGGTCAGCGGATCGAAATGGGCCAGGCGCTGAATCTTCGCTTCGGCTTCCTTGCGCAGGGTAATGTCGCTGAAGGACGCAATGTAATGCGTCACCTGGCCCGACGCATCGGTGACGCGGGTGGTGGACATCCACTGCGGGTAGACGGTGCCGTCCCTGCGGCGGTTCCAGACCTCGCCCTGCCAGCGGCCCCGACTCCCGATCTCCGCCCACATGGCCTGGTAGAACGCCGCGTCGTGCCGGCCCGAACTCAGCATGCGGGGGTTGTGCCCCAGGGCTTCGATCTCGGTGAAGCCGCAAATGGCCGTGAAGGCCGGGTTCACCTTGACGATGTTGCGCCGGGCGTCGGTAATCATGAAGCCTTCGCTGCTTTGTTCGAACACCTTGGCCGAGAGCAGCAATTGGGCATCGGCCTGCCTGCGGACGCTGACGTCGCGCATCACACCGACGAACTGGGTCAACGCGCCCTCGGCGTCAAACACCGGCGTGACCGACAGCTCGTTCCAGAATGCGCTGCCGTCCTTGCGGTAGTTCAACAGTTCTCCATGGAAGGGCAGCGCCGCATCGAGGGCTTGCCGCAGGCCTGTCAGCGCCTCGGGGTCCGTGCCCGGCCCTTGCAGCATGGCGCAGGAGCGCCCGGCCATTTCAGCGGACGTGTAACCGGAAATTTCCTGCCATGCCTGGTTGACATAGGTGGTACACCGCCGTGCATCGGAAATCAGCACACCTTGCGATATCGCACCCAGCGCGTTGTCGCGCAGGCGCAGCGCGGTCACGGTCTGGTTCAGGTTTTCCTCGGTCAGTCTTTGCCCCTCGATCACGTTGAGCAGGGTCTGGCGCGCCTGGAATGCCGCGTCACCCCATTTTTGCCGGGTCAGATCGGTGGCTACCATGCAGATCGCGTCAGGCAGCCCATCTACCTGCAGCCGGCTGACCGACAGCAAGGCGGGCACACGCAGCCCGGTCCCGGTCAGAAGGTCCGGTTCGGCGCCGCGCTTGGCGACCCCGCCCGTGCCCCGCTGATTGGCCAGCAGACCCGACAGGGTGTCGTGCCCCCCGGGCGCGAAACAGGTTTGAACCGCCACTCCGATGACCTGGCCCAAAGCGCACAAGGCTTCTTCAAGCTGCGCCAGTCGCAGGCGCAGCACCGTGTTCTCACCGCGAACGCCCGTCAATTCATCCAGGCCCTGGATACCCGCGGGAGATTTAGGAAGTTGCATCTGTGCCTCGTACGACCGGTTGCATGCCGGATGTTCATGCCCACAGGTTGGCCGTGGTCTGCAGCAGGGCCGCCTGCAGCACAAAACAGCGGCAGTCGGCTGCCGGGCCGTCGTCAGCCAGCGACCCGGCGAGTGCTGCCGTCGGGTGATCCGGCGACGCGATACCGTCGTACACCGGTATACCGGCGGCGCGTCGCAGTTGGCGCACTACGGCGCTTGCCATGCCCTGGCATTCCAATGCGTCGTACAAGCGGCCCAGCATGTGGGCGGTGTGCTGCACATCCTCGGGCGTGCGCAATCCGGCCAGGCTTGGCCGGATGTGGGCTACATGCGCGCCCAGCTGCACCGCAGCACGGCGAAACAGTGTTGCCTGGGGCTCGGTGTCGTCCTCGCACAGCAATCCAAGCTTCTTGCCGCGCAGCAGTGGCTGGATGTCCCCCGCCCGGGCCATCCGCTGCAGTCGGCGGGCGTTGTCCAGCACCAGGGCCATGTCGCGCGGCGACGAGAGATGGTCCAACGACAAGACGCCGCGGTGTTCGGGAAGTAGGTGCATGAGGTTGTTGGTGCAAGAGCTGGCTCCTGCACCGTGCCGCACCAGCTTAGCGAGACGGCCCGCGATGGGCTTGACATGCATCAATGCGAGGCGCGGAACCGGTGCTGTTACGCAGCGGACATAAAGCAGTGACACAGCGTTACCGATTGCGACAGGCCGTTGTTACCGGGTTATCGGGCGCTTTCTAGCATTCACTCCATCAACCACCAAGGAGCCCCCAATGCCCGCTACCGCCACCCTTGTCGCCCCGCCATTTGTCCGCCGGCCGTTGCCCGCTCCCAAGTATGTGTCCAGCGCCGACGCAGGCGCCGACCGGCGTGCCCGCCAGGACATCGCCGGCACGCTGAAGCTGCTGGGCGACGTGCTGGCCCCGAAACGCAGCCTGGTGCATGCGGGCGACGTGGTCTACCGGGCCGGCGAAAAGTTCGGCAATCTGTATATCGTGAATTCGGGCTTTTTCAAGATTGTCAGTTTGTCGGCTGACGGGCGCGAGCAGGTCGTAGGTCTCAAATTTCGCGGCGACTGGCTCGGCTTCGACGGTATCGCCCACGGCCAGTACGCGTGTGACACGGTTGCGATGGATACCGGTGAAGTCTGGTCCCTGCCCTACGAAGCGCTGATCCAGGCCTGCACCGCTTGCCCGATGCTGCTGACGATACTGCATGAAGCAATGAGCCGCGTGATTGCCCATGACCGCAATGCGTTGATGTCGGTGTGCACCTTGCCCGCCAACGCGCGCGTAGCGGACTTCCTGCGTTTCTGGGCCGAGTCGCTCATATTGCGCGGTATCCGTGCCGACCAGATCACACTGCGCATGACGCGTGCCGAGATTGGCAACTACCTGGGCATGACGCTGGAAACCGTGAGTCGCGCCTTGTCCAGGTTGGCGCGCGAAAAAGTGATTGCGTTTGCAACCAAGGGCGGCCGGGATCTGTTGATACCGGACATAGAAGCGTTGTCCGCCTTTGTCCAGCAGTGTCTGGCCCCCGCAGCCAGGACCCAATAGTCACGGGCGAGCGTTACGCAGAAGCGACGGCGCGGGCGACGGCCTGGGTCAATTCCTCGCGGGTAAACGGCTTGCGCAGCAGTTCGATAAACGGCGGCGACCCGCGGTCCGCGTCGAGCAGATCCGACGAGAAGCCCGACATGAGCAACATCGCCATGCGCGGAAAACGCTTTTTTACCTGTGCGGCCAACTCCGTGCCCCGCATGCCCGCACCCAGGGCAACGTCGGTCAGCAGCAGGTCAAACTCCGCATCAGGCCCCAGGGCCAGCAAGGCCTGCTCGCCACTGGCCGCTACGCTCACCTTGCATCCGAGCACATCCAGGAAGTTGCGCACCACCGAGCGAACTTCGGAGTCATCCTCCACCAGCAGCACCTTCAAGCCCTTGGGCAACGCCTCGCCGCCAGCGCTGTCGGTGGCGGGCGCAACGGGCACGGCGGCGCCTTGGGCGGACCGGGGGAGATACATCGTTACCGTGGTGCCCGCGCCCGGTTTACTGGCCAGCGCAATGGCACCGCTGGACTGTTTGACAAAACCGTAGACGGTGCTCAGGCCCAGACCGGTTCCGCGCCCGGCTTCCTTGGTGGTAAAAAACGGCTCGAAGGCGCGCTCCATGACCTCTTCAGGCATGCCGGCGCCGGTATCCGTGACCGAGATGGCGACAAACGGGTTGTCCGGCATGCCGGCCCCGTCCGACTGGTTGCGGACTTCAGCGGGCAAGGCGCCGCAAGCCATGGCACTAAAACGCAGGGTTCCGCCTTCGGGCATGGCATCGCGTGCGTTGATGGCGATGTTCAACAACGCCGACTCCAGCTGCCCCGGATCGGCCAGCGCCAGCGGGCAAGCCAGTGGCATGCCGACTTCAATGCGGATCCGCTGGTCCAGCGTTCTGCGCAGCATGTCGGCCAGGGAGTTCAGCAACAGGCCCACGTCCACCGGCGTCGGCTGCAGCACCTGCCGCCTGGAGAAGGCGAGCAGCTTGCTGGTGAGTTCGGCGCCGCGCTTGGTGGCGCGCGCGGCCGACGCCACCAGATGCTGGCCCCAGGCGTCGTTGGCCAGCGCCGGCAGTTCCTCCAGCACCTGCAGACTGCCCTGTATCACGGTGAGCAGGTTGTTGAAGTCGTGTGCGATGCCGCCGGTCAACTGGCCAACACTTTCAAGGCGCTGGGCATGGCTGAGTGCTTCCTCGGACTGTGCCCGCTGCAGACTGGTTGCAAGCAGGTTGGACAGCGATTGCAGGAAACCCACCTCGTCGTCGCCGAAGCGCCTGGCCTCGCGGGTACGCACGGCCAGCACACCCACCATCCGGCCACGGTCCGACAACGGCACCAGCAGCGCACTGCGCAAGCCTGCCTCCAGGTAGGACCGTGGCACCTCAAAACGCCGCTCGGTCTGGTAGTCGGCCACGATCACCGGCCGTCCCTGTTCCAGTACAAAGCCGGGCGGAGTGTCGCGGCGGTTGGGTACCCGCGAACCGTCGGCCTCGCCCTCGATCCAGCCGACGCCCTGGGCAACGCGAAACTCCAGCAGATTGTTCTCCAGCACAAACACCGTCGCAACCTCGACCTGCAGCGCGTCGGCGGCAATCGCCGGGGCATGCTCCAGCAGCGTTTGGGGGTCCTTCGCGTCCACGGCGAGCCGGCCCAATTGCGCCAGGTGTTCGCTGTAGCGGGCCCGCTTTAGCGCCTGCTTGACGCGCGGGAAGGCACCGATGTCACGAATCGCCGCCACGACAAAAGGGAGCCCATGGTTTTGCAGCGGACTGAGCGCGATTTCAACAACCACCTCGCTGCCGTCCCGGCGCTTGGCCACCAGCTCCATCTGCGCGCCCATGGGCCGGGTGCGCGGCGCCCGGCCATAAGCCTCGCGGTAGGACGCATGGCGCGGACGGATGGCGTCGGGCACCAGCGCATCGACGTTCATGCCCGCCAATTCTTCCACCGCGTAGCCCAGAAGGCTTGCAGCCTCGGCATTGGCCAGCACAATGTGGCCGCCCTGGTCCACCAGCAGTAGCGCGTCTGGGTAGGCAATAAACAGCGAGCGGAATACGCTGCGCTCGTCAATGCCCGCAGGCAGCAAGGGCGCGAGATCGCCCCCCGAGGTGGTGCGAGAAAATTTGGGACGGCCCGGCGTTGTCCCATCAGGCGGCGGCGTGGTCATCAGCCGCCGCTCACGGGCGGCACCAGGATGTAGCCGGCCCCGCGCACCGACTTGATGATCCGCGGGTCTTCCGCGTCAAGCTCCAGCTTCTTGCGCAGGCGGCCTACCTGCACGTCGATCGTGCGGTCGAAGGGGCCGGCCTCGCGGCGCCGGGTATGTTCCAGCAACAGGTCGCGAGAAAACACGCGTCACGGCCGCTGCACGAAAACACATATCAGTTGGAACTGCCCGACGGTCAACGCCTCCTCCTGCCCCTGCGCG